>CAYXSL010000109.1:0-15175 GCA_964466605.1 uncultured Verminephrobacter sp.
CGCCGAGTGAGTCCCAGCGCAGGTGGTTTTCTTCCACCAGTTGCTGCACGTGCTTGGGCGCCGAGCCACCGGCACCGGTTTCGTACATGCCACCGCCGGCCATCAGCGGCACGATGGACAGCATCTTGGCGCTGGTGCCCAGTTCCATGATGGGGAACAGGTCGGTCAAATAGTCGCGCAGGATGTTGCCGGTGGCGCTGATGGTGTCAAGCCCACGGATCACGCGCTCCAGCGTGTAACGCATGGCGCGCACCTGGCTCATGATCTGGATGTCCAGGCCCGCTGTGTTGTGCTCGTGCAGGTACATCTTGACCTTGGTGATCATCTGCGCCTCGTGCGGGCGGTACTGGTCGAGCCAGAACACCACCGGCATGCCGGAGTTGCGCGCACGGCTCACGGCCAGCTTGACCCAGTCGCGGATCGGCGCGTCCTTGACCTGGCACATGCGCCAGATGTCGCCGGCTTCCACGTTCTGCGACAGCAGCACTTCGCCGGTGGCCAGGTCAGTGATGTTGGCCACGCCGTCTTCGGCGATCTCGAAGGTCTTGTCGTGCGAACCGTACTCTTCGGCCTGCTGCGCCATCAGGCCCACGTTGGGCACCGTGCCCATGGTCTTGGGGTCGAACGCGCCGTGCCACTTGCAGAAGTTGATGATCTCCTGGTAGATGCGGGCAAAGGTCGATTCGGGCATCACGGCCTTCACGTCCTTCAGGCGGCCGTTGGCGTCCCACATCTTGCCGCCGTTGCGGATCATCGCGGGCATGGAGGCGTCCACGATGATGTCGTTGGGCGAGTGGAAGTTGGTGATGCCCTTGGCGGAATCGACCATGGCCAGCTCGGGGCGGTGCTCGTGGCAGGCGTGCAGGTCGCGCTTGATCTCGTCGCGCTGGCTCTGGGGCAGGGTTTCGATCTTGCTGTACAGATCGACCATGCCGTTGTTCACGTTCACGCCCAGCTCTTCAAAGGTCTTGGCGTGTTTGGCGAACGCGTCCTTGTAGAAGATGCGCACGCAGTGGCCGAACACGATGGGGTGCGACACCTTCATCATCGTGGCCTTCACGTGCAGCGAGAACATCACGCCGGTCTTGCGCGCGTCTTCGATTTCCTTTTCGTAGAAGGCCAGCAGCGCCTTCTTGCTCATGAACATGCTGTCGATCACTTCGCGGTCGAGCAGCGAAACCTTGGGCTTGAGGATGAGGGTCTTGCCGCTCTTGGTGATCAGCTCCATCTTCACGTCACGGGCGCGGTCCAGCGTCATGGACTTTTCGCCGTGGTAGAAGTCGCCCGCGTGCATGTGCGAGACGTGCGAGCGCGAGGCCTGGCTCCACTCGGCCATGCTGTGCGGGTTCTTGCGCGCGTATTCCTTCACGGCCTTGGGCGCGCGGCGGTCCGAGTTGCCTTCGCGCAGCACGGGGTTCACGGCCGAGCCGATGCACTTGCCGTAGCGGGCCTTGATTTCCTTTTCCTTGTCGTCCTTGGGCTGGTCGGGGTAGTCGGGCAGGGCGTAGCCCTTGGCCTGCAGCTCGGCCACGGCCGCCTTGAGCTGCGCGACGGATGCGCTGATGTTGGGCAGCTTGATGATGTTGGCATCGGGCTGCAGCGTCTTCTTGCCCAGCTCGGCCAGGGTGTTGGGGGCGCGCTGCTCTTCCTTCAGGAACTCGGGGAACTCACCCAGCACACGGGCGGCCACCGAGATGTCGGATTCCGTGACGTTGATGCCTGCAGGCGCGGCGAACGTGCGGATCAGGGGCAGAAAGGAAGCCGTGGCCAGACGGGGGGCTTCGTCGGTCAGGGTGTAGATGATGGTCGGTTGCTGGGTCGTCATGGCTTGTCTCACGAAACAGAGTATGTAAATGCCCCCGGCTGGGTCACAGCGGGGCCAAACGCGGATGCTCTCTGATTCTCCTTGCTCGGGGCTGTCGGTGACCCCTGTTTTTGCAATCGAATCTCACAATGCAAAATTATCATAAGCCCAGGGCAATTTTTTTCACCAAATAGGTGGTAATCACCCTGCGGCCCCCTGCAGTTTGACCGCCCGGGCGCTTGCGCGCCATCCCCTGGAAGACCCTATGAAACCCCCCCCGGAACGGCCACCACGCGGCCAGGAAGGGTGGCAAACCGCATCCAGTGTCCGGGCAGCGTGTCGGGCGCCGTGCCGGTGAAGGCCCCGAAGGCGGGCAGGACCAGCTGCCCGTCGCCCCACCCAAAACACGGCGCCTGCAGCGCATCCCGCGCCGGGCCGCGCAGGCGCAGCGTGGGATGCAGGTGCCCCGCAAGCACCGTGTGGCCCGCAACCACCTGCGGATGGTGGCAGGCCAGCACCGGCACGTCGGCACAGGGCAACCAGGGCTCGTTGACCAGCGCCATCGCCAGCGCGGGCGGCGGGTCGCCCGCATGCTGGTCGTGGTTGCCACGCACCAGTGTCATTGCCACGCGGGCATGGCGCTGGCGCCAGGGCAGCAGCTGCTGCCACAGCGCATCGGCCGCGCCACTGCGCGCGTGCAGAAAGTCGCCCAGAAACACCAGGTGGTCGGCCCCCGTGGTGGCCAGCACCGCATCCAGCCGCGCCAGGTTGTCGGCGGTGGTGCCATGGGGCACCGGCTGGCCCGCGCGGCGGAAGGTGGCCGCCTTGCCGAAATGAACATCCGCCACCAGCACCGTGCGTGCACCGGGCCACCACAGGGCGCGCTCGGGCAGCAGCTGCAGCGCGGTGCCGCAGGGCAGGGTGATGCCGTGCGCACCCGTGGGGAGCGTGGGGAGGGTCAGCGAGGTCATCGTGCTCAGAATCCGTGGCGTCTGCGGGCGCGGCGGGGGGCATCCCCGGCCGGGTCCCGGCGCGCGCGCCGTGCCGAGCTCGCGGAGCCTTCCGGGATGTCCCATGCCATGTCTGCGGACTGCACAGGGTGCTGCGCAAGGCGGGTGCCCGTGGTGGCGTCGGCCGCCCGCTCCAGCGCCTGCACCATGCGCGCCAGCCGGTCGGCCAGGGTCTCGGTGCTCAGGCGCTCGCGAAAGCGTTCCACCATCAGCGGCAGGGCAAACGGCGTGGGGCGCTCCAGCGCGTAGATGGACAGCGTCTGCGCCTGCATGCTGCGCAGCGTGCGCGCCAGGCGGTCCATGTCGAGTTCGTTGGCCAGCAGCTCGGCGCGCGCCTGGGCCAGCAGTAGGTTGCCCGGGTCGTACTGCGCAAACACGTCGTAATACAGCGAAGACGACGCCTGCAGCTGGCGGCTGTTGCGCTGCTCGCCGGGGTGGCTTTGGAAGATGAGCCCTGCGATGCGTGCGATCTCGCGAAAGCGCCGGCGCGCCATCTCGGTGGCGTTCAGGCTGGCCAGCACTTCGTCTTCGAGCCCGCTGCCGATGGTGGTGTGCGTGCCCTCGCCGATCAGGCGCGGCAGCAGCGTGGGCCAGTCTACGGGCTTGGCCGACAGCAGTTCCAGCCCGTAGTCGTTGACCGCGATGGAGAAGGTGTTGGACACCTGCTGCGACGCGCGCCAGCCCAGCAGCCCAGCCAGGCCCAGATGCACCAGGCGGCCCGCCAGCGGGTACAGGTACAGGTGCCAGCCCTCGCGCGTGTGCAGGGTCTCGGCCACCAGGCGGCCCGGGGTGGGCAGGGCCGACCAGGCCTGCTGCAGCTCCAGCAGCGGCTGGGCGCAGCGCATCTCGGGCGTGGTGAACTCGCCGCGCTCGGCCTGCGCCAGCTGCTCCAGCATGGCATCGGCCAGCGTGTTCGACAGCGGCATGCGCCCGCCGTTCCAGCGTGGCAGCGCGGCGCTGCCCCTGGGGGCGATGCGCACATAGGCCGTCATCTGCTGGGTGCGCACCAGCTCCAGCAGGCGGCCCGCGAACATGAACACATCGCCCTTGCGCAGCCGCGCGATGAAGCTCTCTTCCACCGAACCCAGTCGCCCGCCGCTCACAAACTGCACCTGCATGCTGGCGTCGCTCACGATGGTGCCGATGTTGCTGCGGTGGCGGCGGGCCAGGCGCGCATCGGGCATGCGCCAGATACCTTCGTCGTCCGGCACCACGCGGTGAAAGTCGGGGTAGGTGGCCAGCGACGCGCCGCCCTGGCGTACGAACTGCAGCGCCCACTGCCAGTCGTTGTCGGCCAAGGTAGCGTAGGCCGGTGCGCGGCGCACCTCGGCCAGCAGCGCATCGGGCACAAAACCGCCGCCCAGCGCGATGGTGACCAGGTGCTGCACCAGCACATCGAGCGGCGCACGCGGCGTGTGCCGGTCTTCGATGCGGCCCTGCGCCAGCGCGTGGCGCGCGGCGGCGGCCTCCACCAGCTCCAGGCTGTGCGTGGGCACCAGCGTGATGCTGGAGCTGCGCCCCGGCGCATGGCCCGAGCGGCCTGCGCGCTGCACCAGCCGCGCCACGCCCTTGGCCGAGCCGATCTGCAGCACCTGCTCCACCGGCAAAAAGTCCACACCCAGGTCCAGGCTCGATGTGCAGACCACGGCCTTGAGCTGCCCGGCCTTCAGGCCCTGCTCCACCCAGTCGCGCACCTCGTGCCCCAGCGACCCATGGTGCAGTGCGATGGTGCCCGCCCAGTCGGGCCGCGCCTCCAGCAGCGCCTGGTACCAGCGCTCCGCCTGAGACCGGGTGTTGGTGAACACCAGGGTGGACGCCGCCGCTTCGATCGACTGCACCACCTGTGGCAGCAGGCTCAGCCCCATGTGGCCCGCCCACGCAAAGCGGTCGGCGCGCGCGGGCAGCATCACCTGTACCTCCAGCCGCTTGTCAATGCGGCCCTGCACCAGCAGGGCGGGCGGTGGGTGCGGCGCGCCCGGTGCGCTGGTCGCGGGCTGGGGCAGCAAGGTGTGCAGGGCCTCCTTCAGGTTGCCCAGCGTGGCCGACATGCCCCACACCTGAAGCTGCGGGTTCCAGCCCGACAGACGCGCCAGCGCCAGTTGCACCTGCACGCCGCGCTTGTTGCCCACCAGCTCATGCCACTCGTCCACCACCACCAGCTGCACGCTGGCCAGACGTTCGCGGGCATCCGCGCGGGCCAGCAGCAGCGAGACACTTTCGGGCGTGGTCACCAGCAGCGTGGGCAGGCGCCGGTCTTGTGCAGCGCGCTCGCTGCTCGCGGTGTCGCCGGTGCGCAGCCCGCTGGTCCAGCCGGGCGCCAGGTCGGCCAGCGGTGCCTGCAGTGCGCGCAGCGAGTCGGCGGCCAGCGCGCGCATGGGCGTGATCCACAGCACCGTGAGGGGCGGTGCCGCAGCGCGCCGTGTGCGCAGGGCCGTGCGGGCGTTGGACGCCTCTTCCCACACCTGCGCGGTACCGGCCTGCGCGAGGTGCTGCAGTGCGCCCAGCCACACCGCATAGGTCTTGCCCGCGCCCGTGGTGGCATGCAGCAGGCCCGAGCGGCCCTCGCCCAGCGCGCGCCACACCTCTTGCTGGAATGCGAAGGGCTGCCAGCCGCGTGCGGCCATCCACGCGGCTGCGGCACCCGGTGCCACCGGGGGCAGGGGCTTGCGCGGGCGGTGGGCCGTGCTCATGCGGCCGTGTCCTGCCCCGGAAGCAGGGCCGCCAGCGTTTGCAGGGTATCGGCCTCGGCCACGGGCTTGTCCTGGCGCCAGCGCAGCATGCGCGGAAAACGCACCGCAATGCCGCTTTTGTGGCGCGGGCTCTTCGCAATGCCCTCGAAGCCCAGCTCAAACACCAGCGTCGCGTCCACGCTGCGCACGGGGCCAAAGCTCTCGCGCGTGGTCTTGCGGATGATGGCGTCCACCTGCGCAATCTCGGCGTCCGTCAGGCCCGAATAGGCCTTGGCGAAAGGCACGAGTTGCCGGTCGGGGTCGTCCTGCGGCCCGGTCCACACGGCAAAGGTGTAGTCGGTGTACAGGCTGGCCCGCCGCCCGTGGCCGCGCTGGGCGTAGATGAGCACCGCGTCCACGCTCATCGGGTCGATCTTCCACTTCCACCACACACCCACATCCTTGGTGCGGCCCACGCCGTACTGCGCGTTGCGGTGCTTGAGCATGAAGCCCTCGGTGCCCATGCTGCGCGCAGCCTCGCGCTGGCGTGCCAGGTCTGGCCAGTCGGCGCCGTGCAGCAAAGCGCTCAGGCGCAGGGTTTGCTGTGATGGGGGTGCGGCTGAAGATGGGGGATCCCGGTCAAACCCCACCAACCGTTCGGACTGAGCTTGTCGAAGTCCTGCACCGCGCTTCGACAGGCTCAGCGAGAACGGTTCGGTGTTTGGGGGTGCTTCTTTGGACGCATCCGGCGGCGGCTGCAGCGCGGCCTCCAGCAACGCGCGCCGCGCGTGCTGCGGCTCGGGGCGCAGGTCCTGCCCCGCGTGTTCGAGCAGGTCGTAGGTGACCAGCACCACGGGCAGCTCGCGCAGCAGCTTGGGGGTCAGCGTCTTGCGGCCCAGGCGTTTTTGCAGGTCTGCAAAGGGGCGGGGCTGGGGCTCACCCGGCAGCCACACCAGGATCTCGCCATCGACCACCGTGCCATCGGCCAGCTGCGCCATCGCGGCCTCGGCCAGTTCGGGGAAGCGGTCGGTCACCAGCTCCTCGCCGCGCGACCAGATCCACACCGCGCCCGCGCGGCGCACGATCTGCGCGCGGATGCCGTCCCACTTCCATTCCACCAGCCAGTCGCCGGGCGTGCCCAGCAGTGCGGGCATCTCGGCCACGGGCTGGTTGAACGGGTGGGCCAGGAAGAACGGGTAGGGCTGGCCCGCATCGGTGGCGTCCGGCGTGCCCGCATCATCGTCCACCGGCGCGATCAGCGCCTGGTAGTCGGCGGCCTGCGGCTGGCGGCCGATTTGCGTGTAGCCCATCAGCCGGTGGGCGATGCGTTTGGCGTCCAGCCCGCTCACGGTGGCCAGTGCCTGCGTGACCTGCAGGCGCGACACCCCCACGCGGAAGTTGCCGGTGATGAGCTTGAAGTACACAAAGCGCTGCTCGGGCGCCAGCATGTTCCATTGCGTGCGCAGACGTGCGTCGGCCTCATCGGGAGGCTGCGCGCGCAGGGGCAGCAGCTGGGCCATCCATTCGGCCAATGCCAGCTCGGTGGGCTGGGCGGGGGGTGGCAGCAGCAGGGCCAGGGTTTCGGCCAGGTCGCCCACGGCCTGGTAGCTTTCTTCAAACAGCCACTCGGGCAGGCCCGCAGCCTCTTGGGCCAGCGCCTTCAGGCGCTTGGTGGGCACCATCTGGCGGGGCTTGCCTCCGGCCAGAAAATAGATGGCCCAGGCTGCATCGGCGGGCGGCGCCACGCGCAGGTAAGCCACCAGTGCCGCAAGTTTGGCCGACTGCGCAGTGGTGGCATCGAGCGCCTGGAACAGCTGGGCAAAGGCCTTCATGCGGCTGCCTCCGGTGCGGTTTCGCTGCTTGGTTCGGGCGCAGCCCCCGCATCGTCCTCGTTGTCATCGGCGCCGTATTCGGTGGCAAACACCTGGGCGTCCAGCCCCTGTTCGCACAGCCAGCGCACCATCACCGCCGTGCTGCCGTGGGTCACGATGACGCGCTCGGCGCCCGTGGCGCCAATGGCTTTCTGCAAGCCGGGCCAGTCGGCGTGGTCGCTCATCACAAAGCCCCGGTCCACGCCCCGGCGTCGGCGTGCGCCGCGCACCAGCATCCAGCCGCTGGCAAACGCGTCTGAAAACTCACCAAAGCGCTTGAGCCAGGGCGTGCCCGCCGCCGAGGGCGGCGCCAGCACCAGCGCACGTTTCAGGTCGGCCTTGGTGAGGCCTGGGTCCGTCACGCGAAGCGTGGGCGGCAGGTCCACTCCCGCCGCGCGGTACACGGCGTTGAGCGGCTCCACCGCGCCATGCACCACGATGGGCCCAATGCTAGCATCTACGCCATGCAGCAGCCGCTGCGCCTTGCCAAAGGCATACGCATACAGCACGCTGGCCTTGCCCGCCGCTGCATTCGCGGCCCACCAGGCGTTGATGTCGGCGAACAGCGCGGCCTGTGCTGGCCAGCGGTAGATGGGCAGGCCAAAGGTCGATTCGGTGATGAAGGTGTGGCAGCGCACCGGCTCGAACGGCGCGCAGGTGCCGTCGTCTTCAAGTTTGTAGTCGCCCGAGGCCACCCACACCTGGCCGCCGTGTTCGATGCGCACCTGGGCCGACCCCAGCACATGCCCGGCCGGGTGCAGCGACACGCGCACGCCGTGGTGGGCCATGGCCTCGCCATACGCCAGCGTCTGCAGATCGATGTGCGTGCCCAGCCGGTTGCGCAGCGTGCCTGCGCTGCCCTCGTGTGCCAGGTAGTGGGCTGAGCCCATGCGCGCATGGTCCGAGTGCGCGTGCGTGATCACGGCCCGCTCCACCGGCCGCCAGGGGTCGATGTAGAAGTCGCCGGGCGGGCAGTACAGGCCTTCGGGGCGGTGGACGATCAATTCGTTGCTGGACATGCGTGTGGCATCGTAGGCGGCAAGGCAAAGTCGGTGGGGCCGCCCGGGTTTGTGCGGCGGGGTGTTGCAGGCCCTTGTGGAATTCAATCTACCGCAGGCGCTGGTCTTGCATGCTTCATAAGCTATCCATAGTGAAGCGTTTGGTCAGTGGGGACGTCACGCTGCCAAAGCGCGCCCTCCATCATTCCGCTGCGGGTTGCGCCGTCTGCAGGACGGTGCCGCGTTCTGCCCCCGGCGGCTGTCTTTACCGCAGAACAACCCCCCCGTACGATGGCGGTCGCCTGCGGCGCTGGCCCGCAGCCGGGGATCCCTCCATGCGCTTGCATCCGTCGTATCGGTCGCTGTGTGCCTTGCTGGTCGGCCCGGCAATGGTTCTGTGGGCTGCAGCTGCCGCTGCCCAGGCCCCTTCAGGCGGCCCGCCGCGCACCAACGCCTTCAACGCCTTCAACGACCCCTTCGTCCAGGCAACCCATGCCATTGCACAGTGCCCCGTACCCGCAGGCCCGCTCTACACCCAGGCCGAGGTGCGCGAGCTGGCGCATGTGCGATCGCAACACGGCGGCAGCTGCCACCGCGTGGGGCGCTGCCGCCTGCCCAACTCGTACCTCTACGACGCCGAGATCATCCCGCGTGTGCAGCGCTACATCCAGCAGGACGGCCGCTTTGACGACACCAGCGTGTGGGTGTTGGGCGAGCGGCGGCTGGTCACCTTGATGGGTTGTGTGCAGTCGCAGGCCCAAGCCGAGGCGCTGGAGAAAGCAGTGTGGCTGGTGGACGATGTGATGGGGGTGATCAACCTGCTGCAGGTGGGCGCTGAGCGCGATGGCGTGCGCTACCCGGTCCAGTCAGTGCCGTAGCCGCCGGTGCACCGGCCGGCCACAGCCCTTTTATCCCAGCCGCACCCGGCGCGCAATCGGTCCCGACACGGGGCTTGCATCGCCCGTGCCACACATGGCGCGTGGGGGCTTGGGCTGGCCTGTTTCCTGCTGCATATTGCCGGTTCTCCTATTTCAACAAGGAAATTTCGCCATGCAATTCACGCGTTCCCTGCTTGCGGCCGCCACCCTGGCCCTGGCAACCGTTGCTCCCGCTGTGTCGGCAAAACCGTTCAAGTGGGCAGGCTCCACCGACATCCAGAGCATGGATATCCATTCGCAGAACAGCGCGCTGGGCAACGGCATCCATGCGGCCGTGTACGAGTCGCTGGTGATGTTCAACAGCCGCACGCTCAAGGTCGAGCCGCTGCTGGCCACCTCGTGGCAGCAGGTCAGCCCCACGCAGCTACGCGTGAAGCTGCGCCAGGGCGTGAAGTTCAGCGACGGCTCGGCCATGACGGCCGACGACGTGGTCTATTCGCTGCAGCGCGCGATGAGCCGGACGTCCACCTACTCCATCTACACCCAGGGCATGGACCGCATTGCCAAGGTGGACGGCGAGACCATCGACATCTTCCTGAAGAACCCCAACCCGGTGATCCTGAACCAGCTCACCGAGCTGCGCGTGATGAGCAAGGCGTGGGCCGAGAAACACAACTCGGTCGAGCCCAAGGACATCAAGGCCAAGGAGGAAACCTTCTCCCACCGCAATGCCATGGGCACCGGGCCGTTTGTGCTCAAGGAATGGGTGCCCGATCAGAAGATCGTGTTCACGGCCAACCCCCACTGGTGGAACGCAGGCAAGGCCGAAGGCAATGTGACCGAGATCACCTTCACCCCCATCAAGTCCGAAGCCACGCGCATTGCCGCGCTGCTGTCGGGCGAGGTGGACATGGTGCGCGACACCAGCATCCAGGATCTGGCCCGCATCAAGGCCAATCCCAATCTCAAGGTCATGGAGATGGTGGAGAACCGCACCGTGTACCTCGCCATGGACCAGTTCCGCGACGAGCTGGTGGGCAGCAACATCAAGGGCAAGAACCCGCTCAAGGACCTGCGCGTGCGCAAGGCGCTCTACCAGGCCATCGACAGCGCCACGCTGCAGCGCGTGACCATGCGCGGCATGTCCAAGCCCACGGGGGCCATGGTGTCGCCGCTGGTCAACGGCTGGACGGAAGCCGCCGACAAGCGCCTGCCGTACGACCCCAACGCCGCCAAGGCGCTGCTGGCCGAGGCAGGCTACAAGGACGGCTTCGAGGTGGACTTTGCCTGCAGCAACAACGCCATCATCCAGGACGAGGAGCTGTGCCAGGCCATCACCTCGATGTGGTCGCGCGTGGGCGTGAAGGCCAAGCTGCGCACGCTGCCCTCAGTCACCTACTACCCCATGGCCCAGCGGCACGAGGCCAGCATTGCGCTGCTCAGCTGGGGCGTGCCCACGTTAGATGCGCTGTACACCCTGCAGTCACTCACCCGCACCAAGACCACGGGCGGTGACGGCAACTACAACCTGGGCCGCTACAGCAACGAACGCATGGACTACATCGTGGACCGCGTGAAAACCGAGACCGACCAGCCCGTGCGCAACCGCCTGCTGACCGAAGGCCTGCAGCTGCAGAACGACACCGTGGCCAACATCCCCCTGCACAACCAGATGCTGGCCTGGGCCATGAAGAAAAACGTGGAGCTGGTGCAGCGGCCGGACAACCGCATTGACTGGCGCCTCATCAAGGTGAACTGAGGCCCGAGCGCCGCAGTATTCGAAACTGGCGCGGTGCAGGCCCGCGCCCCCTCCCGCAGGCGGGGCGGAGGCGCCGAAGGCGACTCAGGGGGTGTTCACTTCATGGGTTGGAACATGATGATCGCCATGCCTGCGAGCGCCACCAGCACCCCCGCCACATCCCACGGCGTGGGCTGGATGCCATCCACGGCCCACAGCCAGGCCAGCGCCACACCGATGTAGACCCCGCCGTAGGCCGCATACACGCGGCCTGCGCCAGCGGTGTCGTGCAGCGTGAGCAGCCAGGCAAACAGCGCCAGGCTCACGGCCGCAGGCAGCAGCAGCCACACCGGCTTGCCCTGGCGCAGCCAGAGCCATGGCAGGTAGCAGCCCACGATCTCGGCCAAGGCGGTGGCCACAAACAGTGCCAAGGTTTTCATCGGCCGGACCGGCCCCGGGCCGCAAGGGGGCGGGGTGGTTCATTGCTGGCGGCCTCGCCCGCAGCGGGCGCGAGCCAGGCGCGCAGGGCCAGCTCGCCCTCGGCAGAGAAATGCAGCACCCGCGAATCCTTGTCGCGCCGGGCCCAGCCGCGTTCCAGCAAGCGCTGCAGCAGTGCCGCGCCCAAGGCGCCGCCCAGGTGGTGGCGCCGCTCGCTCCAGTCCAGGCAGGGGCGGCACAGCATGCGCCGCTGGCGTGCGGCTGCGGTGGTGTCGATGCCCTGGTGCGCGAACCACTCGGCGCCCGCTGGCGTCACGGCCAGGCCGCCCTCGGCGGCGTGCAGATAGCCCTGGCGCAGCAGCGCCTCGTGCAGCTGCACGCCCACCTCGCCCGCCAGGTGGTCGTAGCACACGCGAGCGCGGCGCAGGGCCGGTTCGCGCGGGCTGGCGCGCAGGCGCACGGCACCGGCGCGGAAGGCCACGTTCATCAGCGACTCCAGCAGCTGCGCCACGTCGCGGTCGGCCAGCCGGAAGTAGCGGTGCCGGCCCTGGCTTTCCACCGCCACCAGCCCGGCGTCGAGCAGCTTGGCGAGGTGGGCACTGATGGTCTGTTTGGTCACGCCCGCGATGTCGGCCAGCTCGGTGGCCGTGAGTGCGCGGTCGGCCATCAGCGCGCTGAGGACCTCGGCGCGTGCGCTGTCGCCGATGAGCGCGGCAATGCGCGCGATGTGGGGGCCGTCTTTCATGGTTCGATCTTGGGCGAACCATCTGTGCCCGTCAACGGCCTATCGTGAAGCCCTTGCCAACCCCGGACTTTGGAACACCATGATCACCTGCTTCATCCGCTACGACATCGACCCCTTCCAGCGCGAACTGTTCGCCGAATACGCACGCCGCTGGGGCCAGATCATTCCCCGCTGCGGCGGCCACCTGCTGGGCTACTTCTTGCCGCATGAGGGCAGCAACTACGAGGCCTGGGGCCTCATCGGCTTCGATTCGCTGGCCGCCTACGAGGCCTACCGCACCCGCCTGCGCGCCGACCCCGAAGGCCGCGCCAACTTTGCGATGGCGCAGGACAAGCGCTTCATCCTGCGCGAGGAGCGCACCTTCACCCAGGGCGTGGAAGGCACGCTGGGCCTGCCTGCCCATCCGCAAGGGGCCGCCACATGATGGCCGTGATCTTCGAGGTGACACCCGCGCCGGGCCAGTGCGGAGCCTATCTGGATGCCGCAGCAGCGCTCAAGCCGCTGCTGGCGCAGATCGACGGCTTTGTTTCCATCGAGCGCTTCGAGAGCCTGAGCGCGCCTGGCAAGCTGCTGTCGCTGTCCTTCTGGCGCGACGAGGAGGCCGTGGCCCGCTGGCGCCAGCAGGAGGCGCACCGCAGCACCCAGGCGGCCGGGCGCGACCATGTGTTGGCCGACTACCGGCTGCGCGTGGCGGCGGTGGTGCGTGACTACGGCACGAACAACCGGGCGCAGGCGCCCGCCGATTCCCGCGCGGTGCATGGCTGACCGCGCGCAGCTCTTCACACAGGCATGAGTCCCGTGCGCAGCGCGTGGGCCCACTCCGGTCTGCCATTCTTTTGCGCCAGCACTGCCATGGGCTCGTGGTTGTAAGGCACCCGGTGGTGCGCCACCTGCCAGCCCTGGGCTGTGCGCTCCGCAATGGCGTAACACGCATCCGGCGTGCCGTTCTCTACCTTGTGCGCCACAGGGTGGTCGTCGCCATAGGCCTGCAGGCCCACGCTGCCGGGGTTGACCAGCAAGATGCCTGCCCCCAGCCGCGCCTGGCGCGGCACATGGGTGTGGCCGCAGGCAATCAGTGGGGCGTATTGCCCTGCCAGGCGCTCGTCGATCTCGGCCGGGGTGGCGGCGCGCAGCGTGGGGCCGTCCAGCGTTTCGAGCAGGTATTCGTGGTCGCTGCGCGGCGAGCCGTGGCACAGCAGCACCTCTTCGTCCAGGCGCAGGGTGTGCGTCAGGCTGCGCATCCAGGCGAATTCGGCCTCGGTGAGCTGCGCATGCGCGTACTGGTCCGATGCACCGCCGTGGCCCGGGCGCAGCTGCAGCACCTGGCGCTCGTGGTTGCCCGCCAGCGAGAGCCAGTCCGACGCCATGAGCCACTGCGCCGTCTCGCGCGGCAGCAGCGGGCCCGAGAGGTTGTCGCCCAGGTTCACCACGCGGTCGGCACCATGCCGGGCGATGTCGGCCGCCACGGCTTCAAGGGCCGCGAGGTTGCCGTGGATGTCGGAGACAAAGGCGATATGCATGGAAAAAAGAGATGGGGTCGGTGGGCGGTGGCGGCTGGTGGGTCAGCACGGGGGGCACGCTGAACCCGCGCCGCTGAAGGGGTGCAGCGGCACATCCTATGCGTTTGCTCGCGCGGCCTCCAGCGCCAGCGGCAGGTACTGCGCCAATTGCTTGTGCGCCAGGTCGTCGATGGAGCGCAGCTTCAGGTGCCTGCGCCCCTTGCCCGCGCCCTCCAGGTGGCCGAAGGGGTCGCTGATGCGCGCACCCTGTCCGAACTCCACCGACACATGCCCCTGGTAGGCGAACACGCCGCAGAACGACACCCCTTGCGCGGCAAACAGGATGCCGCCGTATTTCACCTCTTCCGTGGGCGCTTCAAAAGGCGGCTGCAGCACCAGCGCACGCACGGCCTGCACGATGGCGTACTGGGTTTCGCCGAGGAAACGGATGTCTTCGAGCAATGCGGGGACAGAGCGTGTGGCCATGGGGTGCGTGTGCGGGCTGCGGACAGGGCGCAGCGTAGGCGATGTTGCTGACAACGGGGTGGCAGCAGCACAGGCCCCGCCGCGAGGCGATGGGCAGCAACTCGTCGGTGGGCCGGTCACCCCGTTGCCTGCCCGCAGTGAACCACCAAAACCTCAGCAAAAAAGGCCTTCTCCGCCTGATGGTATTGTGTTTATTGCTATAAATAATATAGCAATCACAAGGCGAAGATTTTCCCCGGGTTCAGGATGTTCTTCGGGTCCAGCGCGCGTTTGATGGCACGCATCATGTCCACCGCGCCGGTGCCGGTCTCGTCCAGCAAAAAGCCCATCTTGTGGATGCCCACGCCGTGCTCGCCTGTGCAGGTGCCGCCCATGCTGAGCGCGCGGGCCACCAGCGTGTGGTTCATGGCTTCGGCCTGGGTGCGTTCTTCGGCGCTGTTCGGGTCGATGAGGTAGCCGAAGTGGAAGTTGCCGTCGCCCACATGGCCGACGAGGAAGTAGGGGATGCCGCTGGCTTCGACTTCGTCCACCGATTCGAGCAGGCAGTCGGCCAGGCGGCTGATGGGCACGCAGGTGTCTGTGCTGATGGCGCGGCAGCCGGGGCGGCTTTGCACGGCGGCGAAGTAGGCGTTGTGCCGGGCGGTCCACAGGCGCGTGCGTTCCTCGGGGGTGCTGGCCCATTCAAAGGCCTGGCCGCCGAATTCGCTGGCGATGTCCTGCACCATCTCGGCCTGCTCCTTCACGCTGGCGGGCGAGCCGTGGAACTCCATGAGCAGCATGGGTTCTTCGCGCAGATTGAGCTTGCTGTGTGCGTTCACCATGCGCACGGTGTGGTGGTCGATGAGCTCCACGCGCGCAATCGGCACGCCGATCTGGATGGTCTGGATGGTGGTGCGCACGGCCGCCTCGATGCTGGGAAAGGAGCAGATGGCGGCGCTCACGGCCTCGGGCAGCGGGTACAGGCGCACGGTGATCTCGGTCATGACGCCCAGCGTGCCTTCGCTGCCCACCATCAGGCGCGTGAGGTCGTAGCCCGCGC
>CAYXSL010000110.1:0-15172 GCA_964466605.1 uncultured Verminephrobacter sp.
CAGGCCAGGAAGGCGGCGGGCGGGCCGCCTGCGCCGAGGGGCATGCCAAAGCGCTGGGTGGTGCCCACGACGATGTCGGCGCCTTGTTCACCGGGCGGGGTGATGAGCGTGAGGGCCAGCAGATCTGCGGCGACGATGAAGGCGGCCTGCTTGGCATGCGCCTTTTCCACATCGGCACGCAGGTCGTCAATGCGGCCGCTGGTGGCCGGGTACTGGGCCAGCACGGCAAAGTAGTCGCCTGCCAGCAGGGTGTTCCATTCTTCGGCCGAGTTGGCCAGGCGCACTTCCAGGCCCAGGGGCTTGGCGCGGGTCTGGATCACTTCGATGGTCTGCGGGTGGGCGTCGCCCGCCACCACGAACACGTTGCTCTTGCTCTTGACCGAGCGCTTGGCCAGCGTCATGGCCTCGGCAGCGGCCGTGGCTTCGTCGAGCATCGACGCATTGGCAATGGGCATGCCGGTCAAATCGCACACCATGGTCTGGAAGTTGACCAGCGCCTCCATGCGGCCCTGCGAAATTTCGGCCTGGTAGGGCGTGTAGGCGGTGTACCAGGCGGGGTTCTCCAGGATGTTGCGCAGGATGACGCCGGGCGTGTGGGTGCCGTAGTAGCCCTGGCCGATGAAGCTCTTGAGCACCTTGTTCTTGCCCGCAATGGCCTTGAGTTCTGCCAGCGCTGCAGCCTCGGTGGTGGCGGCTGGCAAGTCCATGGCGCGGCTGCGTGCGATGGAGCGCGGCACGATGGAGTCGATGAGCGCGCGGCGCGAGGCCTCGCCGATCACGGACAGCATGTGGGCTTCATCCGCTGCGTCGATGCCGATGTGGCGGGGCAGGAATTCGGCGGCGTTTTCCAGCGCGGACAACGGCAAGGAGGTGGGCAGGGCGGCAGTCATGGCGGGCGTTCGGGATGCTATGAAAAAAGAAGCTGCTGGCGCTTGTCAGCCAGGCGTATCAAAGAATTTTTCCTTGATACTCACTGGAATCAAGCGCAGCCAGCTATGGTTTTGAAACCGGAGATGGATGGGGCCAGGCGCCCTCAGGCGTTGGCGGCAAAGGCCGTGTAGGCCGTCTCGTCCATCAGGGCGTCGAGCTGGGACACATCGGCCAGCTTGACCTTGAAGAACCAGCCTGCGTTCAGCGGGTCGCTGTTGGCCAGCGAGGGGTCGGCGCGCAGGGCTTCGTTCACTTCCACGATCTCGCCGGTGACGGGCATGTACACGTCGGCAGCCGCCTTCACGGACTCGACCACACCTGCCACGTCACCCTGGCTGAAGGTGGCACCCACCTCGGGCAGGTCCACAAACACCACATCGCCCAAGGCATCCTGTGCGTGCACGGTGATGCCCACCACGGCAGCGGCCGTGTCGGCGGTGTTGATCCATTCGTGTTCTTTGGAAAATTTGACGGTCATGGGGAAGCTCCTCAATCAAGCAACGGGATAAATAAGGGAATCAGCAATGTAAGCGGCAAAGGGCCGTGGTTTATGCCTTGGCGTGTGCGACGTGCGTGGCGTATGCCGGCGCCCCCGCGCAAGGGCCGCCCCGCCGCGCCGGGGCGTCCCCCTTCCAGGGGGAAGGCGCCGCAGGCGGCTCAGGGGGTATGTCATTGCTTCAGCCGCGAAAGTAGTTGGCGGGCGTGAAAGGCATGGCACGCACTTCCATGGGCACGGCCTTGCCGCGCACGATGGCGTTCACACGCGTGCCGATGGCGGCAAAGGCGGGCGCCACATAGCCCATGGCCACGGGTTCGTTCACCGTGGGGCCCAGCAGGCCGCTGGTCACTTCGCCGATCTTCTGGCCGTCCGTGTTTTGCAGCTCGGTGTGCTCGCGCACGGGCACACGCTCCAGCGCTACCAGGCCCACGCGTTTGCGCGCCAGGGTGGCGGGGTTGTCGATCTGCGCCAGCACCTTGTCGGCACCGGGGAAGCCACCGGCGCGTGCGCCACCGGTGCGGCGCACTTTCTGGATGGCCCAGTTCAGCGCGGCCTCGGGCGGCGTGGTGGTGGTGTCGATATCGTTGCCATACAGGCACAGGCCGGCTTCCAGGCGCAGCGAATTGCGCGCGCCCAGGCCGATGGGCTTGACCTCGGGCTGGGCCAGCAGGGCGCGGGCCAGGGTGTCGGCCTGGGCGGCGGGCACCGAGATTTCGAAGCCGTCTTCGCCGGTGTAGCCGCTGCGGGTCACAAAACAGTCGCAGCCCGCGATGGTGAAGGCACCTCCGGTCATGAACACCAGCTTTTCCACGCCGGGCGCCAGACGGGCGAGGGCGGTGACGGCCTGCGGGCCTTGCAGCGCCAGCAGCGCGTGGTCGGGCATGGGCACCACCTTGCAGCGCTGGCCGATGCGCGCCTGGACGTGGGCAATGTCTCCCACCTTGCAGGCACCGTTGACGATGACAAACAGCGTGGGTTCGCCATCCACCACCCCCTGGTTGAAGAACATCAGGTCATCGATGACCGTGCCTTCGTCCGTCAGCAGCAGGCCGTAGCGCTGCTTGCCCACGGGCAGGTCGATCACGTCCACGGGCATCAGGGTTTCAAATGCGGCGGCCGCATCCGTGCCAACGAGCTTGAGCTGGCCCATGTGCGACACGTCGAACAGGCCCGCTGCGGTGCGGGTGTGCACATGTTCGGCCATCAGGCCAGCGGGGTACTGCACGGGCATGGAGTAGCCGGCGAACGGCACCATGCGGGCGCCCAGCTCGATGTGCAGGGCGTTCAGGGGCGTGGTGTGCAGGGGGGCAGCGGCGGCGGTAGAGGCGGTCAAGGCGGAACTCCGGGGCAAATGGGGGCCGCGGCCACAAGGTGACCACGGGATTTGCCCTGCTGTCCGCTTTACCTGAGAGATTCACCGCAGCGCCCTGGCTGGCCGTGCGGTTTGCTCCTTCGGTGGATGGCCTCACCACGGGGTGCGGCGGGCCATCTCTCTCCAGCAAGGGAACGCCCGCATCACTGCGGGCGGTTGCCAGTCCTTTTGCCTGAGCGTTCGGCTGCTGCCTGCGCCTTCGGCGGTGCTGCACGTCTTGCGTGGAAGACGGAGCACTCTCTCCTGACGGGCAGGATTCTAACGCCTACTTGGCATAGACCAGGTCGCGCAAGGCCAGGGAAATCGAGGGCACATAGGTGATGACCATCAGGCACACCAGGATCACGCACACAAAAGGCAGCAGGTGCTTGATGATCCGGTCCAGCGAAATCTTGGCCACCGTGCAGGCGGCAAACAGGTTCACGCCAAAGGGTGGCGTGATCATGCCCAGCGCCAGGTTCACCACCATGATGAGGCCGAAGTGCACGGGATCGATACCGAAGTGCACGGCCACGGGCGCGAGGATGGGCGCCAGCACGATGATGGCGGCGCTGGTCTCGATGAACATGCCGATCACGAACAGCGCCGCATTCACGCCCAGCAGGAACAGCGCGGGGGACTGCAGCACGGCTTCCAGCCAGCGGCCGATGGCGTCCGGCACGCCAGCGCGCGTGATGAGGAAGGCAAAAAGCCCGGCGTTGGCGATGATGAACATGATCACCGCCGACGAGATGGCCGACTTGCGCAGGATGGCGAACAGGTCTTTGATGCGAATCTCGCGGTAGATCACCACCCCCACGATGAGCGCGTAGAACACCGCCACGGCCGATGCCTCCGTGGGGGTGAACACGCCGCCGTAGATGCCCCCAAGGATGATCACGGGCATGAGCAGCGCCCAGCCGGCTTGCAGCGTGGCCTTGCCAAAAGGCATGCGGCCATCGCCGTCGTTCTTGCCCCAGCCCTTGTACTTGCAGTATGCCCATACGAAGAGCATCAGCGCGCCGCTGATCAGCAGGCCCGGGCCAAAGCCCGCGATGAACAGCTCGCCAATCGACACTTCGGCGCTCACGCCGTACAGGATCATCGGGATCGAAGGGGGAATGATCACGCCCAGCTCGGCACTGGTGGCCTGCAGCGCAGCCGCATAGCTGGTGGGGTAGCCATGCTTGATGAGCGCCGGGATCAGGATGGCCCCGATGGCAAACGTGGTGGCCACCGACGAGCCCGACACGGCCGCGAAGATCATGCAGGTGAGCACGCAGGTCATGGGCAGGCCGCCCTGCACGCCGCCCACGATGCTCTTGGCAAATTCCACCAGGCGGCGCGATATGCCCCCGGTCTCCATGAGGTTGCCCGCGAGGATGAAGAAGGGGATGGCCGCCAGCGGAAACTTGTTGATCGAGGCGAACATTTCCTTCACCGAGATCAGCATGTTGGCGTTGGACGCCTGGATGCCGAGGACGGATGCAAGACCAATCGATACGGCCACTGAGATGGTGAGAGCGAAGCACAGCACCATCGTGGAAATCATCACGGCGCTCATTGGGCGGTCTCCAGTTCCATGCGCAAGGGGTCAATCAGGTTGCCGATGATGCCCACGGCGCAAAAGACGCCGCCCACAGGCATGGCCAGGTAGGCCCAGAACATCGAGACCGATTCCAGCCCCGCCATGCTCTGCACGCCACCGCGCCGGGCGTAGTCCCAGCCGTACCAGATCACTATGCCGATCAGCGCCAGGGCTGCCAGCGCCACCACCCAGTCCAGCACCCGCCGCAGGGCGGGAGGGCTCCAGCGGTACAACACGTCCACGCTCACCATCGCCCCCTGACGGAAGGCGGCCGGGATGGCGAGGAACACCATCCAGATCAGGCTGAAGCGGATCAGCACTTCCGTCCATTCGGCGGGCTGCTCCAGCACAAACCGCATGAGGATCTGGAACATGCCCAGCGAGGCAGACAGGGCCAGCATGGCGCAGGCCCCCAGCATGGCGATGAACGTGGTCCATCGCTCAAAAGTGAGAAAAGCATTTTTCATGGGGCGGTGCCGACCATGGGCAGTTGAATCAACGGGGGGAACAACACGGTGAAAATCAGGCAGGAAACCCGGGGCGAGAATAAAAACGCCCGATAGCGCTGGCGCTACGGGCGTTGGTTGCTGCTACGACGATGGTAGCGCGGGCATCACTTCACGTCGCGGATCTTGTCGAGCGTGGCCTTGCCGAACTGTTTTTCGAATTCAGCATTCACCGGGGCCAGCGCGGCCACGAACTTGGCCTTGTCGGGGTTGTCCACCACCGTCATGCCCTTGGCGCGCAGGTCGGCCACGCCCTTGGCATCGTCTTCGTCCACGCGGGCGCGGTTGGCCTTGGTGCCTTCCTTGGCGGCGTCGATGAAGGCCTGTTTGTCGGCGGCCGAGAGCTTGTCGAACGAGCCCTTGTTCATCACGAAAATGGCGGGCGAGTACACGTGGCCGGTGAGTGTCAGGTGCTTTTGCACCTGGTCGAACTTGGCCGAGATGATCACAGGCAGCGGGTTCTCCTGGCCGTCCACGGTGCCTTGTTGCAAGGCGGTGAACACTTCAGGGAAGGCCATGGGGGTGGTGATGATGCCAAAGCCTTTGTACGCGGCGATGTGCACGGGGTTCTCCATCGTGCGCATCTTCAGGCCCTTGAGGTCCTCGGGCGTGTTCACCGAACGCTTGCTGTTGGTCATGTGGCGGAAGCCGTTCTCGGCCCAGGCCAGCGCCTTGAAGCCCTTGGCGTCGAACTTGGTCAGCATCTCCTGGCCGATGGGGCCGTCGAGCACGGCGCGGGCGTGGGCCTTGTCGCGGAACAGGAAGGGCACGTCCAGGATCTTGGTCTCTGGCACAAAGTTGGGGATGGGGCCTGTGGAGCTGAAAGCCAGCTCCTGCGTGCCCAGCTGCACGGCTTCGATCGACTCGCGCTCGCCGCCCAGGGCTCCGTTGTAGAAGGTCTGCACCTTGTAGCGGCCGCTGGTGCGTTTTTCGACTTCCTTGGCAAACGTGTCGATGGCAATCCCCTGGTGGGAATTCTGGGCCGTCGAGATGCTGATGCGCATGGTGGTCTGCGCTGCAGCGGTGGCCACAAAGCCGAGCGCGAGGCTCAGGCCGACGACGAGTCTGGTCAATTGCATGGTGTCTCCTGTTGATGGTGGGTCAGGGGGATGCGCTGGGGCCCTCGCGGAGCCGCCCCTGACCTCGCCGAAATTATGGCGGTGCAGCATCGCCGCGGGCATCGGGGTTTGTGCTGGTAAGCGTGCTTATTAACTGGGTTGCAGCGCGTTTGCAGTTGCATGGGTGACACCCGGGGTGCTGAGCTGGCAGACCGTTGCACGCTGTCTGTGTGGCCGCCGACGGGTGTTCGTGATGGGGGCAGAAATGCCAAGGGCCCCGTGCTGGCGGTAACCAGCCGGGGCCTTGTCAGTTTGTGCGCTCCGGTAAGAGCGCCTTGATGAAAGAAGTATGCGCCGCACGGCAGAGATGAATTTGCTGAATTCGCTTTGATTGATCTTGTTTGCAGAAAAATTTGCTGCGATGAATGATTTTTGTGAATAATCTGGCCGATGGATCGCCTCGACAGAAAAATTCTCGCCGTACTGCAGGGCAATGCGCGTGCCAGCTTGCAAGAGATCGGCCAAGCCGTGGGCCTGAGCCCGTCGCCCTGCTGGGGCCGCATCAAGAAGATGGAAGAGGCGGGCGTCATACAGGGCTACACGGTGCGCATCAACCCGCAGTCGCTCGACCTGGCCGACACGGTGCTGGTGCAGGTCACGCTCGACAGCCATTCCGACAACACGCTCGAAAAATTTGGCGAGACGCTGGCCAGCATTCCCGAAGTGATCGAGGCGCACCTGGTGTCGGGCGACTACGACTACCTGCTGCGCATCGTGGTGAAGGACACGCGCGACTACGAGCGCCTGCTGCGCGAGAAGCTCTACAAGATCAAGGGCATACGCCACAGCCGCTCCAGCTTTGTGCTGCGCACGCTCAAGAAGGCCGATTTGCCGCTTTTTGTTGGGGCAATTTGAATAAAAATGGCCGTCTCCGAGCTATGGTCAAGCGCTTTAAGCTATAAAAATAGGAGCGTTCGGCATTTGCCGGAATGCGCTTGGGAGCCTCCGCCATGAACCTGCGATTTGTCGAAGCCTTCTACTGGGTGGCCTCCCTCAAGAGCGTGACACGCGCGGCCGAGAAGCTGTTTCTCACGCAGTCGGCCATGTCCAGCCGCATTTCTGCGCTCGAAGAAGAACTGGGTGTGCTGCTGCTGGATCGGCGCGACAAGCACTTCAAGCTCACGGTGGCCGGGGCCCGTTTTCTGGTCTATGCCAAGCGCATGCTGGAGCTGCAGCGCCAGCTCAAGGCCGAGATGGGCTCGGGCGGGCCGCTGGAGGTGTCGGTCCGCCTCGGCGCCATCGAATCGGTGCTGCACTCATGGCTCATCCCATGGGTAGAGCAGCTGCGCAAAGACAACCCTTTGCTGGAGCTGGAGCTGACGGTGGAGACCACCCCCGTGCTGCTGGAGCAGATCCGCCGGGGCACGCTGGACGCGGTGTTTGCCGCGCTGCCCGCTGCAGCCGACGGCATTCGCAGCCAGGCCGTCACGCCCATGGAGATGGTGTTTGTGGGCAACGGCAAGACGCACCGCAAGCGCCGCTATGCGCTCGAAGACTTTGCCGGGGCTGACATCCTGACCTTCCAGCGCGGCTCGCAGCCGCACGTGTCGTTGCTCGACACGCTGCGCCAGGCGCAGGTGGAGCCGCGCTGCGTGCACACCATCTCGTCCATTTCGGCCATGGTCCAGCTGGTGCAGGGGGGCTTTGGCGTGGCCACGCTGCCGCGCCTGGCGGTGC
Organism: uncultured Verminephrobacter sp.; assembly: GCA_964466605.1. Lineage (GTDB taxonomy): Bacteria > Pseudomonadota > Gammaproteobacteria > Burkholderiales > Burkholderiaceae_C > Acidovorax. The sequence continues at coordinate 7,670 of CAYXSL010000110.1, forward strand.
AGCGGCTGCTGGCGTTTCCGGACCTGCGTGCGCTGGCCTGCGACACCGCGCTCAAGCCTCTGCCCATCCATGTGAGCTACCGCGAAGACCCCTCGTCACCGGCCATGGAGGCCGTCGTGCGCTCGGCGCTCAGCTTTATCGACACGCAACAGCCGCCGTCCAAGGTGCGCAAAGCCCGTGCCTGAGCGTTTCTGAGCGCGCTCTTTTGCGCATTCCCGTGCGCGCATGCACCGGCGCAGTGCATGGGGCGCAGCGGCTGCAATGTTTATCCGGCGTCGCACGGACGCGGGGCGGGGATGCTGCACCGCCAGCAAACGCACGCGCTACGGCAATGAAAGTGCAATTTTTTTGTCCGGGTTAACCCCTAAATTTCAACCAAGGGTTAACCCTTGGGCACCAGTCTGGTTCGCTCTGCCCCAATGATGTGCATCGAAAAAATCGATGAGCTAAGAGAAAATTTTTGAATTTGCCAGCAGCCAGTGCAGCCCAACACAATCCGCCCAACGTCATGCAATTGACTTTTCTCAATGCAAGGAAACACGGTGGATTCAGTTCAAGACAAAGCGCTGGCAGTGTTTGGCGCCGAGGGCATCAACAACCCCGGCCACGTGCGCAGCGTCATCCGACAAGGGGCCTGGGCATCGCACACCAGCGGCCTGGCGCATGGCCGGGTGCAGGGCAACCTGGTGATCCTGCCCGAGGTGCAGGCGGGTGATTTTCTGCGCTTTTGCCAGCGCAACCCCAAGCCCTGCCCGGTGCTGGCCGTGAGTGAGCCCGGCCAGGTCACGCTGCCATCGCTGGGCCAGGGCATCGACATCCGCAGCGATGTGCCGCAGTACCGCGTCTGGCGCCATGGCGAGCTGGCGCAAGAGGTGACCGACATCACCGACCTGTGGCGTGCCGACCTGGTGACCTTTGTGCTCGGCTGCTCGTTCTCGTTCGAGTCGGCATTGCAAGAGGCCGGTATCAGCCTGCGCCACATCAACGAAGGCAAGAACGTGGCCATGTACCGCACCAACATTGCGACAGAACCCGCAGGACCTTTTGGCGGCGCCATGGTGGTGTCCATGCGACCCATGCCCGCAGCCGATGTGATCCGCGCCGTGCAGGTTACTTCGCGTTTTCCCAACGTGCACGGCGCCCCGGTGCACATCGGTGACCCGGCGCTCATCGGTATTGCCGACATTGCCCAACCCGACTACGGCGACGCCGTGGCGCTGCTGCCCGACGAGATCCCCGTGTTCTGGGCCTGTGGCGTGACGCCGCAGTCCGCCATCCTGAACGCCCAACCGGCGTTCTGCATCACCCACGCCCCGGGTTGCATGCTGGTCACCGATCTTCTTAACCACCAACTCGCCAGCTTCTAAGCGGCTTTCCCCAGGAGTCTCCCCATGAAAAAATTTGCACTGTGTATGACGGCCGCCCTCAGCGTGTGCGCGGCCCAGGCCCAGGTCAAGTGGGACCTGCCCACCGGCTACGGCGCCAACAGCTTCCAGACGCAAAACGTGCAGCAGTTCGCCACCGACGTGGACAAGCTCACGGGCGGCAAGCTCAAGATCACCTTGCACCCCGGTGGTCCGCTGTACAAGGCCAACGAGATCAAGCGTGCCGTGCAGACCGGGCAGGTGCCGTCGGCCGAGTTCATCCTCTCCGGCGCATCCAACGAGAACCCGCTGTTCGGCGTGGATTCCATCCCCTTCCTGGCCACGAGCTACGCCGATTCCAAGCGCCTGTATCTGGCCGCCAAGCCTGCGCAAGAGAAGCTGCTGGCATCGCAGGGGGTGAAGGTGCTGTTCACCGTGCCCTGGCCCGGCCAGTCGCTGTATTCGCTCAAGCCCCTGAGCACGCCAGCAGACTTTGCGGGCACCAAGATGCGCGCCTACAACCCGGCCACCACGCGCATTGCGCAGTTGCTCAAGGCCCAGCCCGTCACCATCCAGCTGTCCGAGCTGGGCCAGGCCCTGGCCACCAACACCGTGCAGAACTTTCTGACATCGAGCGCCAGTGGCGTGGAATCCAAGCTGTATGAGCAGGTAAAGCACTTCTACCCTGTCAGCGCCTGGCTGCCGCGCAACGCCACGGTGGTCAACCAGAAAGCCTTTGATGCGCTCGACAAGCCCTTGCAGGATGCCGTGCTGAAGGCTGCCGCCGATGCCGAGGCGCGCGGCTGGGCCACCAGTGAGCGGGTGGACAAGGAGTTCATCAAAGAGCTGGCCGCCAAGGGCATGACCGTGGCCGAGCCCAGCGACAGCATCAAGAAGGAACTGGCCAGCATTGGCGAGTCGATGACCGCCGACTGGGTGAAGTCGGCCGGTGCCGAGGGCCAGGCCATCATCGACGCCTACCGCAAGAAGTAAGCGCCGCGCTCCAGGCCCCGCCACGGGGCCGGGCAGCAGCCCCCGCGCGCTGCCCCGTTTCCAGCCATCCCCTTCTCATCTTTCAAGCGTTACCGGAGTACGCCATGGACAAACTCGTCCGAAATTTCTACAGGCTGCTGATGCTGCTGTCCGGCATCTCCATGCTGGCTGCGTTCGCCGCCGTCACGCTGGGCGTGTTCGCCCGCGAAGTCATCCACCTGAACATCGACGGACTCGATGCGTACGCAGGCTACGCCATCGCCGCTGCGCTGTTCTTCGCCTTGCCCAGCACGCTGCAAAACGGCGACCACATCCGTGTGACGCTGGTGCTGGACCGCCTGCCGGAGCGCTTGCGCTCGGCCTTCGAATGGTTCTGCCTGAGTGCGGCGCTCGTGCTCACGCTCTACATCGCCTGGTACGCCGTGCGCTCGGTGTGGATTTCGTACATCACGCACGACATCTCGCCTGCAGCCGACGCCTCACCGCTGTGGATCCCGCAGATCAGCATGGCCATGGGCTGCATCGGCTTTGCGCTGTCGTTTGCCCATGCCATCGTCTTGCGCTTTCAGGGCGTGGCCTTCATGGCCGTGTCCGAGTCGGCGCGTTCCGAGTAACCCGAAACCGGAGACACCATCATGGACGTCATCATCGCTTTGGGCCTGATCGTGGTGCTGTTTGCAGTGCTCGGATCGGGTCTGTGGATCGGCCTGTCGCTGCTGGCAGTGGCCCTGGTCGGCATGGAGTTTTTTACCAACCGCCCCGTGGGCGACAGCATGATGCTGACCATCTGGGGGTCCACCTCCAGCTGGACGCTGACAGCTTTGCCTCTTTTTCTGTGGATGGGCGAGATACTGTTTCGCAGCAAGCTGTCGAGCAGCATGTTCAAGGGCCTGGCCCCGTGGCTGGAGCGCCTGCCGGGCCGCCTGCTGCATGCGAACGTGGTGGGCTGCACCATCTTTGCAGCCATCTCGGGCTCGTCGGCCGCCACCTGCGCCACCATCGGCAAGATCACGCTGCCTGAGCTCAAGCAGCGCGGCTACCCCGAAGAAATTTCGGTGGGCACGCTTGCAGGGGCTGGCACGCTGGGCCTGCTCATCCCGCCGTCGATCATCATGATCGTCTATGGCGTGGCAGCCAATGTGTCGATCTCCAAGCTCTTCCTGGCGGGCGTGATTCCGGGCCTGCTGCTGGCGGCACTGTTCATGGGCTACATCGTCGTGTGGGCGCTGTTCAACAAGGACAAGGTGCCTGCGCCCGATGCCCAGCTGAGCTTTGCGCAGAAGCTCTACGCCTCGCGCCATCTGATCCCTGTGGTGTCGCTCATCGTGGTGGTGCTGGGCGCCATCTACAGCGGCATCGCCACGGCCACCGAGGCCGCAGCGCTGGGTGTGGCTGGGTCGCTGATCCTGGCCAAGATCGAGGGCTCGCTCAACTGGGACCGCTTCAAGGAAGGCCTGGTGGCTGCCTGCCGTGTGTACTGCATGATCGGCCTCATCCTGGCGGGCGCAGCCTTCCTCACGCTGGCCATGGGTTTCATTGGCCTGCCACGGCACCTGGCCGAGTTCATTGGCGCGCTGCACCTGTCGCCATTTGCGCTGATGCTGCTGCTCATCGTGTTCTTTATCCTGCTGGGCTGCTTCCTCGATGGCATCTCCATGGTGGTGCTGACCATTGCCGTGCTGCTGCCCACGGTGGAAGCTGCGGGCTTTGACCTGGTGTGGTTCGGCATCTTCATCGTGCTGGTGGTCGAGATGGCGCAGATCACGCCGCCCGTGGGCTTCAACCTGTTCGTGCTGCAGGGCATGACGCGCCGTGAAGTCACCTGGATCGCCCGCACCGCGCTGCCCTTGTTCGCCCTGATGATCGTCGCGGTCATCATGACCTACTTCGTACCCGACGTGGTGCTCTGGCTGCCGCGCCAGATGCAGGGCTGATCCACCGCACTGCGACCCAGCCCGCACAGGAGTCCCCCATGAAAACCGTTGTGTTGCTGGCCGCGCTTGCCGTGGCCCCGGTGCTGCACGCCCAGACCCAGTGGAAGCTGGCCACGGGCTACCGCGCAGAGTCCTTCCACACCCGCAATGTGGTGCAGTTTGCGCAAGACGCGGAGCGTGCCTCGGGCGGGGCGCTGCGCATCGAGGTCCATGCCAACAACACGCTGTTCAAGCTGGGCGAGATTCCCCAGGCCGTGCAGGACGGCAAGGCCCAGGCGGGCGAAACCATCATGACCAGCCTGGTGCAGGGCATGCCCATTGCCGGGGCCGACACCGTGCCATTCTTGGTGCGCAGTTATGCCGATGCGCGCCGCCTGTGGGACCTGCAGCGCCCGCTGATCGACGGGCATTTTGCGGCCAAGGGCCTCAAGGCCCTGTATGCCGTGCCGTGGCCGCCCCAGGGGCTGTTTTCGATCGGGCCGGTGCGCTCGTCGGCCGACTTCAAGGGCACGCGCATGCGCACCTACAACCCGGCCACCGTGCGCATTGCCGAGCTGCTGGGCGCCACCCCGGTGGACGTGCCCATGGTCGAGGTCAACAAGGCGCTGTCGGCGGGCAAGCTCGATTCCATGATCACCTCGGCCCTGACCGGGGTGGAGAACCAGGTCTGGGGTCAGATCAAGCAGTACTACGGCATCAATGCCTGGCTGCCCAAGAACATCGTGTTTGTGAACCAGCAGGCGTTTGACGCGCTGCCCCCCGCTGCGCGCCAGGCCGTGACCCAGGCGGCGGCAGAGGCTGAAACACGTGGCTGGGCCCTGAGTGCCGCCGTGGCCGAAGAGTCGGTGGGCGAGCTGCAGCGCAAGGGCATCAAGGTCGAGCGCGCATCCGCCGAGCTGGACACCGAACTCAAGCGCCTGGGCGAACGCTTCTCCCGCGAATGGGTGCAGTCGGTGGGCAACGAGGCCAACAAGATTTTCATTCCCTATTACTTCCAACGCTAGTCCGACTTCCAACGCCAGTCCGTTGGTCCTTCAGTCCGTTAGTCCTTCAGTTCATCCGTTAACCAGTGAGTCCTATCACCATGCAAGCACCCACCACCATGACCACCGCACCGGCCGGCAACCGCTGGCAGTTCTGGATCGACCGGGGCGGCACCTTCACCGACATCGTGGCCAAGCGGCCCGATGGCTCGCTGACCACGCACAAGCTGCTGTCTGAAAACCCCGAGCAGTACAAAGATGCCGCCGTGGCCGGCATTCGCCACCTGCTGGGCCTGCAGGCTGGTGAGCCCGTGACGCCCGCGCTGGTGGAGTGCGTGAAGATGGGCACCACGGTGGCCACCAATGCGCTGCTGGAGCGCAAGGGCGAGCCCACGTTGCTGGTCACCACGCGCGGCTTTCGGGACGCGCTGCGCATTGCCTACCAGAACCGCCCGCGCCTGTTCGACCGCCACATCCAGCTGCCCGAGCTGCTCTACACCGAGGTCATCGAGGCCCGCGAACGCATGGGCGCCCATGGCGACCTGCTGCAGAACCTGGACGAAGCCACCCTGCGCGGCGACCTGCTGGCCGCCTACGGCCGCGGGCTGCGCAGCGTGGCCATTGTGTTCATGCACGGCTACCGCTATGCGCAGCACGAGCAGGCGGCAAAGCGCATTGCCAAAGAGGTGGGTTTTACGCAGATCAGCACCTCGCACGAAACCAGCCCCATGATGAAGTTCGTGAGCCGGGGCGACACCACGGTGGTGGATGCCTACCTGTCGCCCATCCTGCGCCGCTATGTGGAGCAGGTGGCCAGCGAGATGCCGGGCGTGAAGCTGTTTTTCATGCAGTCGTCCGGCGGGCTTACCGATGCGGGCACCTTCCAGGGCAAGGACGCGATCCTGTCCGGCCCGGCGGGCGGCATTGTGGGCATGGCGCGCACGGCGGGCCTGGCAGGGCAGGAAAAGGTCATCGGCTTTGACATGGGCGGCACCAGCACCGACGTGAGCCACTACGCGGGTGCGTTCGAGCGCGAGTTCGAGACCCATGTGGCCGGTGTGCGCATGCGCGCGCCCATGATGAGCATCCACACGGTGGCGGCGGGCGGTGGCTCGGTGCTGGCGTATGACGGCTCACGCTTCCGCGTGGGCCCCGAGAGCGCAGGCGCCAACCCCGGCCCGGTGAGCTACCGCCGGGGCGGCCCGCTGGCTGTGACCGATGCGAACGTGATGGTGGGCAAGGTGCAGCCGCGCTACTTCCCCAGCGTGTTTGGCCCGGCGGCCAATGAAACGCTGGATGCCGACGCGGTGCGCGCCCGCTTCCAGGAGATCGCCACCCAAACCCAGCGCCAGCCCGAGGAAGTGGCCGAAGGCTTCATACAGATTGCCGTGCAGCAGATGGCCAATGCGATCAAGAAGATCAGCGTGGCGCGCGGCTATGACGTGACGCGCTACACCCTGCAGTGTTTTGGTGGCGCGGGCGGCCAGCACGCCTGCCTGGTGGCAGACGCTCTGGGCATGTCGCGCGTGTTTGTTCACCCGCTGGCGGGTGTGCTCAGCGCCTACGGCATGGGCCTGGCCGACCAGACCGTGATCCGCGAACAAGCGGTGGAGATGCCGCTGGCGGCTGCCTCGCTGCCCCTGATTGCCGAGCGGCTGGACACCCTGGGCACTGCCGCCCAGGCCGAACTGGAGCGTCAGCAGGTCAGCGCCAACCCCGTGCAGGTGCGCCACAACGTGCATGTGCGCTACGAAGGCACCGACTCAGCCCTGGTGGTGCCGTTTGGTGACATCACCAGCATCCAGGCCGCCTTTGAAAAGGCCTACCGCCAGCGCTTTGCCTTCCTGATGGCGGGCAAGGGGCTGGTGGTGGAGGCTGTGTCGGTCGAGGCCATGATCGCAGGCGATGCCCCCGCCGAGCCGCGTCTGCCCGTGCACCCGCACCGCAAGCACCCGCAGCGTGAAAGCGTGCGCATGTACTCGGGCGGTGAATGGCACACCGCCGCGCTGGTGGTGCGCGAAGACCTGCACCCCGGCGACGTGATTCCGGGCCCCGCCATCATTGCCGAGAAGAACACCACCACGGTGGTGGAGCCCGGCTGGTCAGCGCGCCTGACCGACCTGGACCACCTGGTGCTGGACCGCGTCACCGCACGCAAGGTGCAGTACGCCGCAGGCACCACGGTGGACCCGGTGCTGCTCGAAGTGTTCAACAACCTGTTCATGAACA
>CAYXSL010000111.1:0-14982 GCA_964466605.1 uncultured Verminephrobacter sp.
ACAGCGGCAGCGCCACAAACGCCAGCGGCAGGCCCAGCAGCCCATAGGCCAGGCCATGGCCGGCGCGCATGGGCGGGGTGGTGGTCATGGCTGCCCTTGGCCTGCAGCGCGGGTGGCCGCGATCAGCGCTTGCCGCAGCCCGGGTTCGGAGGTCTGGGGCGACAGCCAGATGCCGAAGAACAGGCGCGAGAACTCGGCATCCGCCACCTCGCCCACCACGCGGCCGCCCATCTTGAAGACGGCGCCTGCGCCCGGCTGGTACAGGCCCAGCAGGCGGTCGCCAGGTTTCACATCCGGCAACGCGGCCTGCAGCGCCTGCTGCCAGCGGGTGGCCTGCTGCGGCGTGAAGCTGCCCACGCGGCGCATCTCTTCGATGGAGCGTTTGGCAATCGCCTCGGCCGTGAAGTTGCGCTGGTAGGTCAGCTCCAGCGCCAGCGGGTGGGCGCTGTACTGGTCGGCGTCAAAACCGGGGGGTGCCCACAGGCGCGCGCGGTACACCTCAAACCCCAGGAAGCGCATGGTGCCCTGGCCCACCAGGCGCGCGCCCGCCAGGGGTGTGCTGGCGGCTGGCGACGCGCTCGCCACCCCCTGGGTCCCCTGCGCCATTGCACAATTCGAGAAAAAAACGGCCTCTGCGCCCGCTAGTAAAGCGCTGATAGCTATGTTTTTAATAGCAATCATGTTTTCACCAGCGTGTACTGCACCAGGTCGATGTTGCGCATCGCAAACGCGGCCTCGCAGTAGGCGAGGTAGAACTCCCAGATGTGCATGAAGCGCTCGTCAAAACCCAGTTGCAGGATCTGCGCGCGCTGCGCCAGGAAGCGCTCGCGCCAGCGTCTGAGGGTTTCGGCGTAGTCCTGGCCAAACGCAAATTCGTCCACCACACGCAGGCCCGCCGCTTCGGCCTCGCGGCGGAACTCGCGCGGGCAGGGCAGGCAGCCGCCAGGGAAGATGTACTGCTGGATGAAGTCGGTGGAGCTGATATAGCGCTCGAACAGGCTGTCGTCGATCACGATGCTCTGGATGCAGGCCTTGCCACCGGGCTTGAGCAGGCGGTGCACCGACTGGAAGTAGGTGGGCCAATACTCGCGGCCCACGGCCTCGACCATCTCGATGGAGCAGATCGCGTCGTACGGGCCGTCCTGGATGTCGCGGTAGTCCTGCAGGCGCAGGTCCGCGCAGGGCGCCACGCCCTGCTGCGCCATGCGCTTTTGTGCAAACGCGAGCTGTTCGGTGGAGAGCGTCACCCCCGTCAGGTTTGCGCCAAATTCGACGGTGGCCATCTCGGCCAATGCACCCCAGCCGCAGCCGATCTCCAGCACCCGCGAGCCTGGTTCCACCCCCGCCATGCGCAGCGCGCGGCGCACCTTGGCATGCTGGGCCTTGCGCATGTCGCCGCCCGCATCGCCCTCGAACCAGGCGGACGAATAGTTCATCGTGTCGTCCAGCCAGAGTTCGTAGAACGCATTGCCCAGGTCGTAATGGGCGTGGATGTTCTTCTGGCTGTTGGCGCGCGTGTTGCGGTTGAGCAAATGCTTGATGCGGTACAGCAGGCGCCCGGCCCAGGTGCCGTAGATCACGCCTTCCACCTGCTGGCGGTTGGCGATGAAAAGCTTGAGCAGGTCGGTGAGGTGCGGCGTGGTCCAGTCGCCCGCGATGTAGCTCTCGGCAAAGCCGATGTCGCCCGACTTGAGCGCGGCGCTGCACACGTTCCAGTTCTTGAGCGTGATGGCCGCCGAGGGGCCATCGCCGTGGCCGAAGTGCTGCAAGGTGCCGTCAGGCAGCTGCACCGTGAGGTGGCCGTGCTGCAGGCGCTGCAGCAGCTTGAGCGCCGTGCGGGCGGCGGCCGGTGTGCCCGCAGGCAGGGTCAGGGCAGAGCGGGGGGCGGTGGTGGAATTCATGGCGGTCTCGTTCGTCATGGAAATCAGCGGGTCACGGCGGCGGCGGGCGCCTCGGGCTTGCGGTGGAAACGCACGCGTTTGAGCCACAGCTGCAGCGCATGCCAGTGGATGCGGGCAATGATGGCCAGCGTCATGGCGGGGTAGCCCCAGAGCGCCCGGCGCAGGGTCTGCGGGGTGATGGGCTGCAGGGTGCCGCTCACGCTGGTCTGGATGAGCGGGCCGCTGTTGTCGTCGTGGTCGATGCGCACCACGGTGCGGCCTGCGTCCTGCGCCCCCGCCTCGGTGCGCATGAAGCGAAAACGGTAGCCGCCGCTCACCTCGCAGAACGGCGACACATGGAACACCTTGCGGGCCTGTTGCTCCACGCCGTATTGCGGCGCATCCAGCAGATAGCAGTGGCGCTCGCCGAAGGTGTTGTTCACCTCCACCACGATGGCGCGCAGGGGGCCGTCCGCCCGGTGGCAGTACCAGAAGCTCACGGGCTTGAAGGTGTAGCCCAGCACACGCGGGTAGCAGTGCAGCCAGGCCTCGCCCGTGGCGTCGGTGATGCCTTCGGTGCGCAGCAGCTCATCGAGCCAGGCCAGCGCCCCGCCCTGCGCGGCACCACGGCCATCGCCGTGGTCCACGTCGTGAAAGCTGATGGTGCCGCGCCGGTTCACGGCCAGCGGGCTGTCCACTTCACTCAGACTGCGCATCGGCAACATGAGGAAAAACGTGGGGTAGGCAAACGCGTGCCGACGGGGCCGCAGCCGCGTGTGGCGCACCTGGCCGAAGCCGACAAGGGGCGCTGCGGTGGGGGCCGGGGCGTGGCTCACGCGGCCTCCGCCAGGGGGGCTGGCAGGGCCGCCAGCAATTGCTCGGCCACGGCCAGGCCGGATTTCAGCCCGTCTTCATGGAAGCCGTAGCCCGTCCAGGCGCCGCAGAACCAGGTGTGCTGCTGCCCTTGCAGCTTGCGCACCTGCTGCTGCGCACGGATGGCGGCCATGTCGAACACCGGGTGGGCGTATTCGTAGCTGCCGATCACGTGCGCGGGCGCAATGTCGCGCACCGGGTTGAGCGACACCACCACGGGCTGCGCAAACGGCACGGGCTGCAGCTGGTTGATGAGGTAGTGCAGGCACACGCGGGCCGACTCGCGGCTCTTTTGCTGGGCACGCTCGTAGTTCCACGCGGCCCAGGCGGCGCGGCGCTCTGGCAGCACCGAGGTGTCGGTGTGCAGCACGGCGCGGTTGGCCTGGTAGCGGATGGCGCCGAGCACAGTGCGCTCCTGGGTCGTGGGCTGGGCCAGCAGCGCGAGCGACTGGTCAGAGTGCGTGGCCAGCACCACCTTGTCAAAGTGTTCGGTGTGGCCTGTGGTCACCACGCGTACGCCAGCAGCGTCGCGCTCGATGCGGTGCACGGGGGTGTTCAGGCGCTTGTCGGCAATGCCCGCCACGATCTTGTCCACATAGTGGCGCGCGCCGCCAGACACCGTCCACCACTGCGGGCGGTTGCTCACCTGGATCAGGCCGTGGTTGTGGCAGAACCGGATCATGGTGGCCACGGGGAACTTCAGCATCTGGTCGGTGGGGCAGCTCCAGATGCAGCCCAGCATGGGCAAGAAGTACCAGTCGCGGAACGCGTCGCCAAAGCGGTGCTCGCGCAGGAAGTCGCCCAGGGGCTGCATCAGCGCGGCCTCGGCCTGTTTTTCTGCAATGCGCGTGCACAGCTGGTTGAAGCGCAGCAGGTCGCGCAGCATGCCCAGAAAGCGGGGGTTGACCAGGTTGGAGCGCTGAGCAAACACCGTGCTGAGATTGGTGCCGCTCCATTCCAGCGCGCGGCCGCCGCCCAAGGCTGCAGGCACCTGCACCGAAAACGACATGTCGGATTTGGCCGTCTCGACACCCAGTTCGGCCAGCAGGCGGATGAGATGAGGGTAGGTGCGCTCGTTGAACACCAGAAAGCCGGTGTCCACGCCGTGGGTGACGGGGGTGCCCGAGGCGTCGGGCAGCGTCACATCCACCGTGTGGGTGTGGCCACCGAAGTAGTCGCCCGCCTCGAAGAGTGTGATGTCCGCCTGGCCGCGCAGCTGGTGCGCGACCGACAGCCCGGAGATGCCGGAGCCGATGATGGCGACTTTCATGGCCGGCCCCCTCTGGCCGGCGCCTGGAATAAAAAGGTTGCGAAGCGTCCCGAAACGAATAAGAGAGGGAGGGAGGAGAAGCGCTCCAGGAGGTCAGTCGGAACCCGGGGGCCCGAAAGGCTTCGCAACGTTAAAACTGTACGCCGCGCAATCGTCTTGCGCAATGGATAGAGTGAGGCCGCCGCAGCGAAGTTCCAGAGGCCCGCTGTATTTTTTTTCAAGAAATGTAAAGAAATCATGGCGCTCACCGGGGCGTGGGCAGCGCAAGCTGCTGTTCGATGGCGCGCACCAGGCCCCTGTTGTCCGGCCCAGTCAGGCTGGAGTAGTTGTCCACCAGCTTGCCGTCGCGGCCCAGCAGGTATTTGTGGAAGTTCCAGCGGGGCGCCGTGCCCGACAGCTGCGCCAGCTGCTGGTACAGCGGCGAGGCCTCGGGGCCCTTCACGCTGCTCTTGGCAAACATCGGAAATTTCACCCCGAAGGTGTTTTCGCAGAAGTCGGCGATTTCCTTGTTGCTGCCTTTTTCCTGGGCAAAGTCGTTGGACGGGAAGCCCAGCACCACCAGGCCCTTGTCCTTGTAGCGGGCATACAGCTCCTCCAGCCCCTTGTACTGGCCGGTAAAGCCACAGAAGCTGGCCGTGTTGACCACCAGCACCACTTTTCCGCTGTACTGGCACAGCGACTGGGGCTTTTCGTCCTGCAGGCGCGGAAAGCTGTGCTGCAGCGTGGCCGGGCAATTGGCGGGCGCATCGGCAGCCTGGGCGGCGGGCGCCAGCGACATCCCTGTCGCCAACAGGGCGGCCAGAGGGAAACAACGAGACAGTGTGTTCATGGTGTTGGGGCGGCAAGCGGGCGATGGGAGAAATTTAACCGCTTCATTATTTTTTGTCCACACTAGTTTTTATTTGTACTGAACGGTATACGCAGTATCCCTGCGTTTGGATTCAGATTTCCGACATGGCGACAGGGGTCGCTCGGCCCGCCCCTCGCCGCGCACCCGGCCCCCGCGCAGGCGCACGCAGGCCATGCCCGCAAGGCGCAGGGCCGGCGGGCGGAGCAGAGGAAAAAAGGGAAAGAAAAAGGAGAGCTGCTAACCACACCGCGGGGTGTGGCCAGAGGTCAAACCATTTGCAGCAGGCGATCCAGCGAGAGCTTGACCCGCATATCCTTGAAAGCCACCACGCCGGTGACCTTCCAGGGCGGCATGCCGGTGTCGCGCGGGATGGGCTCGCCCGTGGGCATGCCGTCGCGGTTGGTCACCACGGCCACCTTGGGCGTGGTGGCGGTGGTGCCCCGGCGGATGACCACACCCACCTCGCGGCTGGCCAGCCGCACAAAGGCGCCCGGCGGGTACACACCCAGGGTCTTGACCAGGGCAGCACCGGCTTCGTCCGCCTGCTGCTCTTCGTCGTAGTAGCTGGCCTGCATGGCCGCCGTGACCGGCATGGGCCAGCGGGCGGCGCGGGGTGCCAGGCGGGCGCCGAAGATGTCGGCACGCTGCACCAGGCGCGCCATTTGCTGGGCTTCGGTTTTCTTGTCCAGCGGGCCTGGGCTGCGGTGGTGGTGGCAGCGCACGGCCTCCAGCCACATCGGGTCGGCCACGCCCAGATGGCGCAAGAGCGCCTCGGAACGCGCGGCGTGGTTCTCCACGGCGACGATCTGGGCGGCGGTCAGCGGGTGGGTTTGCTGGGCCAGCTGGTCCTGCAGCTCGGTCATCGCGATGTTCATGCTGAGGGCTGAATGCCCTACCTGCTGCACCCGGCCTGCGGGCCAGCGCAGCATCTCCCGCGCCACCACCATGCACACGCAGCTCACCAGCATCGAATGCGTGGCGCTGTACATGCGGGTTTCCTGGGCCGACAGGTAGATCAGCGCCAGCAGGGTGGCGTCGGGTGTCTGCTCGCAGTGGCGCACCAGCTCGTCGTGCAGGGCCTGGAAGCGCCCCCCGAAGTCGCTGGGCGAAGGTGAACGCAGCAGCTGGGTGGCGCGCAGCTGCAGCTCGGGCCAGTCCGCCTGCGCCCGGGCCGCGCGGGCCCGGTTTGCAGAGTCCTCGGCGGCCGTCATTTTCATCGAGGCGATCTCGCCCAGGTTGGTGTCGGCGATCAGCATGCGCTGCAGCTGGGCGAGATAGGCGCGGTGGCTCTCGCCCGACTCGTCCGTGTCCACACACAGCTGGCGGCCCCGGGCCACCATCTTGGCCAGTTCCTCCCGGGTGCGGATCACATAGCCTTTTTGGGCCAGCAGGACGCCGTCGGAGCCCCGCAGCACAAAAGGCAGCGGGTGGCCGAGCTGGATGGATTCGATGTTGAGGCTGACGAGGTTCATGGTGCTCGTTACATTATCTAACGCCCTGCCCCCATCAAACCTTTCGCCTGCCGGGTGATTTCCCGGCTTTTCAACCGACGAAATTCCCAGGTTGCCCTCAGGCCCTCAGGCCCTCAAGGCCTGGGCCCCTTCATGAATGTGCTGCGGGGGGCGTGGAAGGCCGTGCTTCGGCCGGTGCACGCACCGGGTGCAGCCCCCGCACCCGGCGCAGCAGGCGCCCGAACCACTGGCCCAGGTCGTCCACGCTGGTAAACACCGGCGGAATCACCAGCTGGCTCAGCAGCGTGGAGGTGATAAGCCCCCCGATCACCGCCACCGCCATGGGCGAGCGGAAGCTCGCATCTGCCGCGCCGAAACCGATGGCGATGGGCAGCATGCCCGCGCCCATGGCCAGCGTGGTCATGATGATGGGCCGCGCGCGCTTGTGGCAGGCGTCGATGAGTGCCTCCAGGCGCGTCATGCCGTGCTCGCGCCGCGCCAGGATGGCGTACTCCACCAGCAGGATAGAGTTCTTGGTGGCAATGCCCATGAGCATGATGAGCCCGATGAGCGAGGGCATCGAAAAGCTCTTTTGCGCGACCAGCAGGCCCACAAACGCGCCCCCCAGCGACAGCGGCAGCGCCGCCAGGATGGTGACCGGGTGCAGAAAGTCCTTGAACAGCAGCACCAGCACGATGTAGATGCACAGCACGCCCGTGAGCATGGCCAGGCCGAAGCTTGCGAACAGCTCGCCCATCATCTCCGCGTCGCCAATCGTGATCTGGCGCACACCCGGCGGCAGGTTCTGGATGGAGGGCAGGGCCGCGACGGCCTTGGTCACATCGCCCAGGGGCTGGCCCGAGAGTTCGATCTCGAAGTTGACGTTGCGCGCACGGTCGTAGCGGTCCACCACGGCCGGGCCGCCGCTGAACTCCAGCGTGGCCACCTGGCCCAGCATCACCGGGCCCTTGCTGCCCTGCACCGGCAGGCGCTCCAGCAGCGCGAGGTCCTTGCGCGCATCGTCCTGCAGCTTGACCACGATGGGCACTTGGCGCGACGCGAGGTTGAGTTTGGGCAGTGACACGTCATAGTCGCCCACGGTGGCGATGCGCAGTGTCTCGGCAATCGCGTTGCTGGTCACGCCCAGGTCGGCGGCGCGCGCAAAGTCGGGGCGCACGGCGATCTCGGAGCGCACCAGGCTGGCGGTGGACGAGATGCTGCCCAGGCCGGGGATGGTGCGCAGGTCCTTCTCGACAGCGAGCGCAGCGGTGGTCAGCGCCTGCGGGTCGTCGCCGGTGAGCACCAGCACGTACTTCTCGCCCGAGCCGCCCAGGCCCACCTTGCTGCGCACGCCCGGCAGGGTCTCCAGCGCGGCGCGGATCTGGTTCTCGATGCCCTGCTTGCGCGGGCGGTCGCCGCGCTCGGCCAGCAAGATGGTGAGCGTGGCCTTGCGCGTCTCGGCGTTGGAACTGCCCATGAACGGGTCGCCCCCGGCCGTACCGCCGCCAATGGTGGTGTAGACACTCTTCACATGGTCCACGCGGGCGATGCGCTCGCGCGCATCCTCGGCTGCTGCGCGGGTCTGCGACAGCGTGGCGCCGGGCGGCAGCTCCAGGTACACCTGGGTCTGCGAGTTGTCGTCGGGCGGGATGAAGCCTGTGGGCAGCAGAGGGATCAGCGCCAGCGAGCCGATGAAGAACGCCGCCGTGCCCAGGAAGGTGATCCAGCGGTGCTTGATGCACCAGGCCGCCCAGCGCAGGTACACCGTCATCCAGCGCGGGTCCTTGTGCTCGCCCACGATGGGCTTGAGGATGTAGGCCGCCATCATGGGCGTGAGCACACGCGCCACCACCAGACTGGCAAACACCGCCAGCGACGCCGTCCAGCCAAACTGCTTGAAGAACTTGCCCGCAATGCCGCTCATGAACGCGGTGGGCAAAAACACCGCAATCAGCGTGAACGTGGTGGCCACCACGGCCAGGCCAATTTCATCGGCGGCTTCCATGGCCGCCTGGTAGGGCGTCTTGCCCATGCGCAGGTGGCGCACGATGTTCTCGACCTCCACGATGGCGTCGTCCACCAGGATGCCGACCACCAGCGACAAGGCCAGCAGCGTGATCACGTTGATGGAAAAACCCAGCCAGTGCATGCCGATGAATGCCGGGATCACCGACAGCGGCAGCGCCACGGCCGAGACAAAGGTCGCGCGCCAGTCGCGCAAGAACAGCCACACCACGAGCACGGCCAGCAGCGCGCCCTCGTACAGCAGGTGCATGGAGCCGTCGTATTCTTCCTGCACCGGTTGCACGAAGTTGAACGCCTCGGTAATGGTGAGGTCCGGGTGCTGGGCGCGCATTTCCTGCAGGGCCACCTGCACCGCGGCACCCACCTCGACCTCGCTCGCGCCCTTGCTGCGCGCCACCTCGAAGCCCACCACCGGCTTGCCGTTGAGCAGCGCCAGCGCGCGCGGCTCGGCAATGGTGTCGGACACCGTGGCCACCTGGTCCAGGCGGATATGCCGCCCGTCGGACAAGGCCAGCGTGAGGCCTGCCAGCTCCTGCGCCGACTGCACCGTGGCCAGCGTGCGCACCGGCTGCTCGCTGCCGCCCAGGTCGGTGCGGCCACCTGCGCTTTCGGTCTGCACCTGGCGCAGCTGGCGCGACACATCGGCCGCCGTGGCGCCCAGGGCCTGCAGCTTGACCGTGTCCAGCGCCACATGCACCTCGCGCTGCACCCCTCCCACGCGGTTGACTGCGCCCACGCCGCGCACGGTGAGCAGCTTCTTGGCCACCGCATCGTCCACAAACCACGACAGCGCCTCGTCGTCCATGCGGGTCGAGGCGATGGTGAACGCCAGCACGGGCTGGGCAGCCAGGTCCATCTTGGTCACGATGGGGTCGCGCACATCGCCTGGCAGCTCGCCGCGCACACGCGCCACGGCCGAGCGCACGTCGTCCAGCGCCTCCTGCGTGGGCTTTTCCAGCCGGAACTCGGCCGTGATGGTGGCCCCGCCGTCCTGCACCTTGGTGTAGATGTGCTTGAGGCCCTGCAGCGTGGCGATGCTGTTCTCGATCTTGCGCGCCACGTCGTTTTCGAGCTGCGCGGGCGACGCGCCGGGCAGCGCCACGGTCACCGAGATGGTGGGCAGGTCGATGTCGGGAAAGTTCTGCACCTTCATGGCGTTGAAGGACAGCAGGCCGCCGAAGGTCAGCAGCACAAACAGCATCAGCGCCGGTATCGGGTTCTTGATGGACCAGGTGGAGACATTCATTCGATTGCTCCTCAATTGATAGCACTCAGCGCTTTACCATCGCGCGGAGAAGGCTGTTTTTGCTTCGAATCTCCCACGGCGGACGTCTGCACGGGCGCACCGGGGGTTGCAGGAGCTGCGGCCACGCGCACCAGGTCGCCATCGTTGAGGAAACCCGCGCCGCGCACGGCCACCGAGGCATTGGCGTCCAGGCCCGTGAGCACCTCCACGCGGTCGGCCACGCGCCGGCCCGCCTGCACCTTGCGTTGCTGCACGCGCTGGTCCGCGCCCACCACAAACACGTACGAGAAGCCATCGCGCACGACCAGCGCCTCCTGCGGCACGGTGAGCGCATCGCTGTTGCCCAGCGCAAATTCGCCGCGCGCAAACATGCCCGCACGGAAGTCGGTGTGGGCGGGCAGGTCCACATACACCAGCGCATTGCGCGTCTGCGGGTCCACCGTGGGCGCGACCATGCGCACCGTGCCCTCGGCCGTGGCGCCGCTGGCCGCCGTCACGCTGACCTTTGCGCCCGGCGCAATACGGCGCAGCTCGGTGGAGGTGACTTCGGCGCGCCACTCCAGGCGGCCCTTGCGCACCATGCGAAACAGCTCGGTGCCTGCGCCCACCACCGCGCCCACGGTGGCCGTGCGGGCCGAGATCACGCCGCTGTCGGGCGCGACGACCTGGGTGTATTTCAGGCGCAGCTGCTGTGCGTTGAGCGTGGCCTGGGCCGCCTCCACGCGCGCCTGGGCCGTTTTCTCTGCGGTGGTGAACTGCTGGATCTGCTGCTGGCTCAACGCGCCCGTGGCCTGCAGCGCGCGGGCACGGTCGGCGTTGGCGGCGGCCTCGGCCGCGTTGGCCTGGGCTTCGAGCAGGCTGGCGCGCACCTGCGCCACGTCGGCCTGCACCGTCTCTGCCGAGAACGTGGCGAGCACCTGGCCGGCCTTGACCACATCGCCGACGTTCACACGCACGTCGGTCAGGCGCAGGCCGTTGCTTTCTGCGCCGATGCTCGCCTCCTGCCACGCGGCCACGTTGCCGTTGGCGGCCAGGCGCACGGGCACGGCGGTGCGCTGGGGCTGGGCGGTGCTCACCGTGAGCGCGGGGCGGGGCTGGCCCGCCTTGGGCTCGTCGGCTGCGCGCGATGCGCCGGAGTACACCAGGGCGCCCCCCGTGGCCAGCACACAGGCGGCGATCACGGCGAAGGCGGTGGCAGAAAATTGAAAGCGTTGCGTTGGCATGTTGTCTATCCGTTCATCCAGTCGGTGTCAGGAAATGGAGGTCGGCGTTCGGCCTGGCCCCCGGGTTTTGTTCAGCGTGCAGCGGTGGCTGCCGCAGAAGGGGCGGCCGTGGCGACGGCCGTCTGCCCGTCCCAGCCGCCACCTGCGGCGCGGTACAGCGCAATCCAGGCGGCCTGGCGCTCGTGCTGCAGCGCGACCAGCGCGTTCTCGGCGGCAAGCGCAGTGCGCCGCGCATCCTCCAGCTCCACCAGGCTGGCCAGACCGCCGCGCCAGCGTGCCTCGGTCGCGTCGAACGAGGCGCGGTAGCCTTCGGCCGCCGTGCGCGCACTTGCGTTGCGCTCGGCCGTGCTCTGCAGCCGCACCAGCGCCTGCTCCACCTCGCTCACGGCCTGACGCACCTTGGCGCGGTACAGCGCGGCGGCCTCGTCGTAGCGGGCCTGCGCAGCGTCGGTCAACGCGGCACGGCGGCCGCCGTCGAACAGGGGCACGCTCAGCGCCAGCGGGCCGATAGTCCAGGTGTTCAAGTCGGTCGTCACGCCGTTGGCGCGCACCCAGGCGCTGCCCACCGAGCCGCTGAGCGACAGGCGCGGGTAGCGCTGCGCCTGCGCGCTGCCCACCTCGGCGCTGGCGGCGGCCACTTCGCGCTCGGCGTTGTACACGTCAGGGCGCTGGGCCAGCACCTGGGCGGGCAGCGCGGCAATCGCAAACAGCGTGTCGGGCGCCGCAGCCACGGGGGTGGCCAGGCGGGCGCGCAGGGCGGGTTCCTCCCATCCCGTGAGCGCCACCAGGGTCTTCACGTCCACATCGCACAGCATGCGCTGCTGCGAAACGCGGGCCTGGGCTTCGGCCGCGCTGGCGCGGGCCAGGGCGGCTGTGGCAGGCGCGGTGAAGCCCGCGCGCTCGCTCAGGCCCGACAGGCGCGAGGTCTCGCCGCGCGACTGCGCATCGCGCTCGGCCACCTGCAGCTGCGCCAGGCAGGAGCGCAGGCTGCTGGTCTGCTGCGCCACCTCGGCCGCCACGCTCACGCGGGCCTCGTGCCACAGGGCCTGCGCACCCGCCAGCCGCTCGTGCGCAGCGGTCCTGGTGGCCCGGTTCGCTCCGAACAGGTCGATCTCCCAGCTCGCCTGCAGCCCGGCCTGCGCCGTGGTGGCCACGCGTGCGAGCTGCTCGTTCAAGCCCCGGCTGGCGCTGGCCTGCGCGTCCAGTGACGGCAGCAGCGCGGCGCGGCTGCTGACCTGCGTGGCGCGGGCCTGCACCAGGCGTGCCTGGGCTTGGGCGATGCCCGGGCTCACGGCCTGGGCGGCGTCGATCAGCTCGACCAGCAGCGGGTCGCCCAGCTGGGTCCACCACCGGGCCATGTCGCCCAGCGAGCCCTGGTGTGGCAGCGGGGCCTGCCAGGCCACGGGCGGGGCGGCAGGCACCTGTGCAGGCGGCGCGGTGGTCCCGCAGGCGCCCAGAGCCAGGGGCAACAAGGCGGCCCAGGCCCATCGGGTGGTGCTCAAGGTAGTGCTCAATCTCATGCGTTGGATTCCTTCTTGTGCGAAGTCCTGGAAACGCGGCGCGCGGGCCTTTGTGTGGCCTGCCGCCGCGCGATTTCCCCGTGCACCATGCAGAGGGCGTAGCCGGTGAGCCGCTCCACCCACTGGTCCACCGCCGCCGCAGTCGCCAGCTGGGGAGCAATGGCCTGCAGGGGGTCGCGCTGCGTCCACAGCTGCATGATCAAACCCGCCAGGGAGAAGGCGAGGCGGTGCATATCGTCGTCCACCGCCGAGACACCCATGTGTCGGCCCAGGACCTGGATGAGTGCCATGTGGGGGGCACGGCACTCGCGTTCGATGAGTTCGGGCCAGACATGGGTGGGGTCCAGCAGCTCGCGCACATGCAGTCGCAGCGACTGCGTGACCAGGTCATCGTGCTTGAGCGGCTCCAGAAAGCCCGCAAAGTAGTGGTGCAGCGCGCCCGCCAGGTCCAGCGCCGGGTCAGCGAAAACCGGGATCAGGTCGCTACCGCTGCCGAAGGGCTCGTAGAAGGTGGCCGTGTACAGCTGGGCCTTGTCGCCAAAATGGTAGGCAATGGCCGCCACATTGGTGCCCGCCGCCTGGGCAATGGCCCGCACGGAAGTCTGGGCAAAGCCTTTTTCGGAAAAGAGCTGCAGCGCGGCCTGCAGCAGGCGCGCGCGCGTGTCTTCGCCGTCACTGCGCGCCGTGCGCTGGGAGGCAGGGATGATGGAAGGGGCGCCGGAACTCATGGTCCCGGATTAAACCACCAGAATTCAAACAGTTGTTTGAATTAATGAGGTTTTAATGAAACAGCGCTGCACCAAGATGCAACCATTTGTCACCTCTCCGTGCGGCGCTATGCGTCCGCGCCAAACACAGTCCGCCACAGCGCCAGCACCGCATCGCGTTCGGCCTGCAGGGCGGGAGGGGTCACCTGGGTGGGGGCTTCGTCCAGGCGCGCCACGTGCTGCACGCGGCGCAGCTCGCGGTACGCGTCGGCGGCCGCCATGCCCACACCGGCGGGCAGCAGGCCCACCTGCTCGGCGCGCTGCAGCAGCGCAATGTTGCCCACGTTGCCGCGCAGCTCGGGGTGGGCCGCCGACTGCGACAGCACCAGGTACTGCACGGCGAATTCGGCATCCACCATGCCGCCCGGGCTGTGCTTCACATCGAAGCGCCCGGCGGGCGTGGGATGGGCCGAGCGCACCCGTTCGCGCATGGTCGCGATCTCGCCCTGCAAGGCCAGCGGGTCGCGGGTGGAGGTGATGACGGCCTCGCGCACGGCGTCGAAGCGGGCCCGCAAGGCCTCGCTGCCCATCACAAACCGCGCACGCGTCATGGCCTGGTGCTCCCAGGTCCAGGCGGTGTTGCTGCCGCGCTGCTGCTGGTAGTTGGCATAGGCTTCGAAGCTGGTCACCAGCAGGCCCGAGTTGCCGTTGGGCCGCAGGGCGGTGTCGATCTCGTACAGGTCGCCTTCGCCCGTCTTCACGGTGAGCCAGTTGATGAGCTTGCGCACAAAGGCTGCATAGACCTCGGGCGCACGCTCGTCATCGTCATCGAACACAAACACGATGTCCAGGTCGCTGCCGTAGCCCAGCTCTTTGCCGCCCAGCTTGCCGTAGCCAATGATGGCGAACTGGGGTTCGTCGCGGTGGCGGTTCTTGAGGCGGCTCCAGCACCATTGGCTGGTGATGCGCAACACGCTGTCGGCCAGCGCACTGAGGTCGTCGGCCACCTGCTCGACGGTGATGCGGCGCTCCACATCGCGCGCCAGGGTGCGGAAGGTTTCGGCATGCTGCGCGCGGCGCAGCAGGTTGAGCAGGGTTTCGTCGTCGTCCTCGCCGGTGGAGCGCAGCGAGGCCAGGCGCATGCCCAGCTCGCGCTCGAAGTCGGCCACCACAAACCGCTCGGACAGCAGGTGGTCGCCCACCAGTTCGTCGATCACGCCGGGGTGCTGCAGCAGGTAGCGCGCGGGCCACTTGGCGGCGCCCAGCAGGTGCAGCAGCTGTTCGTGCACCGAGGGGCGTTCCAGCAGCAGCGCGAGGTAGCTCTCGCGGCGCAGCAGGGGTTCGAGCCAGTTGGCCAGGCGCACGGCGGCCTCTTCCGTCACGCGGCCCTCCTTGAGCCACTGCGCGGTGCGCTGCACCAGGCGGAACAGGCGCGCGCGCGCCTCATCTCGCAGGCCTTCCACGCGCGGGTGGCTGCGCCATTCGGCCACGCGCTCGCGAAAGCCGGCGGGCAGTTGCTCCAGCAGGGCCTCCAGCTCGGGCGGGGGCGGCGCAGCGGCGCGGGGCCCGCCGCAGCCGCCGCCGTTGCATTGCTTCTTGCCCGCGCCACCCAGCAGGGTGTCGAACTCCTGCGCCACCAGCTCGCGGTGGGCGTCCAGCTCGTGCAAGAACGCGCAGCAATCCTTGAAGCCCAGGGTCTGGGCGATCCAGGCCAGGTCGTCGTCGCGCGTGGGCAGCACATGGGTCTGCTGGTCGTCCAGGTACTGGATGCGGTGCTCCACCCGGCGCAGGAACACATAGGCCTGGGCCAGCGCATCGGCGGTTGCCTGTGGCATGAGGCCTGCATGGGCGAGCCGCTGCAGGGCGTCGAGCGTGGGGCGGCGGCGCAGCTCGGGGAACTGCCCGCCGCGCACCACCTGCAGCAGCTGCACGGTGAA
>CAYXSL010000112.1:0-5921 GCA_964466605.1 uncultured Verminephrobacter sp.
GGCTGCTTTCTGGACGGCATCTCGATGGTGGTGCTGACCATGGGCGTGCTCATGCCCACAGTGCAGGCTGCAGGCATCGACCCGATCTGGTTCGGCATCTTCATCGTGCTGGTGGTGGAGATGGCACAGATCACGCCGCCCGTGGGCTTCAACCTGTTCGTGCTACAGGGCATGACCGGGCGCCAACTGCCCTGGATCGCCAAGGTGGCACTGCCCATGTTCCTCCTGATGTGTGGCGCGGTGGCACTGATCTACATCTTCCCCGGCATCGTGACCTGGCTGCCGCAGCAAATGTCCGCGCGCTGAACGCCCCTCCGTTGACACAGCAAAGCGGGTGCGGCTCTCCCAGGGCCGCCCCGCTTTGCACTTTGGGGGGCAGCGCGAAGCGATGGTGAGGCCCTCAAATCCAGCGACAATGGCCCGATGTTGAACGTTCTCGCCATCTGCATCGGCGCCTGTGTGGGCGCCCTGGCGCGCTGGCGCCTGGGCCTGTGGCTCAGCCCGGGGGGCCTGATGCCCTGGGGCACACTCACCGCCAACCTGGTGGGTGCCTACCTCATTGGCGTGTGTGTGGCCGTGTTCCATGCCCTGCCCCAGCTCGACCCCGTGTGGCGGCTGGCACTGGTCACGGGTTTCCTGGGTGCACTCACCACGTTTTCCAGCTTCTCGGCCGAGGTGGTCGAAATGCTGATGGCGCAGCGCTATACCGTGGCGCTGGGCACCACCGCATTGCACCTTCTGGGCTCGCTGGGCCTGACCGTGCTTGGCATGCAAACTGCTTCATATTTCATAGCATCACGCGCTTGATGGTCGCGCGCAAGCAGGCTTTTTTTTGTCATAAATTTCCGCCACACTGCCGCCCATCCTGTCACCGGTCGGCCCCGCTGGCCCTCCCCCCCTATTCACAGCCCCAACCAAGACTCCTGCCATGGAAGCCAACACCCAACTCAATGAACGCAGCCTGGCCGATGCCTGGGCCGAACTGCACAACCACGCCACCAACGGCAACCCCCTGCAGGCCGACGCCTACCGCATGGCCTTTGCCGACCCCGAGTTCCTGTTCCGCCGCGAAACGCGGGGCATCCGCTTTCAGCTGGAGATGCTCAAGCCCGACCTGGGGCAGACCGAACAAGGCATCGAGAACACCATCGTGGTGTTTGGCAGTGCCCGCTTCATGGCGCCCGAAGACGCAGCCCAGGCCCTGACAGCCGCCGAAGAATCGGGGGACGCCACGCAGATTGCGCGCGCCAAGCTCGCCGTGCGCAACGCCCGCCACTACGACCTGGCCCGCCAGTTCGCCCAGCTGGTGGCTGCGTACAGCGAACACCAGCGCCCCGCAGACCGGCTGTACATCTGCACCGGCGGCGGCCCCGGCATCATGGAAGCCGCCAATCGGGGCGCCCACGAGGTAGGCGCCCTCAACGTGGGCCTGAACATCGCCCTGCCACACGAGCAAAGCGGCAACCGCTACATCACGCCGTCGCTGAGCTTCAAGTTCCACTACTTTGCCCTGCGCAAGATGCATTTCATGATGCGCGCCAAGGCGCTGGTGGCCTTCCCCGGCGGCTTTGGCACGCTCGATGAGCTGTTCGAGGTGCTGACTCTGGTGCAGACCGGCAAGGCCAAGCCCGTGCCCATCGTGCTGTGTGGCACGGACTACTGGAAGCGCCTGATCAACTTCGACGTGCTGGTGGAAGAAGGCACGATCTCGGCGCAGGACCTCAAGCTCTTTCACTACACCGATGACCCGCAGGAAGCCTGGGATCTGATCCGGGCGTTCTACAAGCTCTGACCCCCGGGGCCGGCCACCCCACGGCGGCTACCGGATCACCGGCGGCGGCGGCGGTGGGGGGGGAGGCAATACAAAAATCGGCAGCACCGGCACGAACACAAACGGCGGCCGCACCGTGGGCGGTGGAGGTGCCGTGGTGGCAGGTGGCGGCGCTGTAGTCACCGGGGGGGGTGGCGCGGTGGGCCGTGTGGGCGGCGGGGGCGTGCTCGGAGCCGGGGGCTGGTAATCGTCCGTGGGCGGAGGGGGTGGCGCCACGGGCACCGGGGGTGGCGGCGCCATGGTGGGCGGCGGCGGCGCCACAGGAACCGGCGCCGGAGTGGGCGCAGGGACGATGTACACAAACGCGCGGCGCCCCTGCACATCGAGCTGTTCGCCCATCAGCACGGGGGTGGGCAGCTCAGGCACTGGCAACAAGGCGCGGGTGTGGGTGTACACCGGAAGCTCCTTGTCAGAGAGCACCAGCACCGCCTCACCGGCTGTCACGCCCACACAACCGGCCTGGGTGCAGACCTCGATCTCGTCCTGCTCGCCCGACACCAGCACCTTGCCATTGGCATCGATGGCCAACATGAAGGCGGAGCCGCGGATGCCCACCACGGCCGTGGGCGTGATGACCTTGTAGCTGGCGGGATTGCGCTTGCCGATGAGCCCGGTGAGAGCGCGCATGCCGCCACGCAGCAGGTTGACCACAAAATGGTCCTCGCCCGTGCCCGCGCCGTCGGCGTAGCGGGTCACGGTGAACTGCGAGTCGGGGTACAGAGCCACCAGGCCGCCATCGGTAAAGCGGATCTGCGCACGCCCTTCGGTGCCGGTGAGCACCACGTCGCCACCGTCCAGCTCAGCCCCCTTGGCCAGGCGCGAGAGGCTGTCGCCCCGGCGCAGCTGCACATCTCCCGCCGTGAACTGCACCAGCCCGGCAGCCGCCAGCCCGGTGAGTGGCCAGGCGGCCACCATGCCCATCAGCAGCGCTAGCCGGGCGCGTTTTTGGTCAGATGTCATAAGCACCTCCATCGCGTCGTCGCGGCAGGACCCCAGGTAAACGCGTGCCGCCGCATTCAGAACTCCCGGCGCAGCAGAATGGAAAACACCCGCCGCTCATAGTCGGTGATGGGCAGCGTAGAGGCGTTGCGCGTGAACTGCCACTGCGGCGTCACGCGCCAGCCGGGCGCTGGGGTCCAGTTCAGGCCCAGCGCGAGCTGGGCCTGGCGGTCGGTGCGGGTCATGGCAAAAAACGGGTCCTGGCCGCCATAGCGCCGGTGCTCCCAGTCGGCGCTGGCAAACACCGTCCACTGCGGTGCCAGCGGCCACTGCCCGCCCAGGCGCACGCCCCACAGGCGATGGCCCAGCGGATCGGCGTCGCTGGCCTTGGGCTGCTCGCGCCCGCCATACACGCCTGCATAGGCCGAGGTGCCGTTGCGAAACAGGTGCGAATACGAGGTGCCCAGCACGCTGCGCCGCACATTGCGCAGCTCCTGCATGGGGTAGCGCACCTCCAGCACCTGCAAGAAGCTGCCCCATTGCCGAAAGCCGTCGATGCGGTAGATCCACTCGCCCAGCACACCCCCCATGGTGCGCAGGCGCGCGCCGTCGAGTGCGTAGTACGAGCCCTGCCCCGAGACAATCACCTCGTGCCGCTCGGCCCGCCAGGCCATGCCCAAAGCGCCATCCAGGGCCGTGTGGTCAAACCGGTCGGCCTGGCCCGTGTAATGGCGCGTGGCCGCGAGCGCCGTGCCCACCACCGACCAGCGCGAATTGATCACTGCCCGGCCCCGCAGCCCGGCCTGGGCCACCACGTAGTTGCCCGAGGTGGCCTGCGCCTCGGGCAGCAAGGCCCAGGGCGGCGTGCCCGGCACGGGGGACTGCAGCTCGCCCACCACGGGCGCGGCATTGGCATTGGAGTCATGGCCCACGCCCAGCTCCACATAACCCTTGATCGAGGAGTGGCCGCCGTATTCAGGGCGGTCGTACGAATACAGGAACTGGTCCAGGGTGTGCCCCGCGTCCACGGGGATCAGCAAGGCCTGCACCTGGGGCGGCAGCGCCAGCACCCCGCGCCGGTCACCCACGGCCTGCAGCGACTGCCCCAGCGCCACCTGGGCCGCCTGGTTGCCGGGGTCGGCTGCCAGCACGCGTTCGCGCGCCATGATGGCCCGGGTGTATTGGCCCGCCGCATGGGCGGCCTCGCCCATGGCGGCATCAAACACGGGGTCGCCCGCGCGCCGGGCCTCGTGGGCATCGAGCAGCTGAAAGGCCTGCGCCGCCTGCCCCTGGCGCACCAGGGCGGTGGCCTGCTGGACCACCTCGTCGGCCAGAGCCACAGACGGCAGGCCCCCGCCCAGCGCCGAGGCCAGGCACCATGGCAACACGCGCCGTGACCAGAATCGAAGGTACATGACAGCCCCCTCTCGAAATCCGCAACCGGACGAAGAACGGCCAACAAAACCCAGCGAAGCCGCCCAGGCCAGGCGTTCCGTCGCAGGCAGTACAACCCTCACGACAAGCCGGGGCAACGGCGCCCGGGGTGTTTTGTTAACCGCTCTCAGGCAATTTACACCTGTTTACGCTTTTTGGGACTCCTTGGGAACCCTGTTTGCAATGCGCCACGCCAGCCGCGAGCCTCCCAGGCCCGCCACCCCCACGGCCCAGAACAGGCCGCTGACTCCGATCACCGCCCCGGCCGAGCCAAACATCAGCGGCATCAGCACGCTGGAGGCATTGATCGCCATCAGCCGCAGGCCGAGCGCCTCGCCCTGGCGGTGGGAGGGCGTGATCTGGTGCAGCAGGCTCATCACCATGGGCTGCCCCGTGCCCAGCGCCAGGCCCAGCAGCACCGAGCACAGGCCCATGGCCCAGGCGCTGTGCAGCAGCGGGTACACCGCAAACAACCCGGCCGTGACCAGCATGGCCACCGCCATCACGGCCTGCTCGCGCAGGTGCCTGGCGAAAAAGGGCATGAGCACGCGGATCACGGTGGCGGCAATGGCAAACGCACCAAAGATGGTGCCGATGACAGCCGCAGACAACCCGCGCTCGTGCCCCAGCAAAGGCACGGCGAAGGCGTGCACGTCCCAGCAGGAGGAAATCAGCCAGTTGACGATGAGCAGGCGGCGAAATGGGGCGTCGCCCAGCAGATCCCAGGCCCGCTGGGGCTGCCCGCCGGACGCGCTGCCCGCAGCGGCACCGGGGGCCGGAAGATCAGGCAGACCCCGCACGCAAAACCAGCTGAGCAGGGGCAACAGCGCCAGCAGCGCAAACGCCGCACGGTAGCCCTCCAGGCTGCCCGGCGTGCTGCCCGCCAGGTCAATGGCCAGCCCGGCCGCAAACGGGCCGATGAAGTTGGACACTGCAGGGCCGATGGACAGCCAGCTGAACACCTGCTTGAGTTCCGTGGCGTCGTGCACGGCGCGGCCCGCATGGCGCTGCACCGCAATCGTGGCGGCGCCAGCAGCGGCGCCGGTCATCAGTGCCGCCACGCACAGCACCGGAAAGGTGGGAAACACCACGGCCAGCCCCGCGCCCACACAGGCCACCGCCACCGAATAGCCCACCGGGCGCTTGAGCCCGTGGCGGTCGGCATACCGGCCCGCAGGCAGGGCCAGAAACACCTGCGTGAGCGCAAACAGCGCCACCAGAAAACCCACGGCCGCCGCGCTGTAGCCCTCGCGCAGCGCCAGCAGCGGCGCGGCCAGACGCATGCCGGCCATGCTGCCGTGCACACAGATCTGGCCAGCAATCAAACGGGCCAGGGCCCCGTTCATGGCAAGTCGTCCTCAGGATCGAGCCCGGGCAAAGCCGCCGTGCGGGCGCCTGCCAGCGGGGCGCGGGCGGCATCGGGTGCGGGCAGCTCCTGCACATCGCGCAGCTTGCGCTGGATGGCGCGGGTGCGCACGCCCACCTCGTCGAACTTCTTGGCGGCGGCGTCGATGGATTTCTTGGTGGCCTCGACCACGTCGCCAAACTTGGCGAACTCGGTCTTCACCATGCCCAGGAGGCTCCACACCTCGGACGAGCGCTTTTCGATGGCCAGCGTCTTGAAGCCCATCTGCAGGCTGTTGAGCATGGCCGCCAGGTTGGCCGGGCCGGTGATCATCACGCGGCAGTCGTTCTGCCCGGCTTCCACCAAACCGGG
>CAYXSL010000112.1:5931-13077 GCA_964466605.1 uncultured Verminephrobacter sp.
CATCACCTCGGCAAACAGGCCCTCGGTGGGCAGGTACAGCACGGCAAAGTCGGTGGTGTGCGGGGGCGAGACGTATTTGGCGAAGATCTTTTTCGCCTCGAGCCTGATCGAGGTCTCGAACGCATTGCCCGCCGACAGGATGGCGGCCTTGTCGGCCGCGTCCTGCGCGTCCAGCAGGCGCTGGTACTGCTCCACGGGGTACTTGGAGTCGATGGGCAGCCACACCGGGTGCTCGTCGTTCTTGCCCGGCAGGCGGATCGCAAATTCGACCAGCTCGTCGCTGCCCGGCACCGTCTTGACGTTGCGCGCGAACTGGTCGGGCGTGAGCACGTTGTCGATGATGGCGCCCAGCTGCATTTCGCCCCAGGTGCCGCGTGTCTTCACGTTGGTCATCACACGCTTCAGGTCGCCCACGCTGCCCGCCAGGGTCTGCATCTCGCCCAGGCCCTTGTGCACCTGCTCCAGCCGGTCGCTCACCAGCTTGAACGATTCGCCCAGGCGCTGCTCCAGCGTGGCGTGGAGTTTTTCGTCCACGGTGCGGCGCATTTCTTCGAGCTTGGTGGCGTTGTCGGCCTGGATGGCGGCCAAGCGTTCGTTGAGCGCGTTGCGCAGTTGCTCGGCGTTGTGCTGGCTGCCCTGCACCATGCCCGTGAGCTGCTGCGAGACCACGTCCTGCAGCACCGAGAACTGGTGGCGGATCTGGTTGCCGTTGGCTTCGAGCTGGTCCTTGAGCGCCGTGGACACAGCGCCCAGCTGCGTCTGGATGTCGGTCTTGAGCGAGTCGAGCGTGCCGCGCGTGGCGGCCGACAGGGCTTCGAAGCGCTCCTGGATGCGCTGCTCGAACAGCTGCGTGCTTTCGGCCAGCGCCTCGCGCGATCGCTGGCTGTCCGACGCGAGCGATTGCGCAGTCTGCGTGAGTTCGGCGCGGAAGGCGGCCAGGGCTTCCGACAGCTCCTTGCGCGCCAGCGCGGCCTCGGCCTGGCCCTGGGCCAGGCGCTGCTCCAGCTTGGCCTCGAAGGCACCGAAGGCCGCCAGCAGCTCGGCGCGGCCCGTGCGGGACTCGCCCACGGCCTGGGCCAGGCGTTCGTCCACCGCGCCGCGCAGCGCCTCCAGCTGGTGCTGCGTGGCCTGGGTGAAGCCCGAGAGCTGCTGCGCCATCGCTTCCATGGCGCCGTCGTTGCGGGCCACAGCCAGCTGCGTGGCCTGGGCCGTGGCCTCCAGCGACTGCAGGCGCGCCAGCCACTCGGCAGGCAGCTCCACACGCGGGCGGCGCAGCAGCAGCACGGCCACCAGCAGCACCACAACGGCCCATGCGGCCAGCAAGACAAGCGTATCGGTAGTCAAGGTATTTACTATTGTTTTGATAGCTACTACCGCTTATCCATCGCGCGGTAACGGCCCATTTTGTTCAAAAACCTAGCCCCGCAACCCGGCCTGGGGCTGGTTCACCGGGGTGAGCGGCCCGCGCCCGCCAAAGAAGGCGATCAGGTTGTCGGCCGCCAGGTTGGCCATGGCGCGGCGTGTGGGCACTGTGGCGCTGGCGATGTGGGGCGTGAGCACCACGTTGGGCACGGTGAGCAGGTCGGGGTGCACGCTGGGCTCGCCCTCGAACACGTCCAGGCCCGCCGCCGCAATGCGCCGCTCGCGCAGGGCCACCGCCAAAGCTGCATCGTCCACGATACCGCCGCGCGCAATGTTGATGAGCGTGGCCGTGGGCTTCATCAGCGCCAGCTCGGCCGCGCCGATGGTGTGGTGCGACGCGGGGGTGTAAGGCACGACCAGCATCACATGGTCTGCGGTGCGCAGCAGCTCTTCTTTGCTGGCATAGCTGGCCTTGCATTCGGCCTCGAGCTCTGCCGAAAGCCGCGAGCGGTTGTGATAGATCACCTTCATGCCAAAGCCATGTGCGCCGCGCTTGGCAATGCCCTGCCCTATGCGACCCATGCCGATGATGCCCAGCGTGCTGCCATGGATGTCGCTGCCCGCGAACATGTCGTAGCTCCACTTGGTCCACCGGCCGGCGCGCAGATAGTGCTCGCTTTCGGTCATGCGGCGGGCCGTGGCCATCAGGAGCGCAAAGCCGAAGTCGGCCGTGGTCTCGGTGAGCACATCGGGCGTGTTGGTGCCCTGCACGCCAGCGGCGGTCATGGCGTCCACGTCGAAGTTGTTGTAGCCCACGGCCATGTTGGCGCAGATCTTCAGGCGCGGTGCGGCGGCCAGCAGCGCGGCGTCGATCCGCTGGCTGCCGGTGGTCAACACGCCGTCCTTGTCGGCCAGGCGCGTGGCCAGCTCGGCCGGGGTCCAGATCACATCGTCGGGGTTGTCCTCCACGTCGAAATGCTCGCGCAGGCGGTCCACGATGTCGGGGAAGATCGCTCGCGCGACCAGGATGCGGGGTTTGATCATGGGGTTACCTGAACCAGATGAAAGTCATCACGATGAACAGCGGCACCAGGATGCCCCCCGACCACAGCATGTAGCCAAAGAAGCTGGGCATCTTCACGCCCCGGTCTTCAGCGATGGCCTTGACCATGAGGTTGGGGGCGTTGCCGATGTAGGTGTTGGCACCCATGAACACGGCGCCCGCCGAGATCGCGGCCAGCGTGGGCGCCAGGGTGGTCATCAGCACCGCAGGGTCGCCGCCGGCGGTGTTGAAGAACACGAGGTAGGTGGGCGCATTGTCCAGGAAGGAGCTGAGCGCGCCCGCGGCCCAGAAGTACATGGCCGGGTCGGGCGAGCCATCGGGCCGCGTGACGGCCGCCACGATGGCGCCGAACGGGCCGTTGACCCCGGCCTTGAGCATGGCGATGACGGGGATGATGGTGAGGAAGATGCCCGCAAACAGCTTGGCCACTTCCTGCATGGGGCCCCAGCCGAACTGGTTGTCCTCGTGCACCTTCTTGGGCGTGAGCCACAGCGACACCAGGGTCACGATGATGAGGCCCACATCGCGCACGATGCCGGGCAGGCCGACTTCGGTGCCCGCGATGTTGAACTCCACGGGCGACTTCCAGAAGCCGCTGAGCAGCACCAGCGCCACCACGGCGCCCAGCAGCGCAAAGTTGACCTTGCCATCAAAGCCGATGGAACGGCTGTCGGGCGTGGGGTCGGCCTTGAGCAGCTCTTCACGGCGGCGGTAGTACCAGGTGTCGAGCACAAAGAAGATGGCCAGCAGCGTGCCGACGAGGAACAGGGTTTCCTGGAAGATGTGGCTCACCGTCCAGAAGAAGTCCACGCCCTTCAGGAAGCCCAGGAACAGCGGCGGGTCGCCCAGCGGCGTGAGCGAGCCCCCGGCGTTGGAGACGATGAAGATGAAGAACACCACCACATGGGCCACATGCTTGCGGTTGTCGTTGGCGCGGATCAGCGGGCGGATGAGCAGCATGGAGGCACCCGTGGTGCCCATGAAGCTGGCCAGCACCGCGCCCAGGCCCAAGATGGCGGTGTTGAGCCCCGGGCTGCCGTGCAGGTTGCCCCGGATGAAGATGCCGCCCGCCACCGTGAACAGCGCGGTCAGCAGGATCACGAACGGGATGTATTCGGCCAGCAGCGCATGCACCAGGCTCGCGCCCGCTACGCCCGGCCCGAAGGTGATGGCGAAGGGCAGCAAAAACGCAAGCCCCCAGGCCGCCGCGACCTTGCCGAAATGGTGGTGCCAGAAGATGGGCGCCAGCAGCGGCATGAGCGCAATCGACAACAGGATGCCCGCAAACGGAACACCCCAGAGAACCGACAGCGTGCTGCCATCAATGTCTGCGGCCAGGGCCCAACCGGGCAGTGCCGCCAGAAGACTGGCCACTGCCAGCCCGCGCGTGAGTTTCATGGGTTGTGTCTCCATCGAGTTTTTAAAAAAATTCCGGGGCGCCTCGGGGCACCCGCCGCTGCGCGCTGCGCGCCAGCCCCATCCGGGGGGCCGTCAGGCAGGCACCGGGATGTCGAACACCTGGCGCAGGTAAGCCAGGTATTTCTCGTCATCACACATGCCCTTGCCCGGCGTGTCTGACAGCTTGGCCACGGGCTGGTCGTTGCAGCGCGTCATCTTGATCACCACCTGCAGCGGCTCGTGCGCAGGCGGGCTGCCCAGGTCGTTGGTGAGGTTGGTGCCAATGCCAAACGCCAGTTGGCAGCGGCCCCGGAACTGCTGGTACAGCTCGATGGTGCGCGGCACGGTGAGCGCGTCGCTGAAGATCAGCGTCTTGGTCAGCGGATCGACGCGGTTCTTGCGGTAGTGCTCCAAGAGGCGCTCGCCCCAGGCAAACGGGTCGCCGCTGTCGTGGCGTGCGCCGTCGAAGAGCTTGCAGAAATATAGGTCGAAGTCGCGCAGGAAGGCGCTCATGCCGTACACGTCCGACAGCGCAATGCCCAGGTCGCCCCGGTATTCCTTGGCCCACATTTCAAAGCCGAACACCTGGCTGTCGCGCAGGCGCGGGCCCAGGGCCTGGCAGGCCTGCAGGTATTCGTGCGCCATGGTCCCGAGCGGCGTCACGCCCAGCTTCATGGCATAAAGCACATTGCTCGTGCCCGCAAACTGGCCTGGCCCTGCGGGGGAGCCGGGGCGGCGGTCGCCCGTGCCCAGGCGGGCCACCAGCACGCGCAGCACCTCCTCGTGCCAGGCGCGCGAGAAGCGGCGGCGCGTGCCGTAGTCGGCGATCTTGAGGTCGGCCAGGCCCTCGGCCTGCAGCTGGGTGATCTTGGTGTCCAGGCGCCTGCGGCCCTCGGGGAAGTCGGGCACCTTCTGCGTGTTGCGGAAGTAGACCTCGTTGACGATGGCCAGCACCGGAATCTCGAACAGGATGGTGTGCAGCCAGGGCCCGCGGATGGCGATGTCGATCTCGCCGTTGTGCTGGGGCGTGACGGTGATGTATTTCTCGTTGAGCCGGAACAACCCGAGAAAGTCCACGAAGTCGCTCTTGATGAAACGCAGCGAGCGCAGGTAGGCCAGTTCGGCGTCCTGGAAATGCAGGCTGCACAGCGACCGGATCTCGTCGCGGATCTCATTGGCAAACGGCGCCAGCTGCACGCCGGGGTTGCGGCACTTGAACTTGTATTCGACCTGCGCCCCCGGAAACTGGTGCAGCACCACCTGCATCATGGTGAACTTGTACAGGTCGGTGTCGAGCAGGCTGGTGATGATCATGGACGGGGCAGGCGCAGGGTGGAGCCAGGGTGCGGGGGGCCGTTCAGCGAAGCCGCAAAGTGTAGGCCATAGGCGGCTCCAGCGCCGGGCGCGGCCCGTGGCGTCAGCCAAGGTTCAGGCGCTGCGGCCTGCAGCAGCCAGCATCAAGGGTTTTGAGGCCGTCTGCGCGCGCTGCTAATGGGTTGATTGCTATCAAATTGATTGCAATCCCACCCCAACTGCAGCGCGACCCGTCAGGCGGGCACCACCAGCGCCTGCAGCACGGTGCGCAGCGCCTCGGGCACGGGCACCGGGCGGCGGGTTTCGCGGTCTACATACACATGGATGAAATGGCCTGCAGCGGCGGTGAGCGGCTCGCCCTGCGCAAACAGGCCCACCTCGTAGCGCACGCTGGAGCCCCCGAGCCGGGCCACGCGGATGCCCGCCTCCACCGTCTGCGGAAATGCCAACGGCGCAAAGTAGTTGCACTGGGTCTCGATCACCAGGCCGATGGTGCCGCCTGCATGGATGTCGAGCACGCCCTGGTCAATGAGGTGGGCGTTGACCGCCGTGTCGAACCAGCTGTAGTACACGACGTTGTTCACATGGCCATACACATCGTTGTCGGCCCAGCGCGTGGTGATGGGGCGGAACACGCGGTAGGCGCTGCGCGGCTGCGGGGCCGGGCGCGCGGCTGCTGACGCAGGGGCTGTGGTGGGGGTGGTGGACGGGGTGCTGGCGGCAGAGGTCATGGCCGCACATTCTGCCAGCGCTGGTGGTATTGCAAGGCCACGCGCCAGGTGGTGAGCTGGGCCTGGATCGTGTCTTCCAGATCGTTGCCATACCCCCCCGCCATCGCAAACACCAGCGGAATCCGCCGCTGCCAGGCCCAGTCGAACACGCGCCGGTCACGCGCCTCCAGGCCATCGTGCGTTACGGCCAGGCGGCCCAGGCGGTCGCCCTCGTGCGGGTCGGCTCCGGCCAGGTAGAACACCAGACCGGGCGTGCAGCGCTGCTCCAGCACCGCCAGGGCTTCGTCCAGCGCCTGCAGATACTCCACGTCCCCGCAGCCGTCCGGCAGGTCCACGTCCAGGTCGCCCGCCTCTTTGCGGAAGGGGAAGTTGCGTGCGCCATGCAGCGACAGCGTGAACACGCTGTCATCACCCTGGAAGATATGCGCCGTGCCATTGCCCTGGTGCACGTCCAGGTCGATCACGGCCACCTGCAGCGGCGGGCTGCCAGCGCCCCGCCCTGCGGCATGCTCGGCCTGCATGCGCCGGGCGGCCACCGCCACATCGTTGAACACGCAGAACCCGCTGCCCTTGTCGGAATAGGCATGGTGCGTGCCGCCCGCCAGGTTGCCCGCCACGCCATCGCGCAAAGCCTGGCGGCTGGCGGCCACGGTGGCCCCCACGGAGCGCCGTGCGCGCTCGGCCATGGCCTCGCTCCAGGGGAAGCCGATCTCGCGCTGCGCAGCGGGCGGCAGTGTGCCGTGTGCGATCGCGTCGATGTACTCCAACGTGTGGGCCAGCGCCAGGTCCAGGTCCGGCGCCGGCAGGGCCACCTGCAGGGATACGCCGGGCAGCTGCTGCGCAATCCGGTCACGCAGCATGCGGTACTTGGCCATGGGGAATCGGTGGCCCTCGGGCAGGGGCAGAACGAAGTGGTCGGCGTAGTAAGCGAACATGACGCGATTGTGGCAAGCCAGGGATTTCTGGGGCGCCGTACCTAATTTGCTGCAGTGCAACAAAAAACCCTTGCAAACGCGCAGCAAGCCCCTAAAATTCGCTCCATGCTGCACTGCAACATGACTCTACCGGGTCAAGGTCAGCGCAGATGTCTGTAAGCCACCCTGGCCCCCTGGGCCCCATTTTTAGGAGATATGACATGACGCTGACCGCTGAACAAATCTTGGCCTCGCACAAAGCCAACATCGAAACCCTGTTCGGTCTGACGACCAAGGCCTTCGAAGGCGTGGAAAAGCTGGTGGAACTGAACGTGACCGCTTCGCGCGCTGCCCTGTCGGAAGC
>CAYXSL010000112.1:13177-14887 GCA_964466605.1 uncultured Verminephrobacter sp.
CAAAAGGCCGTCAAGCAAGCGTCCGACGTGGCCGAAGCCAACTTCAACGCCGTGGCCAGCACTGCTGCCAACGCCGCCAAGACGGCAGCGCCCCGCAAGCGCTAAATCCTGCACACACGGTCTGGAGTGCAAACTCTAGGCCGTTTTCAGGGAATACCCTGATAATCTACCCATGCGTTGCAGCCCCTGTCTGCAGCGCGCGAGTTGTCTCCTTGGATCCTCTCGAAACCCCCGTTTCAAGGATCCTTTTAAAGCCCGGTTTTGCGACCGGGCTTTTTTTTGCGAGCTCGATACACCACATCCCGCTGTTGCGTGTGACAAGAGCCACGGACACGCAGGCATACAGCCAACCGTCAGGCAGCTGCGGCACTGATCGCGTGGCTTTGCGCTGCGTCAATCCCCGCGCAATCCCAGTCCGCACTCGGGACATTTATTAAGAATAATTCGCGTTTGTTTTATCATTGCGCCAGTAACAACCCCGAAAGATGCATCCCATGTCGAAGACTGTGAAAGCCTTGCTGAGTGTTTGTGCCCTGGCCGCAGCGGCGAGCGCCGCCCAAGCACAGGAGCAGGTGGTAAACCTTTACTCGGCCCGCCACTACTCCACGGACGAAGCCCTGTACACCGGCTTCACCAAGGCCACTGGCATCAAGATCAACCGCGTGGACGCGGACGACGCGGGCATCCTGGCCCGCCTCAAGGCCGAAGGTGCTGCCTCGCCTGCCGACGTGATCCTGCTGGTGGACGCAGCACGTCTTTACAAGGGTGAAGTCGATGGCCTGTTCCAGCCCATCAAGTCCAAGGTGCTGAACGACGCCATTCCAGCCAACCTGCGCAGCAACCCCGTTGCCGACGGTGGCATCGCCTGGTACGGCCTGTCCACGCGCGCCCGCGTCGTCGTCTACAACAAGGTCAAGGTCGAAAAGGCCGACGTGGACACCTACGAAGAGCTGGGTGACCCCAAGAACAAGGGCAAGCTGTGCATTCGCTCCGGTTCGCATCCCT
Organism: uncultured Verminephrobacter sp.; assembly: GCA_964466605.1. Taxonomy (GTDB): domain Bacteria; phylum Pseudomonadota; class Gammaproteobacteria; order Burkholderiales; family Burkholderiaceae_C; genus Acidovorax. The sequence goes on from CAYXSL010000112.1 coordinate 14,183, forward strand.
ACAACCTCAGCCTGTTCGGCGCCGTGATGGAGCACATGGGCGAGCAGAAGGCCGAAGCCTGGCTCAAGGGCATGGTGGGCAACCTGGCCCGTCCTCCCAAGGGTGGTGACACCGACCAGATCAAGGCCGTGGCCGCTGGTGAGTGCGACATTGCCGTGACCAACAGCTACTACCTCGCCCGCCTGATGCGCTCCACCAAGCCCGAAGACGTGGCTGTGGTGAACAAGGTGGGTGTGGTGTTCCCCAACCAGGAATCCTGGGGCACGCACCTGAACATTGCAGGCGGCGCAGTGGCAAAACACGCCAAGAATCAGGCCAACGCCGTCAAGTTCCTCGAATACCTGGCCAGCCCCGAGGCACAGAACTACTTTGCCAACGGCAACAACGAATGGCCCGCCGCCAAGGGCGTGGCGCTGGACAACCCCGCGCTCAAGGCCATGGCGTCCGACAAACCCTTCAAGAGCGAAACCATCCCCATCAGCACCGTGGGTGCCAACACCACAAAGGTGCAGCAGATGCTGGACCGCGTCGGCTTCCAGTAAGCCCGCCCCTCCTGCGCACTACAAGCCCGGCCTGGTCCGGGCTTTTTTTCGCCTTCAGCAACGCCAGTAGATGCGCCATAATTGACGTTTACGTTAACGTCACTTACTGGAGACAGCACATGGACATCAAGGGCAAGGTATTCATCGTCACCGGCGGCGCATC
>CAYXSL010000113.1:0-14871 GCA_964466605.1 uncultured Verminephrobacter sp.
GCCCATGAGCGAAGAGCGCCGCAAAGAAATGACCAAGCTGGCGCGCAATGAAGGCGAGAGCGCCAAGATTGCCGTGCGCAACCTGCGCCGTGATGCGAACGAATCGGTCAAGAAGCTGGTCAAGGACAAGCTGGCATCCGAAGACGACCAGAAGCGCGCCGAAACCGACGTGCAGAAGTTCACCGACAAGCACATCGCCGAGATCGATGCGCTGGTTGCCGCCAAAGAGCAGGAAATCATGGCGGTCTGAGCACCCGATTCGTGGGTCTGATCGTTCTACATGCCTGTATCTCCGGTGGTGCCACACCACATTGCCATCGTCATGGATGGCAACGGCCGCTGGGCCAAGCGCCGCTTCCTGCCGCGCCTGGCGGGCCACAAGCAAGGGGTTGACTCGCTGCGCCGCTGTGTGCGCGCCTGCGCTGAGCGCGGCGTGGGCGTGTTGACCGTTTTTGCGTTCTCTTCCGAAAACTGGAACCGCCCTGCCGACGAGGTGTCGGGCCTCATGGAATTGCTCGCGCTGGCGCTGGGCCGCGAAGTGCCGCAGCTCAAGAAAGACGGCGTGCGCCTGTACTTTGTGGGTGAGCGCGCGGGTCTTTCGCAGAAGGTCCGCGACGGCCTGGCGCAGGCAGAGGCCGCCACGGCCGACAACACGCGCCTGGTGCTCAATGTGTGCTTCAACTACGGCGGCCGCTGGGACATCGCCCAGGCTGCCGCTTCGCTGGCGGCGCGCGGCGAGCCCATCACCGAAGCCAGCCTGCACGGTGCCATGGGCATGTCCCATGTGCCCGACCCGGACCTTGTGATCCGCACAGGCGGGGAAATGCGGATCAGCAACTTCCTGCTGTGGCAATCTGCCTATGCTGAGTTTGTGTTCAGTGACCGGCTGTGGCCGGACTTCGATGAGTCGGCGCTGGACGAGGCGATCGCCGCCTTTGGCAGCCGCGAGCGCCGCTTTGGCAAAACTTCCGAACAGATCCTGTCCGCGCATCCCGATCCGATGCCGGGCTGAGAACCCCAGCAGGTTCTGAAAGGCCCCATGCTCAAACAGCGTGTCATCACCGCCCTTGTTTTGCTGGCCATCTTGCTGCCAGCGCTTTTTTACCCGTCCTCTGTGCCCTTTACCGTGGTGGTGCTGGTGCTCATGGCCGCTGGCGCATGGGAGTGGGGCCGCCTGAGCGGGCTGGGCCAAGCTGGTTCTGTGGCCGTGGGCGCTGTCTGCACGGCCTTGTGTGCGGGGTCCTGGGCGCTGGGCTGGGTGGATCGCCCATTGACGGCGCTGTGGATCGCCGGGGGCGGGCTCTGGGTGCTGGCAGCCGCCTGGCTGCTCCGGGCGGGGGTGCCAGGTTGGCCTCGCATTCCGGCTGCGGTGCGTCTGGTCGCCGGGGTGTTGGCCCTGTGGCTGGCCTGGCTGGCGGTGGTGCAGGCGCGCAACGTCGGGATCAACTTCTTGCTGTCGGTGCTGCTGCTGGTGTGGGTGGCCGACATCTTTGCCTATTTTGCGGGCCGTGCATTTGGCCTGCGCTTCACCAAGGGCAAGCTGGCCCCCTCCATCAGCCCGGGCAAGAGCTGGGAAGGTGTGTGGGGCGGGCTGGCGGGTGTGGTGGTCATGGCCTTTGTCTGGGTGGCGGCCGATACCCACTGGCAGGCTGCAGTGCCAAGTTTCTACAGCCGCATGGCGCAGCAGGGCTGGTGGCTGCTGGTGGTCGCGGCCCTGTTCATGGTGGCCATGAGCGTGTCCGGCGACCTGGTGGAATCGCTCATCAAGCGCAGCGCAGGGGTCAAGGACAGCAGTGGCCTGCTGCCGGGGCACGGCGGCGTGCTCGACCGCGTGGACGCCTTGCTGCCCACCTTGCCCCTGGCCATGATGCTCACGCGCCTCACGACCCCATGATGAAACAAAAGATCACCGTCCTCGGTTCCACCGGCTCCATCGGCACCAGCACCCTTGATGTGGTGGCCCGCCACCCGGACCGTTTTGAGGTGTTTGCACTGAGTGCGGCCACCCAGGTGGATTTGCTGCTGGCCCAGTGCGCGCAGTTCCGCCCCCGTTATGCGGTGATGGCCAGCGCACCCCATGCGCAGCTGCTGGCTGAAAAAATCAAGGAAAATGGCCTGCCTACGCGCGTCCTGTTTGAGTTGGATGCTATTGAAAATATAGCATCACACCCCGATGTGGATGCCGTCATGGCCGCCATCGTCGGGGCTGCGGGTCTGGCTCCTTGCCTGGCTGCAGCCCGGGCAGGCAAACGGTTGTTGCTGGCCAACAAGGAGGCGTTGGTGGTGGGCGGTGGCTTGTTCATGCAGACGGTGCGCCAGGGCGGCGCCACGCTGCTGCCCATTGATAGCGAACATTCCGCCATTTTCCAGTGCCTGCCTGAAGATCCGTCCACCTGGCCTGACCGTGTGGACAGCATTTTGCTCACGGCATCCGGCGGGCCCTTCCGCCAGCGCGACCCCGCGACCCTGGCCGAAATCACCCCGGCCCAGGCCTGCGCGCACCCCAATTTCTCGATGGGCCGCAAGATCTCGGTCGATTCGGCCACCATGATGAACAAGGCGCTGGAGGTGATCGAGGCGCGGTGGCTGTTTGACCTGCATCCCGACCAGATCAAGGTGGTGATCCATCCGCAGCAGATCATCCATTCGATGGTGCAGTTCAAGGATGCATCCATCCTGGCCCAACTGGGCACGCCCGACATGCGCGTACCCATCGCCTGTGGCCTGGCCTGGCCCGAGCGCATTGCCAGCGGGGCCAGCAAGCTGGATTTCTCGACCCTGAGCGCACTGGCGTTCGAAGAGGCCGACGCCATCCGTTTCCCGGGCCTGCATCTTTCGTGGCAGGCGCTGAAGGCGGCCGAAGGCACGACCGCCGTGCTGAACGCCGCCAATGAGGTAGCGGTGGGGGCGTTTCTGTCGGGGCGCCTGCGGTTTGATCACATTCATGCGGTCAACCTTGCAACTTTGGAGGCCGTGGCGCCCTCCAAGCCAGATTCGCTCGAAGCCCTGCTCGATCTGGACGCCCAGGCCCGCAGTGCTGCCGAGCATGCCGCAGGCCGACTGGTGGCCTGAGCCCTCCCGACCCACGGAACCATTTCGCCATGCTGCTGACCCTTGTTGCTTTTATCGTGGCCCTCGGTCTTTTGATTGCGGTGCATGAGTACGGGCACTACCGGGTGGCAGTGGCCTGTGGGGTGAAGGTGCTGCGCTTCTCCGTGGGTTTTGGCCAGCCCCTGCTGCGCTGGCAACCCAAGGGGTCTCCCACAGAGTTTGTGGTGGGTGCCTTTCCGCTGGGCGGCTATGTGCGCATGCTGGACGAGCGCGAAGCGCCTGTGTCGCCCGAAGAGCGCCACCTGGCTTTCAACACCCAGCCATTGCGTTCGCGGGCGGCCATTGTGGCGGCCGGCCCTCTAGCCAACCTGTTGCTGGCGGTGCTGCTGTATTCCATCGTGAACTGGAATGGCGTGGAAGAGCCCCGCGCCGTGCTGGCGAGCCCTGTGGTTGGATCGGTCGCGCACAAAGCGGGCTTGCGGGGGGGCGAGCTGGTGGAACGTGCGGCGCTGGGCGCCGACGAGATGGAGCCAGTGCGCTCGTTCGAAGATCTGCGCTGGCTGCTCACGCGTGGCGCCCTCGAAGCACAGAACGTGCGCCTGGATGTGAAGCCGCAGGCGGGCGCCGCGCACCGAGAGATTCTGCTGGATATGTCGGGCATCGACAGCCGCGAGGCGGATGCGCAGCTGTTCCGCAAAATCGGCATTCTGGGGCCGTGGACGCGCCCGGTCCTGGGCGAGGTCGTATCCGATGGTGCGGCGGCCCGCGCTGGCTTGCGCCAAGGGGATGTGGTCCTCAAGTTGGGGGCTGTTGACGTAGTGGATGGCCAGCAGTTGCGCGAGCTGATCCGTCAGTCGCTGCGCGGCAGCGAGCCTCTTTCGCAGCCCTGGCGAATCGACCGTGCGGGGCAGCAGCTGACGCTGGATGTGTTGCCCGAGGCCAAGCACGAGCAGGGCGTTACGGTGGGGCGCATTGGTGCCTTTGTGGGCACGCCCCCCGAGTTTGTGACCGTGGAATACGGCCTGTTCGAAGGCGCCTGGGCTGGGATGGTCAAGACCTGGGATGTGTCGGTGCTGACCCTGCGCATGATGGGGCGCATGGTGATCGGCGAGGCTTCTCTCAAGAATCTGAGCGGCCCGTTGACGATTGCTGACTACGCCGGGCGTTCGGCCAGCATGGGGTTGACCCAGTACCTGGTGTTTCTTGCCCTCATCAGCGTGAGCCTGGGCGTGCTCAACCTGCTGCCGCTGCCTGTCTTGGACGGCGGACACCTGATGTATTATCTTTGGGAGGGTGTCACGGGCAGGGGAGTGTCGGACGCATGGATGGAGCGTCTGCAGCGTGGAGGCGTTGCGGTCCTGCTTCTCATGATGTCCATAGCCCTGTTCAACGATATCACCCGGCTCTTTGGCTAACCTTTTGCCGCGATTGCCCTGCAATGGCGGCTCCAGCTTCATTCATGAAAAAACACATCAATCGCCTGGGCGTGCGTACCGCATCGGCCGTTGCCGCCATGGTTTTTGCCGCCAATGCGGCATGGGCTCTGGAGCCTTTCAAGGTGCAGGACATCCGTGTGGAAGGCCTGCAGCGTGTAGAGCCCGGCACCGTGTTTGCCTCCATGCCCCTGCGGGTGGGTGATGACTACAACGACGAGAAGGGCGCTGCAGCCATTCGTGCGCTGTTTGGCCTGGGCCTGTTCAAGGACGTGCGCCTGGAGGCCAGCGGCAATGTGCTGGTGGTGGTGGTCGAAGAGCGCCCCTCCATCGCCGATGTGGACTTTGCGGGCGCCCGCGAGTTCGACAAGGACGCCTTGAAGAAGGCCATGCGCGATGTGGGCCTCGCAGAAGGTCGCCCTTACGACAAGGCCCTGGCCGATCGGGCCGAGCAGGAACTCAAGCGCCAGTACATCAACAAGAGCCTGTACGGCGCCGAGGTGGTGACCACCGTGACGCCCATCGAGCGCAACCGTGTGAACCTGACCTTCACGGTGGTCGAGGGCGAGCCCGCGCGCATCAAGGAAGTGCGTCTGGTGGGCAACAAGGCCTTCAGCGAATCCACCCTCAAAGGGCTGTTCGATCAGGACACGGGCGGCTGGCTCAGCTGGTACACCAAGTCCGACCGCTACTCCCGCGCCAAGCTCAATGCCGACCTGGAGACGCTGCGCTCGTACTACCTGCAGCGCGGTTACCTGGAGTTCCGCGTGGATTCCACGCAGGTGGCGATTTCGCCGGACAAGCAAGACATCTCCATCACCGTCAACATCACCGAAGGCGAGCGTTTTGTGGTGTCGGGGGTGAAACTGGAGGGCAACTACCTGGACCGTGAAGATGAGTTCAAGTCGCTGGTGACAATCCGCCCTGGCGAGCCCTACAACGCCGACCAGGTGACCGAAACCACCAAGGCGTTCTCCGAATACTTCGCGCGGTTCGGTTTTGCATTCGCCCGGGTCGAGGCCGTCCCGGAAATCGACCGCGAAAACAACCGCGCTGTGCTGGTTGTGCAGGCCGAGCCATCGCGCCGCGCCTATGTGCGCCGCATCAACGTGAGCGGCAACAACCGCACGCGGGACGAAGTGATCCGCCGCGAGTTCCGCCAGTACGAAGCCTCGTGGTACGACGGTGACAAGATTCGCCTGTCGCGCGACCGCGTGGACCGCCTGGGATTCTTCACGGAAGTCAATGTCGAGACCCAGGAAGTACCGGGCGCGCCGGACCAGGTGGATCTGGTGATCAATGTGGCCGAGAAGCCCACGGGTTCGCTGCAGATGGGGGTGGGCTTTTCCAGTGCTGAAAAGGCTTCTCTTTCGTTTGGTATCAAGCAGGAGAACATCTTCGGCTCCGGCAACTACCTGGGGATTGATGTCAACACCAGCAAGTACCGCCGCACGCTGGTGTTCAGCACCACCAATCCCTATTTCACAGCCGACGGCATCTCGCGCACGCTGGATGTGTACTACCGCACCGACAAACCCTATGAGGACCAGGGCGGCAACTACCAGCTGGTCACGACGGGAACCTCGGTGCGTTTTGGGGTGCCCTTCAGCGAAACCGACACGGTGTTCTTTGGCGGCGGTCTGGAGCAGACCCAGATCAAGCCCGGAACCAACATTCCCGCGACCTATCTGCATTACGCCGACAAGTTTGGCTACACCAGCACCTCCATCCCCTTGACGGTGGGCTGGTCGCGCGATGACCGGGACAGTGCCCTGGCCCCCAACTCCGGCCGTTACCAGCGCCTGAATTCCGAGTGGTCCGTGGCTGGCGATGCGCGTTACGTGCGTGCCAACTACCAGTACCAGCAGTACATACCGCTCAACAAGCGTTTCACGGTGGCCTTCAATGGGGAGGCGGGCATTGGCAAGGGCATGAATGGCCGTCCCTTCCCCGTATTCAAGAACTTCTACTCTGGTGGCCTGGGTTCCGTGCGCGGCTTTGACCAGGGCACACTGGGCCCGCGTGACGTGACGGGGGCCTCGCTGGGCGGGCCCAAGAAGGTGACCCTGAATGCGGAGTTGATTGCGCCGTTTCCAGGGGCAGGGAACGACCGGACCCTGCGCGTGTTCACTTTTGTGGACGTAGGGAACGTGTACGGAGAGCATGAAAAAGTCACTTTCAGCGACATGCGTGCCTCTGTGGGCCTGGGGCTGAGCTGGATTTCCCCGCTCGGTCCGCTGCGTTTGGCGTTTGCGCAGCCGGTGCGCAAGTTCGCTGGCGATAAAATCCAAAAATTGCAATTCCAGATCGGAACGTCTTTCTAATGAAATCCTTTTCTCGCCATCTCTCTGTGGCCCTGCTGCTTGGCGTTGTTGCCGTCGCAGCCCCTGCGCAGGCGCAGGAATTCAAAGCCGGTTTTGTCAATACCGATCGCATCTTCCGTGAAGCCAGCACCGCCAAGGCTGCGCAGGCCAAGCTGGAGCAGGAGTTCTCCCGCCGCGAGAAAGAACTGGTGGACCTGGGCAACACCCTGAAAACCGCCACCGACAAGTTCGAACGCGAAGCCCCCACCATGGCCGAGAGCCAGCGCACCACGCGCCAGCGCCAGCTGGTGGACCAGGACCGTGACTTCCAGCGCAAGCGCCGCGAGTTTCAGGAAGACCTGAGCGCCCGCAAGAACGAAGAGCTGTCCCAGGTGCTGGAGCGCGCCAACAAGGTGGTCAAGCAAGTGGCCGAAGCCGAAAAGTACGATGTGATCCTGCAAGAGGCTGTCTACATCAACCCCAAGCATGACATCACCGACAAGGTGATCAAGGCGTTGAATGCCGCTGCTGGCGCCAAGTAATCAGCCACAGCGCTGGGCAGGTGGCGCGTGAGCGGCTTGCTGCTCGGGCACATTGTGGATGTGCTCGGTGGTTCGTTGGAGGGCGGGGCGCGTGACACCGCCATTGCCCGCATCGCGCCACTGGAGGTTGCAGGCCCGGGGGACCTCAGTTTCCTGAGCAACCCCCGCTACCAACAGCAACTGGCCGCCTCCCGGGCGGCCTGTGTCATTGTGGCGCCTGCGTTGCGCGAGGCTGCTCTGGCGCGCGGTGCCTGCATCGTGGCAGACAACCCCTATGTCTACTTTGCGCGGGCCACCCAGTTGTGGCGGCAGCGCAATGCACCCGCACGGCCCGTAGGCGTGCATCCCAGTGCCGTGGTGGACCCCACGGCCCAGGTGCACCCCACAGCGACCATCGGTCCGCTGTGTGTGGTCGAGCGCGGAGCGCATGTGGGTGCGGGCACTGTGCTCAAGTCACGGGTTACCGTGGGCGAGGACTGCCACGTTGGCGCGCGTTGCATCGTGCACTCCGGCGTGGTGATTGGGGCCGACGGTTTTGGTTTTGCGCCTGAAAACGGGCAATGGGTCAAGATCGAGCAGCTGGGTGCGGTACGCATTGGCGACGATGTGGAAATCGGCGCCAACACCTGCATTGACCGAGGCGCGCTGCAGGACACCGTGATCGAAGACGGTGTGAAGCTCGACAACCTGATCCAGGTGGGCCACAACGTGCACATCGGCAAGCATGCCGCGATGGCCGGGTGTGTGGGCATCGCGGGCAGTGCCACCATTGGTGCGCATTGCACCGTGGGTGGGGGCGCGATTGTGCTGGGGCACCTGGAGCTGGCCGACAACGTGCATATCTCGGCAGCCACGGTCGTTACCCGCTCGCTGACCCAGCCCGGTCAGTACACGGGCATGTTTCCCATCGACGACAATGCGCGGTGGGAAAAGAACGCTGCGACACTCAAACAACTGCACAGCCTGCGCGAGCGCATCAAGGCGCTGGAGCAGGCCCTCAAAGCAGCATGAACGGAAAAACAACTCGATGATGGATATCCACGCAATTCTCAAGCAACTGCCGCACCGCTACCCCTTCTTGCTGGTAGACAAGGTGATCGAGCTTGAGAGCAACACCCGCATCAAGGCGATCAAGAACGTCACTTTCAACGAGCCGTATTTTGGTGGGCATTTCCCGGGGCGCCCGGTGATGCCCGGCGTGCTGATCCTTGAAGCCCTGGCCCAGGCCGCCGGGCTGCTGGCTTTTGATGCCATGGGCAAGGTGCCCGATGAAAACAACATCTACTACTTTGTCGGCATCGATGGCGCGCGCTTCAAGCGGCCCGTGGAGCCGGGCGATCAGCTGATCCTGACCATTACCATTGACCGTGTGCGCGGCGGCATCTGGAAGTTCAAGGGTGTAGCGAGTGTGGGCGAGGAAGTGGCCTGCGAGGCCGAACTCATGTGCACCATGCGTAGCGTGGGCTGACCGACTCCGGCCATTGGATCGTGAGCAACATTCATCCCACTGCCATCGTTGAGGCGGGCGCCCGCATCGACCCTTCCGTCACGGTGGGGCCTTATGCGGTGATCGGATCGCAGGTCGTGATCGGTGCCGGCAGTTCCGTAGGCCCCCATTGCGTGATTCAGGGCCGCACAACGATCGGCCAGGACAACCGGATCTTCCAGTTCGCGTCCCTGGGAGCCGATCCGCAGGACAAAAAGTACAAGGGCGAAGATACCGAGCTGGTCATCGGCGATCGCAATACGGTGCGCGAGTTCTGTACCTTCAACCGGGGCGTTCCGGGTGCGGGTGGCAAGACCAGCATTGGTGACGACAACTGGATCATGGCCTACACCCACATCGCGCACGACTGCCATGTGGGCAACCACACGACCATGGCCAACAACACCACATTGGCTGGCCATGTGCTGATTGGCGATTGGGTCACGGTGGGCGGGCTCACCGGCATCCACCAGTTTGTGAAGGTCGGGGCGCACGCCATGATCGGGTTCTCCAGCGCTGTGTCGCAGGACGTGCCTCCCTTCATGATGGTGGATGGCAATCCTCTGTCGGTGCGGGGGCTCAACCTGGAAGGCTTGCGCCGCAGGGGTTTCTCGGCCGCACGCGTTGCGGGCATCAAGCAGATGCACCGCGCGTTGTACCGCCAGGGGCTGACGCTGGAAGCCGCGCGCGCCGCCATGGCCGCGTTGCCTGCCGCGCACCCCGAGGCGGCGGCCGATGTCGCACTGGTGCTGGCGTTCCTGGATGCGTCCACGCGCGGCATCGCGCGCTGAGGGGCTGCGATGAGTGTTTCCCCCCGCATCGCCATGGTGGCGGGCGAGACGTCGGGCGATTTGCTCGCCGGTCTGTTGATTGATGGCATGCAGGCAAATTGGCCAGGGCTGCAGTCCTGCGGTATTGGCGGTCCGCAGATGGCGCGCCGGGGCTTCAGTGCCTGGTGGCCCAGCGACAAGCTGGCCGTGCATGGCTACAGCATGGAAGTGCTGCGCCGCCTGCGTGAGCTGCTGGGCATCCGCAAGCAACTGCGCGAGCGCCTGCTCAAGGACCGTCCTGATGTGTTCATCGGCGTGGACGCGCCTGATTTCAACCTGGGGCTGGAGGCCGACCTGCGGGCCGCTGGCATCAAGACAGTGCACTTCGTGTGCCCGTCGATCTGGGCCTGGCGCGCCGAGCGGGTGGAGAAAATCCGCCGCAGCGCCGACCATGTGCTGTGCATTTTTCCGTTCGAACCGGAGTTGCTCGCGCAGCATGGCATTGCCGCCACCTACGTGGGCCATCCGCTGGCCGGGGTAATCCCCATGGTGCCCGACCGCGCAGCAGCCCGGGCCCAGCTGGGCCTGCAGGACGGCGACGAAGTCCTGGCCGTCCTGCCGGGCAGCCGGTCTTCAGAGGTCCAGTACATCGCCAAACCCTTTTTTGAGGCGGCTGCGCTGGTCCGCCAGGCGCGACCAGCTATCAAATTGATAGTTCCTGCCGTGCCTGCGCTGCGCAGCCGCATCGAGCAGGCAGCCCAGGCCTGTGGCCTGGGAGATGCCATGCAGATCATCACCGGGCAGTCCCACACGGTGCTCGCGGCCTGTGATGCCACGCTGATTGCCAGTGGCACGGCCACGCTCGAAGCCGCGCTCTTCAAGCGCCCCATGGTGATTGGCTATCACATGCACCCACTGAGCTGGTGGCTGATGCGCCGCAAGCAGCTGCAGCCCTGGGTGGGCTTGCCCAACATTCTGTGCCGCGAGTTTGTGGTGCCCGAGCTGATCCAGGATGCCGCCACGCCGCAGGCGCTCTGCGCGGCCACGCTGGAATGGCTGGACGCCCGGCGCAACAACCCCGCAAAAATCACGGCGCTGGAACAGCGCTTTGCAGCGTTGCACGAAAGCCTGCAACGCAATACCCCCCAATTGGCCGCCGATGCGATCCAGAAAATCCTCTCCCCCGCTGCCTGAGCAGGCCTGCCTGCCCTGGCATCCGCCCGGCTTGGTGGCTGGGGTGGACGAGGCGGGCCGGGGCCCTCTGGCCGGGCCCGTGGTGGCTGCTGCCGTCATCCTCGATGACCTGCATCCGATTGCGGGCCTGGCCGACTCCAAGAAGCTCACCCCCGCGCGGCGCGAAAAGCTCTATGACGAGATCCGCGCCAAGGCGCTGTGTTTCTGCATTGCCGAGGCCAGTGTGGAAGAGATCGACCGCCTCAACATCCTGCAGGCCACGATGCTGGCCATGCGCCGGGCCGTGATGGGGCTGCGCCTCAAGCCGGTGATGGTGTTGGTGGATGGCAACCGGCTGCCCGTGCTGGATGTCCCGGCCGAGGCCATCGTCAAGGGCGATGCGCTGGTGCCTTCGATCTCGGCGGCGTCCATTCTGGCCAAGGTGCACCGCGACCGCTGGTGCGTGCAGGTGCACGAAGAATTTCCCCAATACGGTTTTGCCGGGCACAAGGGCTACGGCACGGCCGTGCACATGGCCGCCCTGCGCGAGCACGGCGCCTGTGTGCACCACCGGCGCTCGTTTGCCCCGGTGGCCCAGAACCTGCCGAGCTGACCGGGCTGCACGAGACTACCGATGACTTCTTCGTCTGTGATTGCCATCCACTCCCGCGACAACGCCTTCGTCAAGGACCTGCGCCGCCTGGCCCAGGACACCACGGCTTACCGCAAGCAAGGCCGCGTGTGGCTGGAGGGGGATCATCTGTGCCGCGCCGCGCTGGCGCGTGGGCTGCGCGCGTCAGTGGCGGTCTTTTCTGAATCTTTTTGGCCGTCTGCGCGCGTTGAGTATGCCCAGGATGCTATCAAAACAATAGTATTAGCCGATGCGCTGTTTGCCGATATCAGCGGGCTGGAATCTCCCGCGCGCATGGGGTTCATCCTGGACCTGCCAGCCCCTGTTGCCCTGCAGGCCGATGCCGCGACTGTGGTGCTCGACCGGGTGCAGGACGCGGGCAATGTGGGCTCCATTCTGCGCAGTGCCTCGGCATTCGGGTTTCGGCAGGTGGTGGCCATCAAGGGCAGTGCAGCACTGTGGTCGCCCAAGGTCTTGAGGGCCGGGATGGGCGCGCATTTTGCGCTGGACCTGATCGAAGGGGTGGGGCTGGAGGATGTCCAGTCGCTCCAGGTGCCCTTGGTGGTGACCAGCTCGCACGCGGGCGACTATCTGCACCGCGCCGCCTTGCCCTGGCCCTGCGCCTGGGTCATGGGGCATGAAGGCCAGGGTGTTTCTGCCGCTCTGGAGGAGCGAGCCGCCTTGCGCATCCGCATCGCCCAGCCCGGGGGCGAAGAATCGCTGAATGTGGCTGCCGCCGCAGCCATCTGCCTGCATGCCAGCGGCGCGAGCCGCTGAACCTCGGTAAGCACAGGCACCGCTTCATGTCAGTGCGCTGGGTGCTGTTGGGCGGGGCAGGGCCTTTGCTCCAGGCCCCTTGAGTCTCCTGTGCGTGCGGCTTATTGGTTGCGCAGGAACTGGCGGACAAACTCCTCCTGATTAGGGGCATCCTTCTCGGTACTGAAGACCACCTGCTGGTTCTCTACCCGGATCTTGAGCCGGGGGCCGAATTGGCACTGCACCTGGCCCATGCCTGCGGCTGTTGGTTTGAACTGCGGGGTGTTGCGGCAGAGGCTGTCGATCTCCGAGGCCACAACGCCGCAAAAACTGGGGATGCTGAGGTTCTGCAGCTTCTCGTCGTCAATGCTGGTCCAGTCCACTGTGGTCTTCACGGGGGTGCCGCAAGACGCGGTGGCGTCCTGGTCGATCTTGGCGAGTTCTGCCTGGGCGCCCGCCAGCCGCTTGTTGCGGTCGAACCGGCCCAGCTTCTCCTGGGTGCCCTGTGTGAGTTGGCGCTCGTAGCTGGCCTGCAGGTCGGCCAGCTTGAAGGCCTTGCTCTTGTCGTCGCTGAAGGCCAGGGCGACGCCATCCCGTTTGCCGGGCAGGTACACCACGTAATGTTCTCCGCCACGGTAGGCATGGTTTTGTTTGTGCAGCAAACCGTAGCTGCGGCCATCAATGCGGGTGGTGTAGATCTCGCGTGCGGAGCCCTGGGTTTCCCGGGTGCTCAGGAATACCACCTGGTCGATGGGGTCATTGATGCCGCTCACGCGCACCAGCGCCTGTTTGCCGTCGGCCGTGGGTGCCAGCACCACTTCCACCCCCTGCGCAGCCACAAGCACCTGGGGGTACTTGGCCAGTTCGAAGGCCTGGGATGCCATGGCGGCAAGGCTGCCGACAAGAGCCAATGTCACAGTGCGGGGGAGGGGGCGCATGGCAAACGTGTCCTTGGGTGGTTGCGGATCAGCGGGGCAGTCTAGGTGGGCCAGCACGGCCCGCAACACGGGCAACGTTTGCTTACGTAACAAGGTTATGCCGGACGTGCATTTGATGTGAAGTGCAGGGGCAAGGGTATAATCGGGAGCTTTTCTCGCAACAGCGTCGCCCGACCGCACCCAAAGCAACAACCCATCTGAGAGCAGCCACTGGCACTATCGCACCTCGTGTGTGCGGGTGGCCTGCAGGCGCCGGGCGACCGTAACCATCCGGAGAACCCAGTGCTTTTGTCTCTACAGGGAAGTTTCCCGCCCGCCATCCTGGCGCTCGCAGACGGCACGGTCTTTATCGGCAACTCGATTGGTGCCCCCGGCACCACGGTCGGCGAAGTGGTGTTCAACACCGCCATCACCGGCTACCAGGAAATCCTCACCGACCCCAGCTATTGCCAGCAGATCGTGACGCTCACGTATCCGCACATCGGCAACTACGGCGTCAATGCGGAGGACATCGAAGCCGACAAGGTCCATGCTGCAGGCCTGATCATCAAAGACCTGCCCCTTCTGGCCAGCAACTTCCGATCCACGGAAACGCTTTCGCAGTACCTCGTGCGCGAAAAGACGGTGGCCATTGCCAACATCGACACCCGCAAGCTGACCCGCCTGCTGCGCACCCACGGTGCGCAGAATGGCGCCATCGTGGGCCTGGCCGCAGGGCAGGTGGTGACGCAGGGCCTGATCGATGAAGCTGTTGCCAAGGCCAAGGCCGCCCCCAACATGGCCGGGCTGGATCTGGCCAAGGTGGTGACCACGGCATCGCGCTACGAGTGGACGCAGACTGAATGGCAGCTGGGTTCTGGCTACGGCGCTCTCGCACAGCCCCGCTTCCATGTGGTGGCGTACGACTTTGGTGTGAAGAAGAACATCCTGCGCATGCTGGCCGAACGTGGCTGCAAGGTCACCGTGGTGCCCGCGCAAACGCCGGCCGCCGACGTGCTGGCCATGAACCCCGACGGGGTCTTTCTGTCCAACGGCCCTGGCGACCCGGCACCCTGCGACTACGCCATTGAAGCCACGCGCCAGATCATCGACGCGGGCGTGCCCACCTTCGGCATCTGCCTGGGCCACCAGATCATGGCTCTGGCCAGCGGCGCCACCACCTTCAAGATGGACAACAGCCACCACGGTGCCAACCACCCCGTGAAGGACCTGGACAACGGCCGCGTGAGCATCACCAGCCAGAACCATGGTTTTGCCGTGGACATGGCCTCGCTGCCTGCCACGCTGCGTGCCACGCACATCAGCCTGTTCGACGGCACGTTGCAGGGCCTGGCCCGCACCGACAAGCCTGCGTTCTGCTTCCAGGGCCACCCCGAAGCATCGCCCGGGCCGCACGACATCGCCTACCTGTTTGACCGCTTCACCGCGCTGATGGAGAAGAAATAATGCCAAAGCGCACAGACCTCAAATCGATCCTCATCATCGGCGCCGGCCCGATCATCATCGGCCAGGCCTGCGAGTTCGACTACTCCGGCGTGCAGGCCTGCAAGGCGCTGCGCGAAGAGGGCTACAAGGTCATCCTGATCAACAGCAACCCCGCGACGATCATGACCGACCCGGCCACGGCCGACGTCACCTATATCGAGCCCATCACCTGGCAGACGGTCGAGAAGATCATCGCCAAGGAGCGCCCCGACGCCATCCTGCCCACCATGGGCGGCCAGACCGCGCTCAACTGCGCGCTGGACCTGTGGCGCAACGGCGTGCTCGACAAGTACAAGGTCGAGT
>CAYXSL010000114.1:0-14726 GCA_964466605.1 uncultured Verminephrobacter sp.
CGTGGCGGCCACGGTGATGACCAGGCACAGAAAATAGAACGCTTCGCCGCTCGAAACCGTCCAGCCGAACATCGAGGGCGCCTTGATGTGCAGGCCCGCGTTGCCGCCCGTCACAGACTCCCAGCGCGCGAACACTTCTTCGATGATGAAGCCGAACGACAGCGTGGCCATGCCCAGGTAGATGCCCTTGACGCGCAGCGCGGGCAGGCCGACCACCACGCCCACGGCGGCCGACAGCCCCGCCGCGCAGGCCAGCGACAGCGCAAACGGCCAGCCCATGCCCGTGAGCACGGCCTGTGTGTAGGCACCCACGCCCAGAAAGGCCGCGTGCCCCAGCGAGAACAGGCCCGTGAAGCCCGCCAGCAGCATCAGCCCCAGACCCACGATGGCGTAGATGAGTACAAAGGTCAGCTGCGCCAGCCAGTACTCAGGCGCGACCCAGGGCGCGGAGACGAGGGCCAGGCACAGCAGGCTGTACCAGAACACATGGCCGCCATGCTTGGCGAGGCGAATGTCTTGCTCGTAGCTGGTTTTAAAGATAAACCGCATGTCAGGCGCCTAGGGGTGTGAAACTGGCGATGCCGAGGTCAGCGGACGCCGCGCAAGGGCCGCCCCGCCGCGCTGGCGTCGTCCCCTTGCCCGCGTAGCGCAGCGCAGCGAGAGCGGGGGGAAGGAGCGAAGCGACACAGGGGGGTGTTTCATACCTTCTTTCTCAGCTTCTCGCCGAAGAGTCCATTCGGTTTGACCATCAGCATGATCAGCACCACGATGTACGCGGCCGTGTCCTTGAACCCATCGGGCAGATAGAAGCCCGAGAGCGATTCGACGATGCCGATCACCAGCCCTCCCACGATGGCGCCGGGCAGGCTGCCAAAGCCCCCCACCACGGCGGCCGGGAAGGCCTTGAGACCGATCAGCCCCATGTTGGCGTGCACGAAGGTGATGGGCGCCAGCAGCAGGCCCGCCACCGCCGCCACCGCAGCGGCCAGCCCCCAGGCCAGGCCGTTGAGCCGCTGCACCGGAATGCCCATGTAGTACGCGGCCAGCTGGTTCTGCGACGACGCCTGCATGGCAATGCCCAGCTTGCTGTAGCGGAACATGGCGAACAGCAGCGCGCACAGCACGCCCGTGGCGCCAATCACCACCAGCTGCTCGGCGTTGAGCACCAGCGCACCGAGGCGAAACGACAGGTCCTTGTAGGGCACGGGCAGCGTGTGCGTGTCGGTGCCGATGTTGGGAATCATGGTGACCAGGCCACGCATCACATAGCCAATGCCGATGGTGAGCATGACGATGGAGAACGCAGGCTGGCCGAGGATGGGGCGGATCACCGCGCGCTCGACCAGCACACCGAACAGCCCCATGGCCACCACGCTGGCCAGCACCGCCACCCAGAAGGGAAAGCCCAGCACGGTCATCAGCGCCAGGCCGCAGAACGCGCCGAGCATCATGAGTTCGCCCTGCGCAAAACTCACGGTTTCGGTGGCTTTGTAGATGAGCACAAAGCCCAGCGCGATCAGCCCGTAGATGCACCCCTGGGAGACACCACTGATCAACAGTTGCACAAATTGCACCCTGGCTCTCCAGAAGATTTTTACAAAGCGGTTGCTTTGCATAAATAATGCTGCCTGCGACCGCTGCCCACCGCACTCGGGGCTAACCCTGATGGGGCGGGCGATCGGGTAGCGGCGCATATTGACCCAGCGCTGCACCCCGCGCAATAGGAGTTACGTCGGGTGCACACGACCCGCCCACAGGAGAACCCCCATGTCCGTCGAGGTGGAAACGCAAGGCCGTGTCACGCTGGTGACATTGCACCGGCCGGATGTGCGCAACGCGGTGGACGCAACCACGGCGCAGGCCTTGCACACCGCATTCGTCGCGTTCGAGCAGGACGCGCAGGCCGACGTGACCGTGTTCAGCGGCGCGGGCGGGCATTTCTGCGCGGGCTGGGATCTGCAGTCGGGCGCGCGTTTGCTGGCCGACGGTGTGGCGCCGGATGCACTGGCGCAATCGCTCGACTTCGCCGCCGATGCGGTCCACCCGCCGGGGCCGATGGGCCCGAGCCGTTTGCAGCTGTCCAAACCCGTGATCGCGGCGATAGAAGGCGCGGCGGTGGCGGGCGGCATGGAGCTGGCGCTGTGGTGCGACCTGCGCGTGATGGCAGAGGACGCGTACATGGGCGTGTTCTGCCGCCGCTTTGGCGTACCTCTGATTGATGGCGGCACCGTGCGGCTGCCGCGCCTGGTGGGCCTGTCGCATGCGCTGGACTTGATCCTGACCGGTCGCAAGGTCGAGGCCGACGAGGCCCTGCGCATGGGCCTGTGCAATCGCGTGGTGCCCGCTGGGCAGGCGCTGGAAGCCGCCCTGGCGCTGGCCCACCAGCTGGCCGCCTTTCCGCAGCCCACCTTGCGCGCCGACCGTGCCAGCGCGCTGGCCGCCGAGGGCTTGCCCCTGCAGCAGGCGCTGCTGCGGGAGTGGGCGGGTGGCCGGGAATGCCTGGCCAAGGCGCTGCGCGGAGCCTCGCGTTTTGCGGCCGGGCAAGGGCGCCACGGCGAGTTTTGAGCCAAAATGGCCGCAGGTGCTGGTGTATCAAGCGCCAGCAGCTATAAAAACAGGAGTCATCGGTCTCCGGCAGGCGCAACGCCCCGCCGGGCCGCCCACAGCACACCATGAGCAAAACCATTCCCTCCCAGCCCCAGGCTTTCGAGCCCGAGTTCGTTGCCGGGCTCAAGTCCATCTTTGAAGAAAAGATTGTGTTCAACCAGGTCCTGGGGCTCAAGATCACCGCCCTGGCGCCTGACGGCGTGGTGGGCCGCATCGACATGAAGCCCGACCTGGTGGGCCACTACGCCTACAACCGCATCCACGGAGGCGTGATCAGCGCGGGATTGGATGCCATGGGTGGGCTGGCCGTGATGGCTGCGATTGGCGCCAAGCACCTGGATGAGCCGCCCGAGCAGCGCCTGCACCGCTTTGCCAAGCTGGGCACCATCGACCTGCGCATCGACTACCTGCGCCCCGGCATTGGCAGCCACTTCGAGCTGCGCGCGCAGGTGCTGCGCCTGGGATCGCGGGTCGCCACGACGCGCATGGAGTTTCTGGGGCCGGACGGGCAGATCATGTCGGCGGGGGCGGCGGCCTACATCGTGTCCTGACGCGTAGGCTGCGGTATGTAACCGCGGGATGTGTGATCCCGCAAGCCCTGCAAGCGCATGCAACCATCGAACCGTTTGGTTACGGTTCTTGCGTAACGAGGGCATTTTTTTGCGTGCCGCAAACCTAGCATGGCCTCTTTTCAAGGAGATCTGATGGCCGTGCAAAACCCCTTCTTTGGCAAGCGTGAACCCGAATCGTTTCAACCCCGCAGCAGCACCACCTCAGGCTCCGTATTGGGGAGCAATGCGGTGAACAACAGTGCCGCATCGGCACAGCCGGTGCCCCCAGCGGCAGCCCCCAAGCCCAGCAGCGCCAGCGACAGCTCGGGCAGCAAGCTCACGGTGGGGCCCAACATCAAGCTCAAGGGCGTGGAGATCACCGATTGCGACACCCTCGTGGTCGAGGGCACCGTCGAGGCCACGATGGACTCGCGCGTGATCCAGATCTCGGAGAACGGGGCGTTCAAGGGCTCGGCCGAGATCGACATTGCCGAGATCCACGGCGAATTCAACGGCACGCTCACCGTGCGCCAGAAGCTGGTGATCTACAGCTCGGGCAAAGTCAACGGCAAGATCCGCTACGGCAAGCTCGTGGTGGAAGAGGGCGGCCAGCTGGCGGGTGAGATCGAGGCGGGGTTTTCTTCCTCCTCGTCTAGCAGCACACAGCGCGCTGCAGCGCCGTTGAGGGCAGAGCCTGCCGCGTTGGCCGCCTGATCCAGCCCCTGGGGCCGCGTGCGGGCAGACGCTGCCCGGCGCGGCCCTTCGTCCGCTTATGCAGGCGCGTTGTGCTTTGGCACCGGGCGCGGCCTGCCTTGGTGGTCGATGGCCACGTACGTCAGGCGCGCCTCCGTCACTTTCACATACTGCCCCTGGGCAGAAAAACGCTCGGCATACACCTCCACCTCTACTGTGACCGAGGTGTTGCCCACCCGCGTGATGGCCGAGAAGAACGACAGGATGTCGCCCACGCGCACGGGCTGCTTGAAGATGAATTCATTGACCGCCACCGTGGCCATGCGGCCCTGGATGTAGCGCGCGGGCAGCACGGAGCCCGCCAAGTCCACCTGCGCCATCACCCATCCGCCAAAGATGTCGCCATTGCCGTTCGTGTCGGCGGGCATGGGGATGACCTTGAGCACCAGCTCCTTGTCGGTGGGCAATGCGGCGGGTGGTGGGCTGAAAACGGCAGACATGGGCACAATCTCGGTTGGGGCTGAGCCAATCCTTGGGGAAACCGGTGGTTTCACAAGGCCTCGCGCCCTGAAAAAGCCACCTGGGCATCAGCCAGGTCGGTAAAAACAACAACCGGAATTGTCCCCCATGCGCCACCACGGCGAAACCTCCCCCCCTGCCGCCGCCAGCGCGCCCGGTGCCACCGCCAGTGGCACGGCCGCCAGTCCCGCACCGGTCCAGTCGGACTGGGTCACCCTGCACCGATTGCTGCCCTACCTGTGGCAATACAAATGGCGCGTGATCGCCGCCATCGTCTTCATGGTGGGCGCCAAGTTCGCCAACGTGGGCGTGCCCATCCTGCTCAAGACGCTGGTCGATGCCATGAGCCTGAAGCCGGGCGACCCCGCCGCGCTGCTGGTGGTGCCGGTGGGGCTGTTGGTGGCCTACGGCGCGCTGCGGCTGTCCACCTCGCTGTTCACCGAGCTGCGCGAGCTGGTGTTTGCCAAGGCCACGCAGGGCGCAGCGCGCTCGATTGCGCTGCAGACCTTTGAGCACCTGCACGCCCTGAGCCTGCGGTTTCATCTGGAGCGCCAGACGGGTGGCATGACGCGTGACATCGAGCGCGGTGTGCGCGGCATCGAGTCGCTGATCTCGTTCACGCTGTTCAATGTGGTGGCCACGCTGGTCGAGGTGGTTCTGGTGCTGTCGGTGCTGGCCATCAAGTTCGACGTCTGGTTTGCGTGGATCACATTGGCAGCGTTGGCGCTGTACATCACCTTCACGGTGCTGGTGACCGAGTGGCGGACCAAATTTCGCCGCGAGGCCAACGAGTTCGATTCGGCCGCGCATTCCAAGGCCGTGGACTCGCTGCTCAACTACGAGACAGTCAAGTACTTCAACAACGAAGGCTTCGAGGCCCGCCGCTACGACGAAAGCCTGGAGCGCCTGCGCCGAGCGCGCCTGAAGAGCCAGACCACGCTGTCCATGCTCAACACCGGCCAGCAGCTCATCATTGCCGTGGGCTTGGTGGCCATGCTGTGGCGCGCCACGCAGGGCGTGGTCGATGGCCGCATGACGCTGGGCGACCTGGTCATGGTCAACGCGTTCATGATCCAGCTCTACATCCCGCTCAACTTCCTGGGGGTGATCTACCGCGAGATCAAGCAAAGCCTCACCGACCTGGACAAGATGTTCACGCTGATGGACAAGGAGCGCGAGGTGGCCGATGCCCCCGGCGCCCAGCCGCTGGCAGGGTTGGACCAGCCCACCGTGCGCTTCGAGGACGTGGTGTTTGCGTATGACCCCAAGGGCGGGCGCACCATCCTGCAGGGCATCAGCTTCGAGATTCCGGCGGGCAAGACGGTGGCAGTGGTCGGGCCCTCGGGCTCGGGCAAAAGCACCCTGGCGCGGCTGCTGTTCCGCTTCTACGACATCCAGCAGGGCCGCATCACCATTGCGGGGCAGGAGATCCGCAGCGTGACCCAGGCCAGCGTGCGCCAGGCGATTGGCATCGTGCCGCAGGACACGGTGCTGTTCAACGACACCGTGGCCTACAACATCGCCTATGGCCGCCCTGGAGCGACGCAGGAAGAGATCGAAGCCGCCGCCCGGGCCGCGCGCATCCACGACTTCATCGCCAGCACGCCCAAGGGCTACGCCACCATGGTGGGCGAGCGCGGGCTCAAGCTCTCAGGCGGTGAAAAGCAGCGGGTGGCGATTGCGCGCACCCTGCTCAAGAACCCGCCCATCCTGATCTTTGACGAAGCCACCAGCGCGCTGGACTCCGCCAACGAGCGCGCCATCCAGGCCGAGCTGCAGGGCGTGGCGCAGAACAAGACCACGCTGGTGATTGCCCACCGCCTGTCAACAGTGGTGGACGCGCACGAGATCCTGGTCATGGACGCGGGCCGCATCATCGAGCGCGGCACGCACGCGCAGCTGCTGGCCCTCGGCGGCCGCTACGCCAGCATGTGGTCGCTCCAGCAAAGCGATGCCGCCGCTTGAGCAGCGTCTTTCTCTCTTTGATTTGTTTCGCGATTTGTCATCCATGAAGCCCGTCCTTCTCGCCCTCATGTTTTTGTCTGAAGAGCACATCGCCCAGATGGCCCAGACCTTTGAAGTGATCTACGCCCCTGACGCGCCACAGGCCGCAGCCGCCATCGCGCAGCACGGCAGCCGTGTGCGGGTGGTGTTGACCATCGGCTCGGTGGGCCTGAGCCCGGCGCAGATCGATGCGCTGCCCGCGCTCACCCTCATTTGCGCGCTCGGCGCCGGTTACGAGAACGTGGCGGTGGACTACGCCAAGGCCCGGGGCATCGTGGTGGCTACGGGTGCGGGCACCAACGACGACTGCGTGGCCGACCACACCTGGGGCCTGCTGATTGCGGCGCAGCGCCGCATCCTGCCGCTGGACAAGGCCACCCGCGCAGGCGTCTGGCGCACCGCTTTGCCGCTGCCACCCAACGTGTCGCACAAACGCCTGGGCATCATCGGCCTGGGCACCATCGGCAAGAAGATTGCGCAGCGCGCGCTGGGCTTCGAGATCGAGGTGGGCTACCACAACCGCAGTGCGCGCACCGATGTGCCTTACCGCTACTTTGCCGATGTGGCAGCGCTGGCCGCGTGGGCAGACTTTCTTGTCATCGCCACGCCTGGCGGCGCGGGCACCAAACATCTGGTCAACGCAGCGGTGCTGAAGGCGCTGGGCCCGCGTGGCGTAGTGGTCAACATCGCCCGTGGCAGCGTGATCGACACTGCCGCCCTGGCCGCCGCTCTGCGCGAAGGCCGCATCGCCGCAGCGGGCCTGGACGTGTACGAGAGCGAGCCCTTACCCCCGACCGAGCTGCTGGACCTGGACAACCTGGTGCTCACGCCCCATGTGGCGGGCTGGTCGCCCGAGGCCGTGCAGGCCTCGGTGGACCGGTTCATGGAGAACGCCCGGCGCCACCTGGCCGGCGAGGTACCGGTCACGCCGGTGTGATGGGTTTCAGGTATTTCAGGCCGCTAGCGCATGTTGAATATGCGCTGGTAGCTATTGAATCAGGAGCAATGGAATGTCTGTCGATCTGACGGCGCTGCAGGCCCGGTTGCGCACATTTGCGGCAGAGCGGCAGTGGCAGCCGTTCCACACGCCCAAGAACCTGGCGATGGCGCTGATGGTGGAGGCGGCCGAGCTGGCGGAGATCTTTCAGTGGATGACGCCGGAGCAGTCGCTCGCGGTGCGTGAGGACCCGGCGCTGAAAGAGCCCATTGCCGATGAGGTGGCCGACGTGCTGCTGTACCTGCTGCAGCTGGCGGACCACGCGGGCGTGGACCTGGCCGAGGCGGTGGAGCACAAGCTGCGCAAAAACGCGGTCAAGCACCCGGTTCCCGATGATTTGAAGTGAAAGTGGTGGGTAGCGCTAGTGCAATATGCCTTGAATGCTATTAAATAGATAGCGACATTGCAGGCACGTCACCCGCAGTTGCCTTTGTGCCCGCTCAGCAAAAAGCCCCGCCATGGCGGGGCTTGGGCAGACACCGGGCGACTGCCACGCACCGGTGCTAGGTCCGCTGAAGGATTACTTCTTGCGGGCGGCAATGGCCTTCTCTGCGGCGCCCACCAGGTCGGCGCCAATCTGGCCCTTCCACTTTTCGTACACGGGGCGCGTGGCCTTCACGAACGCGTCGCGCTCGGCGGCGGAGAGCTGCGTGACGGTCACGCCGTTGGCCGCGATTTCCTTGAGCAGGGGCTTGTCGGCCTCGACCATGCCTTTGCGGGCAATAGCGATTTCTTCCTTGCCGGCGTCGATGGCGGCCTGCTTCACGATATCGCGGTCCGCTGGGGTCCACGACGCCCAGATGTCCTTGTTCACCACGAACACCAGCGGGTCGTTCACGTAGCCCCACATGGTGATGTGCTTCTGCGCCACGGTGTGCAGCTTGGCGGCCTGGTATACGGCGATGGGGTTCTCCTGGCCGTCCACGGCGCCGCTGGCAAACGCGGGCTGTGCGTCGGCCCAGCTCATTTGCGTGGGGTTGGCACCCAGCGCGGTGAAGGTGTCCAGGAACAGGGGCGAGCCCACCACGCGGATCTTCAGGCCCTTGAGGTCGGCAGGGCTCTTGATGGCCAGCTTGGAGTTGGAGATTTCGCGGTAGCCGTTTTCACCCCAGGCGAGGGGCACGACGCCTGCCTTCTCCAGCGTGGTGAAGATCTGCTTGCCCACATCACCCTGCGTCACCGCGTCCACAGCGGCGTAGTCAGGGAACAGGAAGGGCAGCGAGAACAGGTTGAGCTGCTTGACCTGGGGCGACCAGTTGATGGTGGAGCCCACGGCCATGTCGATCACGCCCTGGCGCAGCGCGCTGAATTCGCGCGTCTGGTCGCCCTGGATCAGCGACACGCCGGGGTACAGCTTGATATTGATGCGGCCATTGGTGCGCTCGCGCACCTTGTTGGCCCACAGCTCGCCGCCCTTGCCCCAGGGAAAGGCGGTGCCCAGCACCAGCGACATGCGGTACTCGCTCTTGTACGTGGTCTGCGCGATGGCGGCAGGCGCGGTAAAGGCCAGGGCGGCCGCAGCGGCCACGGCCGAGGCGAGGAAGGTGCGCAGTTTCATGGGTTGTCTCCTTGTTGATGGATGGGTGAGAAAAATCAGTAGCCCAGGCGCTGGGGCAGCCAGAGCGCAATCTGCGGGAACACGACGACCAGCAGCATGGCCAGCGTCATGGCCAGCACCAGCCAGATGACCCAGCGCGTGGTCTGCTCCATGCGCACGTTGGCGATCTTGCTGGACACCATCAGGTTCACCGCCATGGGCGGGGTGAACTGGCCGATGGCCACGGTAAGCGTGAGCACCACGCCAAACCAGACCACGTCCCACTGGTAGTGCTGCAGGATGGGCATGAGCAGGGGCACAAAGATCAGGAAGATGGAGATGCCATCCAGGAACATGCCGGCGATCAGCAGCAAGACGATCAGCGCGCCGAGCACGCCCTGCTCGCTCAGCCCGGACTGCACGATGGCGCGTGTAATGGGATCAATGACTCCCAGGGTGGACAGCGAGAACGCAAAGATGCCTGCCAGCGACACCACCACGAGGATCACGGCGGACAGCTCGCCCGCCTCACGCAAGATGGTGAACAGGTCGCGCACACGAATCGTGCGGTGGACGCACATGCCCACAAACAGCCCGTAGAACACGGCCACCACCGCAGCTTCGGTGGGGGTGAACCAGCCTGCACGCATGCCCCCAAGTATCACCACGGGCGCAGCCAGTCCCCAGGACGCCTCGCGCAGACTGCGCCAGAACGGCGGGCGCGGCATGTCGGCCTCTGCGGTGCCCATCTTGTGGCGGCGGGCCAGCCACACGGCAGGCACGATCAACGCAAGGCCGGCCAGGATGCCGGGGAACATGCCTGCGGCGAAGAGTGCGGGCACCGAGGCGCCCGGCACCAGCACCGAATACACGATGAACGCGACCGATGGCGGAATGAGAATGTCGGTGGCTGCGGCACCGGCCACCACGCTGGCCGAGTAGGCGGCGGGATACCCGGCGCGTGCCATGGCCGCGATCATCACCCCACCCACGGCGGCGGCGGTCGCGGGGCCCGAGCCCGAGATGCCGCCCAGGAACATGGCCACGGCAATCGCCACCAGCGGCAACATGCCTGGCCCCCGGCCCACGATGGACACGGCAAAGTTCACCAGCCGCAACGCCACGCCCGAGCGGTCGAAGATCGAGCCCACGAGCACAAACATCGGGATCGCCAGCAGCGGGTATTTGCCCAGGCCGGCGTAAAAGTTCTGCGGCACCGCCAGCAGGCCGAACCAGGGCGCCTCGGCATTGGCGACGGCGATGGCGGTAGCACCCGCCAGGCCCAGTGCCGCGCCAATCGGCACGCCCAGAAACATCATGCCCAGAAAGGCGACAAACAGCAGGGTAGCGATCATGGGCGGGCTCCCTGTTCCGCTGACGCGCGCCGCAGCCGGGCGAACAGTTGCAAGGCCCTTGCCGTGGTCAGTGCGCACAGCACCGGCAGCCAGACCGAGTACCACCACTGCGGCACGCCAATGCCAGGGGAGGTTTCTTCAAACCGGTAGTCGTCCCACACCACGCGGATGCTGAGCACCGTGATGAGTGCAAACAGCAGGGCCACCATCAAGGCGCCGAACTGTGCCAGCAGCTGGCGTCGGCGCTCCGAGCCGCCATCGGCAAAGAATTCGATACGGATGTGCAACTGCCGCGCCACGGCGGCGGAACCGCCGACCATGGCCAGCACGATCATCAGGAACACCGAAATTTCTTCGGTCCACGCAAATGATGCATCGGTGAAATAGCGCACCATCACGTTCACGAAGGTGATGAGCGCCAGGGCGGCCATGGTCAGGACGATGAGCCAGTCTTCCAGGCGCAGGGAGCGGGGTTCGTCGGCAGGGGCACTGGGCACTGCAGCGGGCGCTGGAGGCGCAGCAGATGGCCCATCGGGAGTGGAGGTGGACATGAACGCGGGGAGTCAGAAGAACAGGGGGCCGATGCCGATCTTGCTGCCCGGCGGCGTTGTGCACCTGGGGCGTTGACCGATGATGAGGCGGGGTAGACGCGCTGGGTATTATGCGTCGCTTGCTATGCATGCACAGCATTGGTGCGGTGCCGCAAACGCGGGCGCGGCCTGCGTCGATGCGCCGCGCGCTCTGTAGAAACCCTCATGCCGGCGGCCAGCAGGCTCCAGCCCGCGCGCGGATAATGCGCCGATGGAAACCAAGTGGCTTGAAGATTTCGTCAGTCTTGCGGAAACCCGCAGCTTCAGCCGGTCAGCGCAGCTGCGGCATGTGACCCAGCCAGCGTTCTCGCGGCGCATCCAGGCGCTGGAGGCTTGGGCCGGCACCGACCTGGTGGACCGCAGCTCCTACCCCACCCGGTTGACCCCGGCCGGAAAGACCCTGTACGACCAGGCCCTGGAAATGCTCCAGTCGCTGCAGAACACGCGTGCCATGCTGCGCGCGCACACCAGCGCAGGCAAGGACATGATCGAGTTTGCTGTGCCCCACACGCTGGCGTTCACGTTCTTCCCGGCCTGGGTGTCCAGCCTGCACGACAAGTTCGGACCGTTCAAAAGCCGCCTGATTGCGCTGAATGTGCATGACGCCGTGATGCGGCTGGTGGAGGGTGGTTGCGACCTGCTGATTGCCTACCACCACCCTTCGCAGCCGTTTCAGCTCGATGCTGATCGGTATGAAATGGTCAGCCTGGGGCAGGAGGTGCTGTCGCCCTACAGCAAGGCCGACGCTGACGGCCAGCCCGTGCACCGCCTGCCGGGCCGCGCGGGGCAGCCGCTGCCCTACCTGGGCTATGCGCCTGGCGCCTATCTGGGGCGGGTGACCGAACTCATCCTCAAGCAGTCACAGACACCCATCCACCTGGAGCGCGTGTACGAGACTGATATGGCCGAGGGCCTCAAGGCCATGGCGCTGGAAGGGCACGGCGTGGCCTTCTTGCCCCACAGCGCCGTGAAGAAGGAACTGCGCTCGCGCCGCCTCGTCAGTGCCGCACCCCCGGACGCTGAAGGCCTGCAGATGACCATGGATGTGCGGGCCTACCGCGAAAAGCCCAATGGCAAGGATGCTCCCAAAGGCACAGCGCAAGCGCTGTGGACCTACCTTCAGGCCCAAGCGGCCTCATGCTAAGGGTAAATACGGACATAAACAGTTTGCATAGTTGTGCGCCCAAACGGCATTGGAATTTCATCGGTTGGACACGTACAGTCTGCGCCATCGCCGGATCGGTAGAGCGCAGCGTGTGCCTTGGAAGGGCCCCACGGTGGCACGAAGATTGCGAGCCCGGTTCATTCCTTCACAGGGGCATCGTATGAAAGTTCAGCATTGGGGATTGGCCTGGGGCCTCGCAGCGCTGTGCTGTGCGGTCGGTGCGTCTGCGCAGGCCAGCGTGCTGGAGCGCGTGGCTGGCGGCGGCAAGCTGGTCATCGCTTACCGCGAATCCTCGGTGCCTTTCTCTTATGTCGACAGCCAGTCGGGCAAGCCTGTGGGCTATGCGCTGGACCTGTGCCTGCGCATGGCCGAGCTGGTGCGCAAGAAGACCGGCAAGAAGGACATGGAGATCGATCTGGTGCCTGCCACCTCAGCCAATCGCATCGCGTTGATCGAACAGGGCAAGGCCGACATGGAGTGTGGCTCTACCACCAACAACGCCGAGCGGCGCCAGAAGGTGGCCTTCACCATCCCCCATTTCATCACCGGTGCGCGTCTCCTGGTCAAGGCGGCCAGCCCCATCGACAAGGTGGAGGACCTCAATGGCAAGAAGCTGGTCTCCACCAAAGGCACCACGCCCCTGAAGGCGGCCGACCAGGCCAACCGTGAACGGCTGATGGGCATCACCATCGTGGAGGCGGCCGACCATGCCAAGGCCGTGGAGATGGTGGAAAAGGGCGAGGCCGACGCGTTTGTGATGGACGACGTGCTGCTGTACGGCCTGGCTGCAGGTCGGCCCGACCCCAAGGCGCTGA
This sequence comes from uncultured Verminephrobacter sp., assembly GCA_964466605.1. Classification (GTDB taxonomy): domain Bacteria; phylum Pseudomonadota; class Gammaproteobacteria; order Burkholderiales; family Burkholderiaceae_C; genus Acidovorax. The sequence continues at coordinate 12,834 of CAYXSL010000114.1, forward strand.
AGGTGGTGGGCCGCTTCATGACGACCGAGCCGCTGGCCATCATGCTGCCCAAGAATGACCCCGAGTTCAAAAAGCTGGTGGACGAGGAAATGCGCCGCCTGATCACCAGCCGCGAGATTTATCCGATTTACGACAAGTGGTTCAACAAACCCATCCCGCCCAACAACACGGTGCTGAACCTGCCGGTCAGTTACTTGTTGCGCGACTTCTGGAAATACCCTACAGACCAGGTCCCGTTCTGACTAATACTCTGGGTTGCGTACTACCCCTTTTTGGAGTGTGGTTCTGACTGGTTACCCCCGGCAGGCCCCTGTCTCTAAAATCCGCCCCTTTTTTCGTTTTCAACACAAGGAGATCCCTATGAAGAAACATTTGCTCGCGGTTGCCGTGACCGCCTTGGCTGCTGGCAGCGTATTTGCCCAGGCCAATGACACTCTGGCCAAGATCAAGGCCTCCGGCAGCGTGACGCTCGGCGTGCGCGAGTCTTCGGGTCTTTCGTACACGCTGGGCAACGGCAAGTACGTGGGTTTCCACACCGAAATGGGTGAATCGTCCTGCATGACATCCAGAAGCAGCTGGGCCTGGCCAAGCTGGACATCAAGTACCAGCCCGTGACCTCGCAGAACCGCATCCCCCTGGTGACCAACGGCACCGTGGACCTGGAGTGCGGCTCCACCACCAACAACGCCGCCCGCCAGAAGGACGTGGCTTTTGCCGTGACCACCTACGTGGAAGAAGTGCGCACCGTGGTGAAGGCCAACTCGGGCATCAACTCCATCAAGGACCTGAACGGCAAGACCGTGGCCACCACCACCGGCACCACCTCCGTGCAGACCCTGCGCAAGCACGAACGTGCAGGCGGCATTGACTTCAAGGAAGTGTTCGGCAAGGACCACGCTGACAGCTTCCTGATGCTGGAAACCGGCCGCGCTGACGCGTTCGTGATGGACGGCTCCATCCTGGCTGCCAACATCTCCAAGTCCAAGAACCCCGCCGACTACAAGATCGTTGGTGAAGTTCTGAGCGTGGAACCCATCGCCTGCATGCTGCGCAAGGACGACCCTGCCTTCAAGAAGGCCGTGGACGACTCCATCAAGCGCCAGATCGCCGACGGCTCGCTGGCCAAGCTGTACGACAAGTGGTTCATGCAACCCGTGCCACCGACCAACATCAAGATCGGTCTGCCCATGTCTGAAGCCACCAAGGCAGCCTGGGCCAACCCCAACGACAAGCCCATGGAAGACTACGCCAAGAAGTAATCTTCGCAACGCTTGTGCCCCTTCGGCCAACCGGTTTGAAGGGGCTTTTTTGTTGGGTGGGCCAAGGGTGGCGCCCAACGCATAACCAAAATTTGAAGGGGTGCTCCTATGAGTTGGGATTGGCAGGTGTTCTGCCAGGACACCATGGACCGGGAAGTCGTGCAAAGCTGCTTTGGCAAGGGCGGCGACATCACGTACCTGGACTGGATGCTGTCGGCCTGGGGCTGGACCGTGTCCGTTTCGCTGCTGGCGCTGCTGCTGGCACTTGTGTTGGGTTCCATCATCGGTACGCTGCGCACGTTGCAGGACCGTCCGATGATCGTTCGCCTGGGCAACGCCTGGGTCGAGCTGTTTCGCAATATTCCGCTGCTGGTACAGATTTTCCTCTGGTACCACGTGCTGCCCACCCTGTTTCCGGTGCTGCGCGGCGTGCCCGGTTTTGCACTGGTGGTGCTGGCGTTGGGTTTCTTTACCTCGGCGCGTATCGCCGAGCAGGTGCGCTCGGGCATTCAGGCCCTGCCACGCGGCCAGCGTTACGCCGGCATGGCCATGGGGTTCACCACGTTCCAGACTTACCGCTATGTGCTGCTGCCCATGGCGTTTCGCATCATCATTCCGCCGCTGACCAGCGAGA
>CAYXSL010000115.1:0-14627 GCA_964466605.1 uncultured Verminephrobacter sp.
GGCATCGAAACCAAGGCCGCTGCCGCCTACATCGACAAATACTTCCAGCGCTACCCCGGCGTGAAGCAGTACATGGACGACACCAAGGCCGCCGCCAAATCCATGGGCTATGTCGAAACCGTGTTTGGCCGCCGCCTGTACCTGCCCGAAATCAACTCCCCCAACGGCCCCCGCCGCGCCGGGGCCGAGCGCGCCGCCATCAACGCGCCCATGCAAGGCACCGCTGCGGACTTGATCAAGCTGGCGATGGTGGCCGTGCAGAAGGAGCTGGATGCGCACAAGCCCGGCATCCAGATGATCATGCAGGTGCACGACGAACTGGTGTTCGAACTGCCCGAGAGCGAGGTGGACTGGCTCAAGACCCACATCCCGCGCCTGATGGCGGAGGTGGCGGCGCTGAAGGTGCCGTTACTGGCTGAGGTGGGGGTGGGGGCCAATTGGGATAAGGCGCATTGAGGCTCCGATAGCGTGCCCGTACGTTTGTGCGCAAAGGCAATGGATTTCCATCAGTCCTCTTATTTGTGATGAACATTGAACTTATCTACGAAGTTGTTTGCCAGTATTTGGTGGGCCTTTTAGCCGCAGGTGGGGGGCTGGTTGCAATCTCGTATGCCTCGTTCAAGTTCTTTGCTTCAAAGTGGCTCGAGGCGAGGTTCGCGGAACGCTTGCAGAACCTGAAGGCTGAGCAAGATCAGACTATTCGCTTCGTGCAATCGACTATTGATCGCGAAATTCACAGAGCCAAAAAGCTCTACGACAGCGAATTCACCGCGCTTTCAGAGTGTTGGGCTTTGTTGCGCAAAGCCTATGACCAGTCAGCGGCCACGGTTGCGTCTTTTACTGTCCAAGTTGAACGCATGTCCCAAGAGGAATTCGAGCGCCATCTAGCTCAAAGAGGAATGGAAGATTGGGAGCGAAATGAGTTCAAGCAGCTCGTAGGAAAAGAACGTCACAACGCATACTACAGGTGGTCAGAATGGCAGCGTTATCTGAAAGTAGAACAACTCAGGCGCGAGTACCGAAGTAATTTAGATGTTAGTAGCATCTTTTTTGCCGAAGGCTTCACAGAGAAGTTCCGTGCACTAGAAGATTTGATTTGCAGTTCCAACATAGAGTTTGAACATCGAATACGGGAGCATGGAACGGGCGGTATCAGAGCAGGGGCTTTTGAGGCAACTAACAGGCTTCGAACCGATGGCGAGCCAATGATGATTGAGTTAGAGGAAATGGTCCGAAGGCGTTTGTGGTCTGTGGCTAAGGATGGGGTGCTCCAAGAATAGGAACGAATGCATTGGTTTGGACCAAGCGAGCGGGTTGCTTGGGCAATCGTTTCGACAAGTGCTGTAGTGAATCGACATCGATAAACTCCTTGAACATTACCGGGACCCTGTTTGCGTCCCGCTCATAGCCTGGAGCACTGCATGCCTGATTCTTCGACTTACACCCCCCCCGCCATCTGGCAATGGAACAAGGAAAACGGCGGTCAGTTCGCCAGCATCAACCGGCCCATTGCCGGTGCTACGCATGACAAGGAACTGCCCGTAGGTCGCCATCCGCTGCAGCTCTATTCGTTGGGCACCCCTAATGGTGTAAAAGTCACTGTCATGCTGGAAGAGCTGCTTGCGCTGGGCCACAGCGGGGCGGAGTACGACGCGTGGCTGATTCGCATCAACGAGGGGGAGCAGTTTGGCAGCGGGTTCGTGTCTGTGAACCCCAACTCCAAGATCCCCGCGCTGCTGGACCACACCGACCCTGCCAACCCCGTGCGCGTGTTCGAGTCCGGCGCCATCCTGATGTACCTGGCCGAGAAATTTGGTAGCGCCTTCCTGCCCAAGGACGGCGCGGCGCGGGCCGAGTGCCTGTCGTGGCTGTTTTGGCAGATGGGGAGCGCGCCGTTTCTGGGCGGTGGTTTTGGGCATTTCTATGCCTACGCGCCGGAGAAGTACGAGTACCCCATCAACCGCTACGCGATGGAGGTCAAGCGTCAACTGGATGTGCTCAACCAGCGCTTGGTCGAGCATGAGTATGTGGCGGGCAGCGAGTACACGGTGGCCGACATGGCGATCTGGCCCTGGTACGGCCTGATGGTGAAGGGGCAGGCCTACAACGCAGGCGAGTTTTTGCAGGTGCATGAATACACGCATGTGGTGCGCTGGGCCGAGCAGGTGGCCAAGCGCCCGGCGGTGCAGCGGGGGCGCAAGGTGAACCGGGTGCAGGGCGACCTGGCCAGCCAGTTGCGCGAGCGGCATGACGCCAGCGACTTTGACACCAAGACGCAGGACAAGATCGAGGCGGCGGCAGCGGCAGCTTCTTCCCCCGCACGCTGAGTGTTTTTTGCAAGGCGTCACCATGATTACTTTGTATGACTGCGCCACGGCGCCCAGCCCGCGCCGTGCGCGCATCCTGCTGGCAGAAAAGGGCGTGGCCCACGGCACCGTGCAGGTGGACCTGCGCAATGGCGAGCAACTGGGCGAGGCCTACCGCCAGATCAACCCACAGTGCACAGTACCTGCGCTGCGCACCGAAGAAGGTTTGCTGCTGACCGACAACGCGGCGATCACGGCGTATTTGGAGGCGCGCTACCCGCAGCCTGCACTGCTGGGCGAGACGCCTGCAGAAAAGGCCGAGATTGCGAGCTGGAACTGGCGCATGGAGTTCGAGGGCCTGCAGGCCATTGCCGAGGCGCTGCGCAACAGCGCGCCCGCCATGGCCAACCGGGCATTGCCCGGCGCGGTGGACTACCCGCAAATCCCGGCCCTGGCTGAGCGTGGACTGGTGCGTGTGGGGCAGTTCTTTCAGCTGCTCAACGAGCGCCTCGCGGACCGCGAATTCATTGCCACTGACCGCTTCAGCGTGGCCGACATCACGGCGGTGGTGGCGGTGGACTTTGCGCGTGTGGTCAAGCACAAGCCCGGCGAGCAGCATCCGCACCTGCTGCGCTGGCGTGCGGCCATGGCAGCGCGGCCGTCGATGTCGCTGTAACTATCGCGCTGCCGAAGCACTCGTTTTAGTCGCAATGGGTGGATGCAAGGATTGCGCATCGGGCCTGTTCCTTGCATCGTTAGCGTATGCGCCTTCGCCACATAGAAGTCTTCAACGCCGTCATGCTCACCGGCAGCGTGAGCGCGGCGGCCCGTCTGATCAACGTCACGCAGCCTGCGGTCAGCCGCATCCTGGCCCATGCGGAATTGCAGCTGGGCTTTCCGCTCTTCCACCGCCTCAAGGGCAAGCTGGTGCCCACCACCGAGGCGCAGACCCTGTACCCGCACATCGAGCGCTTGTTCACCCAGCTCGATGATGTGCAGCGCCTGGCCAACAGCCTCAAGAACGACCAGCGTGAAGGCGAGCTGCACATCCTGAGCGTGCTGGCACTGAGCTACGAGGTGCTGCCGCGCGCGCTGCGGTTCTTTCGGCAGAAGCACCCGGATGTGAAGGTCACCATCGATGCGCTGCACTCGCCGCAGATCGTGTCGGCCCTGGTGCTGCAGGAGGCGGATGTGGGCTTTGTGTTCAGCGCCATTGCCCACCCCGCGCTCACGCAAGAGCACCTGGCCGATGGCCGCATGGTGTGCGTGGCGCCCAAGGGCATGTTGGGTGCTGCGCTGGTGGCTGCGGGCGTGGTGCACCTGTCTGACCTGGCGGAGACGCCCGTGGTGCGGCTCGATGTGCGCGACCCCATCGGTACGGTGGTCAACCATGCGTGCCGCGAGGCCGGGGTGGGGCTGCAGACGGCGATCACGGTGCAGACCTACCACGCGGCGCTGGCCCTGGCGCACCACGGCCATGCCGTGGCGGTGGTGGACAGTTGCACGGCCGCATCGGCCGACCGCAGCAAAGTGGAGGTGCTGGCGCTGGCGCCCCACATCGCTGTACCCATCAAGTCACTGCGCACCGTGAACCGGCCCAGCTCGCTGCTGGCCAGTGCCATGACGCAGTGCATGCGCCAGGCGGTGGCCGAGACCATGGCCTCCGTGAACTTGCCCGACGTGGAATAGGCCGTGGGGCTGTGGGGTTCAGGCCGGCGCCAGCAGCTCGGCGACTTGCGCGGCTGTGCCAAATGCCAGCGTGAAGCCCAGCGAACCATGGCCCGTGTTGAGCAGCAGGTTGTTGGGACCACTGGCGTGCAGGCCCACCACGGGCAGGCCGGTGGGCGTGGCGGGGCGCATGCCGGTCCAGGGACGCAGTTCGTCAAACTGGCTGCAGCCCGGGAACAGCGCGCGCGTGGCTTGGCAAAGGCTTTCGATGCGTGCGGGCGGGATGCGCGCGTCGTGCCCCACCAGCTCGGCCATGCCGGCCACGCGCAGGCGGTGGCCGATGCGGGCAAAGACCACCTTGCGGGCGGCGTCGGTCACGTTGACGCGGGGCACGACGCCCGGGGCTGCGGAGGCCTGGGCAGCATCAAGCGTGATGCTGTAGCCCTTGAGTGGATAGACCGGCAGGCGAAGCCCCAGGCTGCGGGCCACGGTGTGGCTGTGGCTGCCCAGGGCGAGCACAAACTGCTGGGCCTCCACCGCGCCCGCACTGGTCTGCACGGCGGCAATGCGCCGACCCTGGCGCACAAAGCCCTGCACCCGTGCGCCCAGCAGAAAGCGCACGCCGCGTGCGGCGAGCACGGCCTGCAAACCCTGGCATAGCTTGAGGCAGTCGGCCGCGCATTCACTGGGGGTGTGGATGGCGCCCGCAATGCGGTGCTGGTAGTGCTGCAGCGCCGGTTCGATCTCGACGCAGCGCGCCGCCGACACGGCCTGCTGCTGGCTGCCCCAGGCGCGCTGCAGTTCCATCTGCCGCTGGGCTGCGGCCAGGCCTGCGGGCGTGTCGTAGAGCACCAGCTTGCCGGTGCGGGAGAAGTCGCAGTCGATGGATTCGGACTGCAGCATGGCCTCGAGCCGGTGGCGGCTCAGCGCGGCCAGGGCCAGCAGGCGTTCGGTGCTGCGCTCGGACGTGTGCCGGTTGCAGGCACGCAGAAATGCGAGGCCCCAGTGCCATTGGTGCGTGTCCCATTGCGGCCGCAGTTTGAGCGGGGAACTGGGCGACAGCAGCAGGCGGGGTAACTGGCGCCAGATGCTGGCATCGGCCAGGGGCTGCACATAGCTGTAGCTGAGCTGGGCGCCGTTGCCGCCGCTGGCGCCGGTGCCGGGCGGGGCCTGGTCGATGACGGTGACCTGCATGCCGCGCTGCTGGAGTTCATACGCCGTGGCCAGGCCGACGATGCCTGCGCCCAATACACATACCTGCATCTTGTGGGGAATGGATGGTTGACTGATTGCAGGCCAATGTAGGGCGCGGCCTGCGCTTTGAACAATGCCAATGCCGTGCCTGCCCATGCCGGTAAGTTATGTGCTTCCGCGCCAATGCCTCCGGGCCTGCCCTTTGCATGAGACATGGCGCAAATGGTGCGTGCTGAAGCATGTTGGTGCAATGTTGTGCACCGCAAAAGAGCCATAACTTTTCATCATGACGCACCCCCGCGAATGAATTGTTCAACGGCGCCGCGAGTTTTTACAGTGCCCCTGCGTTCTGCTTTTTCATTCACCCGTTTACCTGCTTTTTTGCAAAGGGATCCCCATGAAGCTCTCCGCCGTCACTTCTGCTGCCCTTGTGGCGGTCGGCCTGCTGGCCTGCACCGTGGCCAGTGCCGACACGCTCAAGAAGATTGCCGACACGGGCAAGATCTCGCTGGCCTACCGCGAGTCGTCGGTGCCCTTCAGCTACCTGGCGGGCCCGGGCGTGCCCGTGGGGTTCTCGGTGGATATTTCGAACGCGGTGGTGGATGCGGTGAAGAAGCGTTTGAACAACCCGGCCCTCAAGGTGGAGCTGCAGGCGGTGACATCGCAAAACCGCATTCCGCTGCTGACCAACGGCACCATCGACCTGGAGTGCGGATCGACGACCAACAACAGCGTGCGCGGCAAGGATGTGCAATTTGCCATCAACTACTTCTACACCGGCACGCGCCTGCTGACCAAGAAGTCCTCGGGCGTCAAGAACTACGCCGACCTGGCCAGGAAGAAGGTGGCCAGCACCTCGGGCACCACCAATGCGCAAGTGATTCGCAAGTACAACCGCGACCAGAACCTGGACATGGAGATCGTGCTGGGCAAGGACCATGACGACTCCCTGCTGCTGGTGGAGTCGGGGCGGGCGGAAGCGTTTGCGATGGACGACATCCTGCTGTTCGGCCTCATGGGCAACCAGCGCAACCCGGCCGAGTGGACGGTGGTGGGCGATTCGCTGCAAGTGGAGCCCTACGCCTGCATGCTGCGCAAGGACGACCCGCAGTTCCAGGCCCTGGTCAACGGCGTGATCGGCGGAATGATGAAGTCCGGGGAATTCGACAAGCTCTACACCAAGTGGTTCATGTCGCCGGTGCCACCGCGCAACCAGAGCCTGAACCTGGCCATGGGCAAGGAGCTGCGCGAGAACCTGGTGGCCCAGAGCGACAAGCCCGCCCAGTGAGCTGGAGCGCGCATGTCTTTGGTGTCTGCAAGCCCCGCGCACGCCCCGCAGGTGGTGGGCATTCTGGGCGGGATGGGCCCCGCCGCCGGGGCAGATTTTGTGCGCCTGTTCGTGCAGGCTTGCACTGCGCGCATGGAGGCGCTGGGTATCCCTGTGCGTGATCAAGCCTACCCCGAGCACTGGCTGGCACAGGTGCCCATACCCGACCGCACGGCCGCGCTGAATGACACGCGCCCCGGCGCCCACCAGCCAGCGGACCCGATGCTGCAGGCCACGGGGCGGCTGGCTGCGCTGGGCGCGCGGGTGGTGGCCATTGCCTGCAACACGGCCCACGCGTGGCACGGCATCCTGCAGCAGCGGTTTCCGCAGATGGTGGTGCTGCACGGTGTGCAGGAAGTGGTGGCCGAGCTGGCCCGGCAGCAGGTGCGTGGTGTGGGACTGCTGGCCACCCAGGGGGCCTACGACGCCGGGCTGTACCAGGGCGAGCTGGCGCTTTGCGGCATCGATTGTTTTGTGCCCGGAGCCAGCGAGCGCGGGCTGCTGATGCAGGGCATCTACGACGGTGTGAAGGCGGGTGACTACGCCCTGGCGCGCCAGCGGTTCGAGGCAGTGGCCCTGGCGCTGCAGCAGCGCCACGGGGTGTCCACGCTCATCATGGGCTGCACCGAGATTCCGCTGGCGTTGTCAGCGCGTGCCGGGCTGCCGGGGCTCACGCTGGTCAACCCGTCGCAGGTGCTGGCGGCCGCGCTGTCCCGCCACGCCTACCGCCATGTGGTGCCGGGGAGCCTGGCCCGCATGGAAGGGCGGTAGCCAGGCGAGCAGGGGCTCTGGGGCGGGGCGGCTGCAGGCGGCGCGCCACCTCAGCCCGGCGGCCAACACCGGCTGGCGCGCCCGTTTCATGGGGGCACCTCGTCAAACACCTCCAGCCGGTTGCGGCCGCCATGTTTGGCGCGGTACAGGGCTGCGTCGGCGGCCTGCACCAGGCTGTCTGGCTGGGCCCCGGGGCGCGGCACCATGCTGGCCACGCCAGCGCTGAGCGTGATGACCGGTGCCGTGGGGGAGCGGGGGTGGGCCAGGGCGGCTTCGCGCAGGCTGTCCATGCAACGCTGGGCAGCGGTCACCGCGTCGGCTACGGTGGCGTCGGGCAGCAGCAGCACAAACTCTTCGCCGCCATAGCGTGCGGCGATTTCGTCTGCGCGGCGGATATTGCCCTGCAGCAGCTGGGCCACGCGGCGCAGGCATTCGTCGCCCGCCAGGTGGCCATAGTGGTCGTTGTAGAGCTTGAAATGGTCGATGTCGATCAGCACCACGGCCAGCTGCAGGTGGTGGCGGCCGCAGCGCATCCACTCGGCGGCCAGCCGCTCGTCAAAGCGGCGCCGGTTGCTGATGCCGGTCACGCCGTCGGTGGTGGACAGCAGGGCCAGCTTGGCGTTGGCGGCGGCCAGTTCCTGCTCCTTGCGCACCAGCTGGGTCACGTCGGTGCGCACACCGGCGATGCCGCCCTGGGGGGTGCGCCGTTCGTCGGCCTGCAGCCAGCGGCCCTCGGGCAGGCGTTGCAGCACCGCCTGGTTGGCGGCGCGGTGGTCGGCCACGCGTTGTGCGATCCAGCTTTCTTCGTTGCCCACGGCGTCCAGATACTGGCCCCGCTCGGCGCCATAGCGTGCAATCTGCTCGAAGGTGCTGCCTGGAACGATCACTGGTGCCGAGATCGGGTAGAGCCTGCGGTACTGTGCGTTACACACCACCAGTTTGTCCTCGGCATCAAAAAGGGCAAATCCTTCGGGCAGTGATTCCACGGCATCCTGCAGCAGCAGGCGCGCCTGTTGGGCGGCCTCCTGTGCGCTTTCCAGCGCCTGGCGCTGCTCGATCAGGTCGGTGATGTCCAGACGCACCGTCACCACGTAGTTCTCGGGAGTGCGGGTTTCATAGATGTTGATCCAGCGCCCGTCGGCCAGGCGCTGCACCAGGGTGGATGTGCGGCTGCCGTGCTCGGACAGGCGCTCGGCAATCCAGGCCTCCTCGCGGCCCCGCGCCGAAGGGATCAGGCCCCGCTCCACCGAATAGCGAAGGATGTCTGCAAAGCCCTTGCCCAGGTGCTCTGCATAGTTCATGTGCGGGTACATGCGCGAGAGCTGCTGGTTGAAAAGCACCAGGCGGTCCTGCTCATCAAAAATCTCGATGCTCACGGGCAAGGCCTCGACCGCCCGCTCCAGCAGCTGCCGTATGCGCTGGTTCTCTTGCCGGGCGGCATCCACCTTGTGGCGCTGCTCGATCAGGTCGCTGATGTCCAGCCGCACCACCACGGTCATGCCTGACGGCGTGCGGCTTTCGTGCATATGCATCCACGCGCCGTTGGGGTAGTGGCGCACTTCGGGGCCGGGCCGGTGGCCGCGAAGTGCCATTTCGTGCGCCAGCCACAGCTCCTCCTGGCCGCTGGCCTCCTCAGGAATGCCGTGGCGCAGGCCCGCTCGCAGCAGTTCTTCGTAGGTCTTGCCCAGCGACTCCGCCACCGGCAGGTGGGGCCGCAGCCGCGCCATCTGGTCGTTGCACAGCACCAGGCGGTCGTTCTCGTCGTAGATGTCCAGCCCGGCGGGCATGGCATTGACGGCCTCGCGCAGACTGCGTTCGGCGCGCTCGGCATCGTGCAGCGCCCGCTTGAGCGCGCGCTCCTTGTGCACGACATCGGTGATGTCGGCGCGCAGCACCACCACGCCACCCCCTTCGGTGAGGCGTTCGGTGATCCGCATCCAGCGGTCACCCTCCACCTCCTGGACTTCGGGCAGTTCGGGGGCACGGTGCCGGGCCATGCGGTGGGCAAGCCAGGTGTTCACGTCGGGCCGTGCGTCAACAATGTGGCCCGAGCGTGCGGCGCGGCGCAACACATCCTCGAACAGCGTGCCGTATTCGACGGCCATGGAGGTGCCCGTGTTCACCTCGCGGTACTGGGCGTTGCACAGCACCAGGCGGTCGTCGGCGTCGTAGATGGCCAGCCCGTCCGGCAGGATGTCGAGCGTGGCCGACAGCTGGGTGCTGGCGCGCTGGGCGGCGGCCTGGGCCTCGCTGGCCGTGGCGCGCAGGGCCCACATCTGCCGCACCAGCCACCATGACAGCAATGCGCTGACCACCAGTCCCGCCCCGGCGGCCGTGGATGCGATGCGGGTCGCCAGGTCCATGGACTGGCTGGCCAGCGCCCAGGTCAGTAGGGCCAGGCCGCCCGCACCACAAACCCCCGCCACCAGCAACGCCAGCAGGTGTCCGCGCGGCAGGGTAGGGGGCTTGGTGCGGTGCATGCGGTGGGGCAGTCGCGGCGAGGGGCTGAGGGGCTGGGCTACCTGGCGGGTACGGGGTGGGTTGGCGGGGTGCACACGGCAGGCGCCGGGCGGTTCGCAGAAAGTCTAGCAGTGCTGCCCCAATTTCGATACCCGAAAATGCCGCCCTGCGGTAAACCCCAGCGGGGCGCTTGGTGCGGCCCGCAAGCATGCCCAGGGGGCTGCAGCCAGGTGGCCTGCAAAACCCCGCAACAAGCCCTAGACTGCGAGGCTCGTCCCTTTCCTGGCCCCCTTTTTCGGAGAACCTCCCATGCTCAATGACGACCTCCACACCGACGCCCATGCCCTGCTGCCGGGCCGCACCACCGATGCGGGCGCCACCCGCCGCACCGCGCTGCAGGCGGCGCTGGGCCTGGGGTACGCGGCCGCCGCCGCACCGATCATGGCGCAGACCGCCATCGCCACACCGGCCGATGGGCTGACGGCGGGCGAGGTGAGCTTCATGGTCAATGGCTTCAAGGTGCCCGCCTACCGCGCGGCACCAGCGGGCAAGACAGGCCTGCCGGTGGTGCTGGTGATCCAGGAGATTTTTGGTGTGCACGAATACATCGCCGACACCTGCCGCCGGTTTGCCAAGGCGGGTTACCTCGCCATTGCGCCCCAGCTGTATGCGCGCCAGGGCGACCCTTCACAGTACACCGAGATCGCCAAGCTCATGGCCGAGGTCGTCTCCAAGGTGCCCGATGCCCAGGTCATGGCCGACCTGGACGGCGCCGTGCAGTGGGCTGCCGCCAATGGTGGCGACGCAGCGCGTGTGGGCGTCACCGGCTTTTGCTGGGGCGGCCGCATCACCTGGCTGTATGCCGCGCACGGCCCCGTCAAGGCCGGTGTGGCCTGGTATGGGCGCCTGGTGGGCCAGGCGAGCGAACTCACGCCCAAGCACCCTGTGGACATCGCCCCCATCCTCAAGGCGCCTGTGCTGGGGCTGTACGGAGAAAAAGACACCGGCATCCCCCTTGACACGGTTGATAAGATGAAAGCTGCCCTGGCCAGTGGCTCGCCACAGGCCAAGGCATCGGAATTTGTGGTGTACCCCGACGCGCCCCACGCCTTCCATGCCGACTACCGCGCGAGCTATCGCAAGGAAGCGGCCGAGGATGGCTGGAAGCGTGCGCTGGCCTGGTTCAAGGCGCAGGGCGTGGTCTGATCTGGCCCCCCGTGCGACCCAACCCGGCCGTGTGCCGGTGGGCCGAATGCAGCCGCCCCCCACCAGGGGCGGCTTTTTTATCGCGATTCCGGGTGTGTTTTTTGAAAGAAAATAGGCCCTGGCGCCTGTCTATAAAGCGCAATCAGCTATGACTTTGGTAGCAATCATTCTGGCCACGCTGGCCGCAGGCATTGGCAGCGTGTGGCTCGCCGCACTGCTCATGCGGCTGGGCCTGGGCGGGCGGGCCGACAGTGTGGGCCCGCAGCATCTGCTCAGCCTGGCGGCGGGGGCCCTGCTGGCCACGGCCTTCATGCACCTGCTGCCCGAGGCGTTCGAGAGCCAGGCAGGCGCGCACGACCTGTTTGCCACCTTGCTGGTGGGCGTGGTGTTCTTCTTCCTGCTCGACAAGGCCGAACTGTGGCACCACGGGCACGAGCACAGCCACCCCGCGCCTGCGGTTCACGACCATGGCCATGGCCACGGGCATTCCCACGACGCCCACCACGGACATGACCATGGACATAGCCATGCGCACCACCACCATGGCCCGCGCTCGGGCGGCTGGGCCGTGTTGACCGGTGACAGCGTGCATTGTTTTGGCGACGGCATCCTGATCGCCTCGGCCTTCCTGGCTGACATCCGCCTGGGTGTGATTGCTGCGGTGTCCGTGCTGGCGCACGAGGTGCCACACCACATGGGCGACCTGGTGGTGCTGCGCCAGACCAGCCCCAACCGCCGCATGGCGCTGGTCAAGGTGTCGCTGGCGGGCGCCGTGACGGCGCTGGGCGGGGTGGTCGGCTACTTCCTGGTGGGGCAGTTGCAGGACTTCTTGCCGTACTTCCTGGCCGTGGCGTCGAGCAGCTTTGTGTATGTGGCGCTGGCCGACCTGATCCCCCAGCTGCAAAAGCGCCTCACGGCGCGCGAAACCATTGCGCAGATCGCCTGGCTGATCGCAGGCATGGTGATCGTGACGCTGGTGAGCGGGGCGGCGCACGCGCATTGAGGCCACGCTGCCACGGGCCTGGCAGCAGCAGATTTGCTATCAAATTGATGGCTATAAATCGTTGATGGACAGGCGGTAGCCTTTGTTTTTCTAAGAATTTTCCGCCGTTAAAGGCTGGCGAACCCCCATACCAGTGCCACCAGTGGAACGGGCTCTGCCGGCCGCCGGTGGAGTCCTCCTCCGGGGGAAGGCGCGCAGCGCCTCAGGGGGCTCTCTACCGCGCCAGTTCTTCCCGTACCGCCGCCACCTGCCTGCGCGACACCGCCAGCAGCTCGGTGGAGCCTTGCAGGCGCACGGCCCAGCCTTCGCCTTCCTCGGGGTCGTAGTGTTTCTCCAGCGCCCGCACGGCGCGGCGGGCCACCAGGGCGTTGCGGTGGATGCGCATGAAGCGGGGGGCGTACTTGGCTTCGATCTCGCTGAGCGAGCCGTCCATGATGTAGCTGCGGGTGGGGGTGCGAACCGTCACGTACTTTTGCTCGGCCTTGAAGTACAGCACCTCGGCCAGGGGCAGGCGCTCGGTGCGGCCCCGGTCCTGGATCAGCAGGGTTTCGCCTTCGGGCACGCTGGGCGCAGCGGCGGGGGCCGGGGGCCGGGCGCTGCGCTGCGCCTTGGCCAGCGCCTGCTGCAGGCGCTCGCGGCGCACGGGTTTGGTGAGGTAGTCCACCGCGTCCAGTTCAAACGCGCTCACGGCATGGTCGGCATGGGCCGTGACGAACACCACCGCCGGGGGGTGGGGCAGGGTTTGCAGCGCATGCGCCAGCGAGAGGCCGTCCTGGCCCGGCATGTGGATGTCCAGCAGCACCAGGTCGAACGCGCGTCCGCCCGTGGGGCCGAGCTGCGCCAGCGCCTCGCCCGCGTTGGCGGCCTCGGCCACGGTGATGCGCTGGGTGTCCGCGCAGTCGGACAGCAGGGTGCGCAGGCGGCTGCGGGCCAGGGCTTCGTCGTCAACGATGAGGATGTTCATGGGCGGTCAAAGGGTGGGTGGTCGTCCAGGGGCGCATGGTCGTCAGGCGCGGGCACCGCGCCCCGGCGCAGCGGTGGCGCCCCCCGGCGCACGGGGTGCCGCGCGCGGGAGGGTGGGCCAGGGTTCTTTTTGGGCTCGGGCGCGGGCAGCGAGATGCGCACCTGGTACAGGCCATCCTGCACGCCCGCCGTGAATTCGCCCTGCACGTCGTGCAGCAGTGCCAGCCGCGCACGCACATTGGCCAGCGCAATGCCATGCCCCTTGCTGCTGCCCGCACCGCCACCGTCTGGCGTGCCATGGCGGCCATCCTTCGGGGGCAGGGTGTTGGTGATGCGCACCACCACGCGGCTGCCGCGCAGCTCGGTCAGCACGCGCAGCTTGCCGCCGCGCGCGCTGGGCTCCACGCCGTGTTTGACGGCGTTTTCCACCAGCGGCTGCAGCAGCAGCGGGGGCAGGCGGGCGGCGTCGGTGCGTGGGTCCAGGTTCCACTGGACCTGCAGGCGCTTGCCAAAACGCACCTCCTCAATGGCCAGGTAGCGGCGCGCGAGCGTGATCTCTTCGGCCAGCGTGACCGACTCGCCTTGCTCCACCAGGGCCACGCGGAACAGGTCGGAGAGGTCTTCCAGCAGCGACTCGGCCTTGGCCGGTTCTTCGCGCACCAGGGCAATCGCACTGTTGAGGGTGTTGAACAGAAAGTGCGGACGGATGCGCGACTGCAGCTCGGTCAGCCGCGCGGTGGTGGCGGCCGGGGTGCGGCCGCGCGCGCGCAGCACCAGGGCGGCCACCAGCATGGCGGCCAGCAGGGCGCCCGTGGCGGCGCTGGCCAGCCAGGGGGGCGACGCGGCCATGCCCACCAGCGCCAGCATGCCGCAACCGTAGGCCCCGGCCAGCGCCCCCAGCAGCACACCCGCCGCGTACTGCTGCGCGGTGGGCAGGCGCTGTAGCACCGTCTTGAGACTGCAGGCGGTGATGAGCCACACCAATGTCGCGGGCAGGGCGCCGCCCGTGAGCAGCGCCAGGCTGGCCAGCCATTGCAGCGGGCTGCTGGTGCCGTACATGGCCCCCACGCCCACCACCACCTCCACAAACAGCACGGCCCGCAGCACCACACCCACCTGGCAGGCGTCGAACACCAGCGCCCGCCCGCCCGGCCCGGCGCCGGCTGCGGCCCGCACGCTGCGCGCAGACCGTTCTGGAGGGGCAGAATCCGGCAGCGGGGGCTGGGTCGATAAAATTTGCGTGTTTTGCATTGCGGCGCCCGGGTAGTCCGGGTGTCTGAACCTCCGGATTATTGCCCTCCTTATGTCCAAAGCCCAAGCCACCAGCGCTGACTCTGCGCCGTCCCACAACCAGCTCGACACCAAGGCGCAAGCCTGGTCGGCGCTGTTTTCCGAGCCCATGAGCGACCTGGTCAAGCGCTACACCTCCAGCGTGTTCTTCGACAAGCGCCTGTGGCAGGCCGACATCGCGGGCAGTTTGGCGCACGCCGAGATGCTGGCGGCGCAGGGCGTGATCAGCGCCGAAGACCACGCCTCCATCCAGCGCGGCATGGCACAGATCACATCGGAGATCGAATCCGGCGCGTTCGAGTGGAAGCTGGACCTGGAAGACGTGCACCTGAACATCGAGGCGCGCCTGACGCAACTGGTGGGCGATGCGGGCAAGCGCCTGCACACCGGCCGCAGCCGCAACGACCAGGTGGCCACCGACGTGCGCCTGTGGCTGCGC
>CAYXSL010000116.1:0-14626 GCA_964466605.1 uncultured Verminephrobacter sp.
CGTTGAAGATGTCCGGGTGCGCCTTCTCGATCTCGTCGAGCAGCAGCACCGCGTGTGGCTTCTTCGTGATGGCTTCGGTCAGCAGGCCGCCCTGGTCGAAACCCACGTACCCAGGAGGCGCGCCGATCAGACGGCTCACGGCGTGGCGCTCCATGTACTCGGACATGTCGAAGCGGATCAGCTCAATGCCCATGATGTAGGCGAGCTGCTTGGCCGCTTCGGTCTTGCCCACGCCCGTGGGGCCGCTGAACAGGAACGAGCCAATCGGCTTGTCGCCCTTGCCCAGACCCGAACGCGCCATCTTGACGGACGAGGCGAGCACTTCGAGGGCCTTGTCCTGACCGAACACCACGCTCTTCAAGTCGCGCTCCAGCGTCTGCAGCTTGCTGCGGTCGTCGTTGCTGACATTGGCGGGCGGGATGCGCGCGATCTTGGCCACGATCTCCTCGATCTCGGCCTTGCCAATGGTCTTCTTGCGCTTGCTGGGCACCAGAATGCGCTGCGCAGCACCGGCCTCATCGATCACATCGATGGCCTTGTCGGGCAGGTGGCGGTCGTTGATGTACTTGGCGCTCAACTCGGCTGCTGCCTGCAGCGCTGCAGCGGCGTACTTCACGCTGTGGTGCTCTTCGAAGCGGCTCTTGAGGCCCTTCAAGATGTCGATGGTCTCGGCCACGCTGGGCTCGACCACGTCCACCTTCTGGAAGCGGCGGGACAGGGCAGCGTCTTTTTCAAAGATGCCACGGTACTCGGTGAACGTGGTCGCACCGATGCACTTGAGCTGGCCGCTGGAAAGCGCTGGCTTGAGGAGGTTGGATGCATCGAGCGTGCCGCCCGAGGCAGCACCCGCGCCGATCAGCGTGTGGATCTCGTCGATGAACAGGATGGCGTTGGGCTTGTCCTTAAGCGACTTGAGCACGCCCTTGAGGCGTTGCTCGAAATCACCCCGGTACTTGGTGCCCGCCAGCAGCGCGCCCATGTCGAGCGAGTACACCGTGGCCTCGGCCAGGATCTCGGGCACGTCGTTCTGGGTGATGCGCCAGGCCAGGCCCTCGGCAATCGCCGTCTTGCCCACACCAGCCTCACCGACCAGCAGCGGGTTGTTCTTGCGGCGGCGGCACAGGATCTGGATCGTGCGCTCGACCTCGTAGTGGCGGCCGATCAGCGGGTCGATCTTGCCGTCCTTGGCAGCCTGGTTCAGGTTCTGGGTGAACTGCTCCAGAGGCGAGGCCTTTTCGCTGCGCTCGCCACCACCACCCTCTTCGCCTTCGGCCTGGTTCTCGGCCTTGGCCGGCTCGGGCGGCTCGCCCTTCTTGATGCCGTGCGCGATGAAGTTGACCACGTCCAGGCGCGTCACACCCTGCTGGTGCAGGTAGTACACGGCGTGCGAATCCTTCTCGCCAAAGATGGCCACGAGCACGTTGGCGCCCGTCACCTCTTTCTTGCCATTGCCCGTGGACTGCACGTGCATGATGGCGCGCTGGATCACGCGCTGGAAGCCCAGCGTCGGCTGGGTATCCACCTCGTCGGTACCGGCGACCTGGGGGGTGTTGTCTTTGATGAAGTTCGACAGCGATGAGCGCAGATCATCGATATTGGCCGAACATGCGCGCAGCACCTCCGCTGCGCTGGGGTTATCAAGCAATGCAAGCAACAGATGCTCCACGGTGATGAATTCGTGGCGCTGCTGGCGGGCCTCAACAAAGGCCATGTGCAAGCTGACTTCCAGTTCCTGGGCAATCATGTGAACTCCTTTGTGCTTGCGTGGAAGGGATAACTTTAGATCGGGACAAAAGACCTGTTATTCAACAGGCTCACTGACACATTGCAGTGGGTGGCCCGCCTTGAGGGCGGCGTCAAGCACTTGCTCCACCTTGGTGGCAGCCACGTCGCGGGAATACACGCCGCAAACGCCTTTGCCGTCGAGATGGATCTTCAACATGATCTGGGTCGCCGTTTCGCGGTCCTTGCTGAAGAACTCCTGCAGCACCACGATGACAAACTCCATGGGGGTGTAGTCGTCATTGAGCATGACCACCTGGTACATCTGGGGCGGCTGGGTCTTTTGTGTGCGCCTTTCGAGCACGACCGAACCGCCATCATCCCGCGCTGGCCGTGTAACCGGCGGCGCGGTGGGGGGTGAAGGTGGTTTTGTTGCCATGAAAATCATTCTAGCGACCCACGCAGGGGGCTGCCGCCGGAGAAGTTGGGAGTTGACCCGGTATTTTTCAAGCCGTGGCGCAGCAAATGAAAGCGCGCGCACTGCCCTATTCGTACACCACGGTCGCAGCCCCCGGCCCCGCTTGCGCAGTCCACGCCGCCAGGGCTGCGTCCGAAGGGAAAAACCGGGCACTTTCACCCAGTTGCAGCTCTGCCACTGCCGCCGCGTCCTCGGCCTTGCAGCGCACGCCCATGCGCACTCGCAGGCCATGCACAGTCACCTCGCCTTCGGCAGTTTCCTCCCGCCGTGCCGGGAACTCCTGCACCAGGCGAGGCACATCGGGCAGCTTGTCCCCCAACACCACATGCAGGTACTTGCCGAACCGGCAGCGCGCGCCGGCCAGATCCCACACCTGCTGTACCTTCACCCGCAGGCCGCCGCTGAAATGGTCCAGCTGCAGGCGCCCCATCATCACCACGAACTCGTCTTCCTTGAGCTGGTTGCGGTAGGTGCTGATCAAGGCCTCGTCGGCCGACGCTTCAATGACGGCGGATTTGTCATCCAGCTTGAACAAGGCCAGCTTGCCCCGCTGTCCGTTGATGACGCGGAAGTCGCTGATGATCCCGGCCAGCACCTGGGGCTCGCGGCTGTCCAGCAGTTCGTCGATCTGGGTGCGCACGAAGCGGCGCACCTCGGTCGCCACTTCATCGAACAAGTGGCCTGACAGGTAAAAGCCCACGGCCGTTTTCTCCAGCGTGAGCCGCTCCTTGATACCCCAGGGCAGCGCCTCCACCAGGTCGGGCTCCTGCGTGCTCGAGCCATGGGCGTCATCGCCCATCATGTCGAACAGCCCGCCCTGGTTCACATTGGCCAGCGTAGCTGCCGCAAAGTCAAAAGCGCGGTCGATGGACGCCACGAGCGCCGCGCGGTTCATGTTGATCGAATCGAAGGCCCCGGCCTTGATCAGGGCTTCTACGGTACGTTTGTTCATGCGCGACTTGTCTACGCGCAGGCAGAAGTCGAACAGGCTCTTGAAAGGCCCGGTGGTGGAGCCATTCGGCCCCTCACCCCGGCCTTCACGCGCGGCCACCATGGCTTCGATGGCCTGCTGGCCAGTGCCCTTCACCGCGCCCAGGCCGTAGCGGATGATCTTGTCTGTGACCGGCTCGAACCGGTACTTGCCCCGGTTCACATCCGGTGGTTCGAAGGTCATGCCGAAGTGCTTGACTGCATCCTCGTACAACACCTTGAGCTTGTCGGTGTCGTCCATTTCCACGGTCATGTTCGCGCAGAAGAACTCGGCCGTGAAGTGCACCTTGAGCCAGCCCGTGTGGTACGCCAGCAGCGAGTACGCGGCGGCGTGCGACTTGTTGAAGCCGTAGCCTGCGAATTTCTCCATCAGGTCGAACACCTCGTCGGCCTTGTTCTGGTCGATGCCCTTCTCGGCCGCCCCCTTGCGGAAAATCTCGCGGTGCTCGGCCATCTCCTCGGCCTTCTTCTTGCCCATGGCCCGGCGCAGCATGTCTGCGCCGCCCAGGCTGTAGCCGCCCAGCACCTGAGCGGTCTGCATCACCTGCTCCTGGTACACCATGATCCCGTAGGTTTCGGCCAGCACGGGCTCGACCAGGGGGTGCGGGTACTCCACCGGTTCCTTGCCGTGCTTGCGGTTCACGAAAGTGGGGATCAGGTCCATGGGGCCCGGGCGGTACAGCGCGTTCAGGGCAATCAGGTCCTCCAGGCGGCTGGGTTTGGCCTCCTTGAGCATGCCCTGCATGCCCCGGCTTTCAAACTGGAACACGGCCTCGGTCAGCCCGTCCTGAAAAAGCTTGTAGGTCTTGCCATCGTCCAGCGGCACGGTCTCGAACGTGAAGTTCTCCTGGCCCTTGTGGCGCTTCATGATGAACTCGCGCGCAATCTCCAGAATGGTGAGCGTGGCCAGGCCCAGAAAGTCGAACTTCACGAGGCCGATGGCCTCCACGTCGTCCTTGTCATACTGACTCACAGCCGATTCGCTGCCCGGCTGCTGGTAGAGCGGGCAAAAATCGGTGAGCTTGCCCGGCGCAATCAGCACGCCCCCGGCGTGCATGCCGATGTTGCGCGTCATGCCTTCGAGCTTCTGCGCCATCTCGATGACGGTCTTGACGTCTTCCTCCTTGCGCACGCGCTCGTAGAGCATAGGCTCCAGCTCCAGCGCGTAGTTGTTCTTGTCGCCCTCCTTCTTTACCTCGGGCGGGTACTGCAAGGTGTACGACATGCCGGGCTTGCCCGGCACCAGCTTGGAGATGCCATCGCAGAAGGTGTAGCTCATGTCCATCACCCGGCCCACGTCGCGGATGGCCGCCTTGGCGGCCATGGTGCCGAAGGTGGCGATCTGGCTCACGGCGTTCTTGCCGTACTTGTCCTTCACGTAGTCGATCACACGGTCGCGGTTGCCCTGGCAGAAGTCGATGTCGAAGTCGGGCATCGAGACCCGCTCAGGGTTGAGAAAGCGCTCGAACAGCAGGTTGTATTCAAGTGGGTCCAGGTCCGTGATCTTGAGCGCGTAGGCCACTAGCGAGCCCGCGCCCGACCCCCGGCCCGGCCCCACGGGACAGCCGTTTTCCTTGGCCCACTGGATGAAGTCGCCCACGATCAGGAAGTAGCCCGGGAACCCCATCTTGAGGATGGTGCCAATTTCGAACTCCAGCCGCTCCACATAGCGCGGGCGCTGCTGTTCACGGTCGGCCTCCTTGGGGAAAAGCAGTTTGAGGCGTGCCTCCAGCCCTTCGAAGGATGCATTGCGGAAATGCTCGTCGATCGGTATGCCATTCGGCGTGGGGAAGTCCGGCAGTTGCGGCTTGCCCAGCACCAGCGTGAGGTTGCAGCGCTGGGCGATCTCCACCGTGTTCGCAATGGCCGAGGGCACGTCAGCGAACAGCGCCTCCATCTCGGCCGATGACTTGAAATACTGGTCGCGGGTGAATTTGCGCACCCGGCGCGGATTTGCAAGGATCTCGCCTTCCGCGATGCAAATGCGGGCCTCGTGGGCCTCGTAGTCGTCTGCCGTGGCAAATTGCACCGGGTGCGTCGCCACCACAGGCAAATTCATGCGCGCCGCCAGCTGGGCCGCTGCGGCCACATGGGCTTCATCGTCAGGGCGACCCGCGCGCTGCAACTCTACGTAAAACCGGTGCGGAAAAATCCCCGCCAGTCGCAGTGCGAGGTCGGCCGCGCCTGACTCGTCACCCTTCAGCAGGGCCTGCCCCACCGGGCCCGCCTGCGCGCCCGAGAGTGCAATCAGGCCTTCGGACAGCTCCTCCAGCCAGGCCCAGGTGCACAGCGCCAGATTCTTGACCACGTTGCGCGTCCACGCGCGCGCCAGCAGCTCCGACAGGTTGAGGTAGCCCTGACGGCTTTGCACCAGCACGATCATTCGCGATGGCGCAGCCCCCGCTTCGCCTTCCAGAAAAATTTCTGCGCCCAGGATCGGCTTGACGCCCTTGCCCCGGGCTTCCTTGTAGAACTTGATCGCGCCAAAAAGGTTGTTGAGATCGGTGATGGCCAATGCAGGCTGGCCATCCTTGGCGGCCGCCTTGGCCACCTCATCGATTCGGTTGGTCCCGTCCACGACGGAAAATTCGGTGTGCAGGCGCAGGTGAACAAACATGGAGCCATTGTAGAAAGCCCTGCACCTGCCCGCCGGAAAGCGGGGCACACGGCGCCGCTAGGCAGCAACGGCCACCAGTACAATGCCTTTTCTGTTCAAGATGCCCGTGGACCCTTTGGCCGGAGGCGCAACACACGCCCCCGGACGAACCCATCCCCACGTGCACCTGTTCCCTCATTTGCTGAAAGCTGCTTGCGATGCTGCGTGCCCCATTGCCCCTCGTTTCCGCCCTGCTGGTTGCCGGTCTGCTGGCGGGCTGCTCCAGCACCCCCGAAGACAAAACGGCCGGCTGGAGCCCTAACCGAATTCATTCGGAAGCCAAGGACGAAATGAGCAGCGGCGCCTACGACAAGGCGGTTCCGCTGCTCGAAAAGCTCGAAGGCCGTGCAGCGGGCACGCCGCTGGCGCAGCAGGCGCAGATCGACAAGGCCTACGCCCACTACAAGGCCGGTGAAAAGGCCCAGGCCATCGCCACGCTGGACCGCTTCATGAAGCTGCACCCCGCCAGCCCGGCACTGGACTACGCGCTCTACCTCAAGGGCCTGGTGAACTTCAACGACAACCTGGGGTTGTTCTCCTTCATCTCGCGCCAGGACCTGTCCGAACGCGACCAAAAAGCTGCGAAGGATTCGTTCGAGGCCTTCAGCGAACTGTCCACCCGCTTCCCCGACTCGCGCTACACGCAGGACGCGCGCCAGCGCATGACGTACATCGTCAACTCGCTTGCACAGTACGAAGTGCATGTGGCGCGCTACTATTTCCAGCGTGGCGCCTATGTGGCGGCCATCAGCCGCGCCCAGGTGGCCGTGGCCGACTACCAGGGCGTGCCCGCGCTGGAAGAAGCGCTGTACATCCTGATTCAGTCCTATGACGCCTTGGGCATGACCCAGCTGCGTGATGACGCACGCCGCGTGATGGACAAGTCTTACCCCCAAAGCCCCTATATGAGTGGCGGCTTCAAGGGCAAGTCGGATCCATGGTGGAAGGTTTGGTGAGCAGCGCCTGCAAGGCCTCTTCAAAAGCGTCTTCCGACTCCAGCCGCCGCATCGGCGGCAATGCTGCCAGCAGGCGTTTTCCGTAACCCATGGTGACAAGGCGGGTGTCTCCAACCACCAGGATCCCCCGATCCGACTCCCGTCGGATCAGGCGCCCCGCCCCTTGCTTGAGCGCCACCGCGGCCTCAGGCAGTGCATAGGCCTTAAAAGCCTTCCCCCCCGCCTTTTCAATCCGCTGGGTGCGCGCCTCAACCAAGGGGTCGCCAGGGGGCGGAAACGGCAGCTTGTCGATGACCACAAGCTGCAGCGCGTCGCCGGGCACATCGAACCCTTCCCAGAAGGTGGCGGAGGCGACCAGCACACAGCCCGGCTGACCATGGTCAGACCCCTCCCGAAAACGCTCCATCAGCCGCCGTTTGGGCCACTCGCCCTGCACCAGCACCTCCAGCGCTCCAGACGCCCCAAATCTCTTCTTGAGTGCTTCCCCCACCGCGCGCAGCGCCTTCAACGTGGTGGTGAGTACCAGGGTGCGCCCTCCCAGCCGCTCGGCAGCACGGCCTACCCATTGCGCGAGCGCTGTGCTGTGGGCCGGGTCGGCCGGTGCAGGCAGGTGTCGGGGCACATACAGCGCAGCCTGCGCAGGGTAGTCGAATGGACTGGCCACACGCAGGATTTCGGCTTCCTGCAGCCCTGCCCGTTCGGTGAACCAGCTCAGGCGTTCGTCATCGCCCAGGGTCGCCGAGGTGAAGACCCAGGCCCGGCCCGGGCCTGCCGGGCTGTCATCGGGCCAGCCATCGCCGCCCGCATCCTCAGAAGCCTCGGCAGGCGCCCCCAACAGGCGCGTGCGCATGGCCTCGGCAATGTCCAGCGGCGATTCAACCAACCGCAGCTGCGTGCCCACGTCCACCCAGCGCACCACCTCGGGATCACTGGGACCTGAGAAGCGGGCCAGGCGCGCCAGCAGTTCCGAGCCGCGCTCATACAGGCGCACGAAGTCTGGAGCCATCTCGCTGACCGTATCCAGCGCCTCCTGGGCCTGGGCGCAGGCCAGCCCCACGCCGCGCAGCGCACCGTGCCAGTGCTCCGCCACGATGCCCTCCGGTGTATCGGCCGCCCACCGCAGTTTGGTGGCGCCCAGAGCGGCAGGGGCAACCAGACGCAGGTCCTGCACAGAAAGCTCCACGCGGCGAGATAGCCCCACCCAATCCGCCAGGCCCCGCGCACGCTGCAGGCCTGCGGCCAGCAAATCCCTGCTGAAGTCCATCACCTGCCCCGTGGACAACTGGATGCCGAGGAACTGCACGCCGGTCTCATTGATCTGGTGCGCCTCATCAAACACCACCACACGCACCGAAGGCAAGAGCTCCGCCATGCCGGACTCGCGCACCGCAATATCAGCAAAAAACAGGTGGTGGTTGATGACCACGATGTCGGCCGCCAGCGCCTCGCGCCGCGCCCGGTGCACATGGCAGGGGCGGAACTGAGGGCATTGCGACCCCAGGCAGTTCTCGCGGGTGGAGGTGACCAGGGGAATCACGGGCGAGCGGTCATCCAGCCCCGTCAGTTCCGCCAGGTCGCCCGATTGGGTGTGGTGTGACCAGTCCTCAACCTTGGCCAGCACACGCGCCACACCCCGGTCTTGGGCCTGCGCGTCTCGGCGCGCCAGTTCCATGCGGTACAGGCAGAGGTAGCTGGAGCGGCCTTTGAGCAGCGCCGTGCGCACGGGCATGCCCAGCGTTTCTACCAGCCAAGGCAAGTCCCGCGCAAAAAGCTGGTCCTGCAGCGCCTTGGTGGCGGTGGACAGCAGCACCCGCTCGCCGCTGAGCAGGGCGGGCACCAGATAAGAGAAAGTCTTGCCCACCCCGGTGCCCGCCTCCACCACCAGGGCGCCCCCTGCTTCGATGGTCCGTGCAACGGCGCAGGCCATCTGGGTTTGCCCTTCGCGGGGCTGGAAGTGTGCGTCCGCCCGCTCCAGAACACCGCCGCAGGCAAACACCTCTGCGACCATGTCAACCAGCGCCATCAGGCAGGCTCACGGGGCAGGAGTTCACGTTCCAGCCTGTCCATCGCGTCGCGCAGGACCAAGCGGCGCTTCTTCAGCCTGCGCAGCGCCAATTCGTCGGGCGCCGCATCGGGGGCGCATCGATCGATCAACGCGTCCAGATCGGCATGTTCCATGCGCAATTCGATCAGTTGTCGATGGGGAGAGTGGAGACTGGGTTTCAAGGCGGAGCGCCACAAGCATGGCGAAAATGCCACAGGCGGGCGGATAATACGCGCTTGGCCCGTTTTCACGACGAGCGTTTGTGCACGTGCCCCCACAATCACCAGCATGACCAAAGCGTTTCGCCTTATCGCGTCCACCGGCATCCACAAGGGCGACCGGGAATACCAGCAGGACCAGGTGACCCTGATCTCCCACGCCCGCCACAATGGCTGTGTGCTGGGCGTGATCGCCGATGGCATGGGTGGCCGCAGCGGTGGCCGCAAGGCATCTGATCAGGTCATGATGACCGCGCGGCAGCTGTTCGAGCGCTACTCACCCGACACCGACGACGCCGTCTCCATGCTCAAGAACATGGTTGAAGAGGCCCACATCGTCATCCGACTGACGGCCATTTCGGCGGAACAGGAACCCCATAGCACGATTGCCGCCTTCCTCATCAACCCCCGGGGCGACTGCCACTGGGTGCATGCGGGCGATTCACGCATCTACCATTTCCAGGGGCCCCGCATGGTGTTTCGCACCAGCGACCATTCCTACGTCCAGGCGCTGGTGGACCGGGGTGAACTGACCGAGGCCGAAGCCAACAACCACCCCCACTCCAACATCCTCGTGGGCTGCCTGGGCACCGAAAGCGACCCACCCGTTACCACCCACATCATTCCGCAGCTGCAGCCAGGTGATGTATTGCTCGCCTGCAGCGATGGTGTCTGGCACTACTTCTCGCCCACCGAGCTGGCCTCGGTGGTGGATTCGCTGTCGCCCCGCGAAGCCACTGAGTTCCTGATTGAAAAAGCGCGTTCCCGGGCCCGGGGCGGCGGCGACAACCTGTCGCTGGTCATCGTGAAGATTGAAGCGCTTGTCGAAGAAAAGAAGGTCGCACGCCTCGTTCCGCTCGACGCGGGCCGCGCCTGACCCACCATCCACGGGCCGCTGCAGCCGCATGGGACCATCGGACAGCCAGGCGGCTGCCGGTTCTCCCAGCCGTTAGTAGCAGCTTGCTCCCATAAAACGATGGGCCAGCAGGCAGCTGCTGCTCCCGCCTTTTTTCACAGGCACTCACCGCGCAGGGCTGGACGCCTCCCGCGCTGGTGTTGGCAACGGCGCAGCAGGCGGGTGCCCCTTTGCGGCGGCATCTGCCTGGGACTTTTCGACCCGTGCGCGTCGCTCGTCTGCCGCTTTCAGGGCTTCCCCATGGCGGACGCGCGCCTGGGCCGCGCGATCTGCCTGCGTTGCCGCACGGGCAGCCTGCTCGTTGTCATGCTGCTGAACCCGGTCGCGCTGCGACAGCGCGCGCTGCTCAGCGTCATGGTCCCGCTGCGCCTTGGTGCTCGCCGGATCTGCCGGGGTTTTGCGCACCGAGGCATCCGTACCCTGCCCTCTGGACGTTGGGGGCGGCACGGCCTTTTGCTTTTCCTCGATGGAACGCAGGCGCTCAGCCGCCTTCTCTCGGCGCTCGGCGTCATTCAACTCCACCTCCTGGGCACGGAGTCGGTCGCCGGTTTCACGCGCCTTGGTGCGAACACTGCGCAGGCAGTCCTCTACTGCAAATTGCTTGTAGCAGGCCGCTTCTTCCTTCTGGCGCACGGCGGCCAGCGCCTCGCGTTCGTGGCGAATGCGCTCGTGCTCGGCCTTGCGGTGGGCGGCCGCAGCGGCCGCAGCGCCGTCCTGTGCTCCATCGGTGGCCTGGGCCCACACGGGGGCCACCGGTAGCGCCAGCAAGGCGGCAAGCACCGTAGCCGCAAAGTATTCGCGTTGCCTCATGTCAGCCCCGTATCCACCATGCGGCGCTCCAGATCCAGGAACTCCTTGGATTGCATTTCGTTGAGACGCGACACCGTGCGCGGAAACTCGTGTGCCAGCGGACCTTCTGTGTAGAGCTGCTCGGGCGGCACGGCCGCCGACAGGATGAGCTTGACCCGTCGGTCGTACAGCACGTCCACCAGCCAGGTGAAGCGCCGCGCGGGCGACGCCATGCTCACCGGCATGTAGGGCACGTCGGAGAGCAGCACGGTGTGGAACTGCGTGGCGATCTCCAGGTAGTCGTTCTGCGAACGCGGGCCACCGCACAGCGCCTTGAAGTCAAACCACACCACGCCACCGGCCTTGCGCCGTGCGCGAATCTCGCGCTGCTCGATGTGCAGCACCGGGTCTTCGTCATGCACCTCGGCCAACTGGTCGAAGGCCTGGCTCATTTCGACGTCGGCCTCGGGGCCCAGGGGCGTGTGGTAGAGCTTCACATGCTCGAGCGTGCGGCGCCGGTAGTCGGTGCCGTTGTCCACGTTGACTACTTCCAGCTTCTCATTGAGCAACGCAATCGCGGGCAGGATGCGGTCGCGGTGCAGGCCACCGGGGTACAGATCGTCCGGTTTGAAGTTGGAGGTGGTGACAAAACCCACGCCGTTGTCGAACAGTGCCACCAGCAGCCGGTGCAGGATCATCGCGTCCGTGATGTCCGCCACATGGAACTCATCAAAGCAGATGAGCTTGTAGCGCTTGGCAATGCGCTCGCCCAGCACGTCGAGGGGGTTTTGTGTGCCCTGCAGCGCCACCAGTTCGCGGTGCACCTCGCGCATGAACTCATGGAAATGCAGGCGCACCTTGCGCTTCAAGGGGACGGCGTTGAAAAAGCATTCCATCAGGAAGCTCTTGCCCCGCCCCACCCCGCCATACATGTACACGCCACGCGGAATGTCAGGCCGGTTGATCAGCTTTTTCAGCGCGTTGGAGCGCCGCGCCTTGTAGGCAGCCCACTCATCGGCGCAGCGCTGCAGCGCATCCACGGCCCGCAGCTGGGCCGGATCGCTTTGGTAGCCTTTAGCGGCCAGCTCGGCCAGGTAAGTCTGTTTGACTGTCACGGGATGGGCACCCTTCCGATACTATGAATTTGATAGCTACCAGCGCATGACTAGCAGGCGCTGAAGCCCTTTTTATTCAAATATCAGAAGTTGAGAGTGCGCTTGTCCACGGCCAGGGCCGCTTCCTTGGTGGCTTCGCTCAGCGAAGGGTGCGCGTGGCAGATGCGTGCGATGTCTTCGCTGCTGGCCTTGAACTCCATGGCGACCACCGCTTCGGAGATCAGTTCGCTGGCCTGCGGGCCCACGATGTGCACGCCCAGGATCTCATCGGTCTCGGCATCGGCCAGCATCTTGACCATGCCGGTGGTGTCGCCCAGTGCGCGTGCACGGCCGTTGGCCAGGAACGGGAAGCTGCCCGCCTTGTACTTCACGCCATCGGCCTTGAGCTGCTGCTCGGTGCGGCCCACCCATGCGATCTCGGGGCTGGTGTAGATGACCCAGGGAATGGTGTTGAAGTTGACGTGACCGTGCTGGCCGGCGATGCGCTCGGCCACGGCAACGCCTTCTTCCTCGGCCTTGTGCGCCAGCATCGGGCCACGCACCACATCGCCCACCGCCCAGACGCCGGGCAGGTTGGTCTTGCAATCGCCGTCCACAACGATGGCACCGCGCTCGTCGAGTTGCAGGCCCACAGCTTCGGTGTTCAGGCCGATGGTGTTCGGCACGCGGCCGATGGAGACAATGAGCTTGTCCACATCCAGCGATTGGGCTTCGCCCTTGGCGTTGGTGTAGGCAATGCTCACACCCTTCTTGCCGGTCTTGATCTCGCCGACCTTCACACCCAGCTCGATCTTCAGGCCCTGCTTGTCGAAGGCCTTCTTGGCTTCCTTGGCGATCTGCTCGTCCACTGCCCCCAGGAACGTGGGCAAGCCTTCAAGGATGGTGACTTCGGCACCCAGGCGACGCCACACCGAGCCCATTTCCAGGCCGATCACGCCCGAGCCGATCAGGCCCAGCTTCTTGGGCACGGCGCCGACGCGCAGCGCGCCATCGTTGGACAGCACCAGTTCCTCATCAAACGGCGTGCCGGGCAGCGCACGGGCGTTGGAGCCGGTGGCGATGATGATCTGCTTGCCGGTCAGCGTCTCTTCAGCGGCACCCGCCACCTTGATCTCGTAACCCCCCTCGACGGCCTTGGCGAACGAGCCACGGCCGTGGAAGAAGCTGACCTTGTTCTTCTTGAACAGGTACAGGATGCCGTCGTTGTTCTGCTTCACGACGGCGTCCTTGCGGGCAATCATCTTGGCCACGTCCATCTTGACGCCGGTCGCCGTGATGCCGTGCTCGGCAAAGTGCTTGTTGGCATGCTCGAAGTGCTCGGACGACTGCAGCAGCGCCTTGGAGGGGATGCAACCGACGTTGGTGCAGGTGCCGCCGGGTGCGGGGCCGCCCTTGTCGTTCTTCCACTCGTCGATACAGGCGACATTGAAGCCCAGCTGGGCGGCGCGGATGGCGGCAATGTAGCCGCCAGGGCCGCCACCAATGACGATCACATCAAATTGTTTGCTCATGGGAAATCTCGTTCAGTCAGTTGGAGAAAGACCCACCGGCGGGCAGGACCAGAGGCCGGGCCACGCGGGTGGGTCGATGCAGTCAGGGGATCAGATGTCGAACAGCAGGCGCGATGGGTCTTCCAGCGCGTCCTTCATCGCCACCAGGCCCAGCACGGCTTCGCGGCCGTCGATGATGCGGTGGTCATAGGACATGGCCAGGTAGTTCATCGGGCGGATCACGATCTGGCCGTTTTCGACCACGGCGCGGTCCTTGGTGGCGTGCACGCCCAGGATGGCCGACTGCGGCGGGTTGATGATGGGGGTGGACAGCATGGAGCCGAACGTGCCGCCGTTGGAGATGGAGAACGTGCCACCGGTCATTTCTTCAATACCCAGCTTGCCTTCGGCAGCCTTCTTGCCGAACTCGGCGATCTTCTTCTCGATGTCGGCGAAGCTCATCTGGTCTGCATTGCGCAGGATGGGCACCACCAAACCGCGTGGCGAACCCACGGCGATACCGATGTCGAAATAGCCGTGGTAGACGATGTCGTTGCCATCCACCGATGCATTCAGCACGGGGTACTTCTTGAGGGCGTGCACCGCAGCCTTCACGAAGAAGGACATGAAGCCCAGCTTGGTGCCGTGTTCCTTGGTGAAGCTGTCCTGGAACTTCTTGCGCAGGTCCATCACAGGGGCCATGTTCACTTCGTTGAACGTGGTCAGGATGGCGTTGGTCGACTGCGACTGCAGCAGACGCTCGGCCACACGGGCGCGCAGGCGGCTCATGGGCACGCGCTGCTCGGGACGGCCGCTCAGGTCTTCCTTGCCAGCGGGCGCTGCCACCTGGGGCAGTGCCTTGGTGGGCACGCCAGTGGGAATCACGCTGGGCGCAGCCACGGCAGCCACGGCAGCCTTGGCGCCGCCCGCCACTGCGGCCAGCACATCACCCTTGGTCACGCGGCCATCCTTGCCCGAACCGGCCAAGGCCGAGACAGACAGGTTGTTGTCGGCCAGCAGCTTGGCGGCGGCAGGCATGGCCACATCACCCTTGGAGCCGCCAGCAGCGGCGGGGGCGGCAGCTGGTGCTGCAGCAGCCACGGGAGCTGCTGCTGCCGGAGCAGGAGCGGCAGCACCGGCTTTGCCTTCGGTGTCGATCTTGGCGATGAGCTGGTCGGCCACCACGGTGGCGCCGTCGCCCTGGATGATTTCTGCCAGCACGCCAGCCGATGGTGCGGGCACTTCGAGCACG
>CAYXSL010000117.1:0-14607 GCA_964466605.1 uncultured Verminephrobacter sp.
GATGGGTTACGAAACCCTGGTTGAAGCTGGCTACGCTCCTGAAATGGCCTATTTCGAATGCCTGCACGAGCTCAAGCTCATCGTGGACCTGATCTACGAAGGCGGCATTGCCAACATGAACTACTCGATCTCGAACAACGCTGAGTACGGCGAGTACGTGACCGGCCCCGAAGTGATCAACGAGCAGTCGCGCGCCGCCATGCGCAATGCCCTGAAGCGCATCCAGAACGGCGACTACGCCAAGATGTTCATCCAGGAAGGCCGCCTGAACTACCCATCGATGGCGGCCCGCCGCCGCAACACGGCCGATCACAGCATCGAGAAGGTGGGTGGCCAGCTGCGCGCCATGATGCCCTGGATCGCCAAGAACAAGCTGGTTGACCAGACCCGCAACTGATACTTCCGAGCGAAGCATCCCAAGGCCACTTCGGTGGCCTTTTTTGTTGCCGGGTGCGCCGGTGTGCAGGCGCTACACTGCGACCTTCGCCTTGTGTGCGTGTGGTGACCTTGGTGCACCGCAGGCTCACGCGAAATACTATAAATTCAGTAGCGGCTTGCGCATGATGGGCAGGCGCTGGAGGTCTTTTTTGATGCATGACGGCAATGAATCCACCGACAACCCTGGTGTGATGGTGCGCAAACGGCGCAAGGGCATCTACATCCTGCCCAACCTGTTCACGCTGGCCGCTTTGTTCGGGGGGTTCTATTCCATCGTCATGGCGATGAATGGCCGTTTCGACATGGCCGCCGTGGGGGTGTTTTGCGCCATGGTGCTCGACAGCCTGGATGGGCGTGTCGCCCGCATGACCAATACGCAAAGCGCGTTCGGCGAACAGATGGATTCGCTGTCTGACATGGTGTCCTTTGGCGCCGCGCCCGCGCTGATTGCCTACGAGTGGTCGCTGCAAGGCCTGGGTCGCTGGGGCTGGATTGCGGCCTTTGTGTACTGCGCGTGTGCGGCCCTGCGGCTGGCGCGCTTCAACGTGAATACGGGGGTGGTGGACAAGCGCTACTTCCAGGGCCTGCCTTCGCCTGCTGCCGCTGCTCTGGTCGCTGGTTTCATCTGGCTGATGACGGAGTTGGGGGTGCGGCCTGGTGAGGATTCCTGGCTCACCTGGTCGCAGATCACCTGGTTGATGTTTGCCTTCACGCTGTACTCGGGGCTCACCATGGTGACCAACGTGCCGTTCTACAGCTTCAAGGACATCCAGATGAAAAAGAGCGTGCCCTTCGCAGCCATCGTGTTGATTGCGCTGGTCATTGCCATCATCAACATCCACCCGCCCATCGTGCTGTTCGGTGTCTTCGTTTTTTATGGCCTTTCTGGCTACGCCGTGTATGCCTGGCGCAAGGCCAAGGGGCAGCACAGCAGCGTGATCAGCACCTCGACAGACGAACCGGACGAACGCGGGTTGCACAAGTGACAGCCGCTACAGCAGCGCAGTTGTGCTACATTGCGCTGTATGAACATGTTTGCTCTGGCTCTACTGCTACCTCCCCACGGGCGGAGACAGTAGGCGCACGCGCACACTTTTTCCACAAAGGCCCGTATGCACCCGCAACGGGCCTTTTGTTTTGGGCGCCAGAAATTTGACGTTGCGGGTCCCCCCCACCCACCGATACCAGGAGAACAACATGGCTGACAAACTGATCATTTTTGACACCACCTTGCGCGATGGCGAGCAGTCACCCGGCGCTTCGATGACCAAGGACGAAAAGCTGCGCATTGCGCGCCAGCTCGAGCGCCTGAAGGTGGACGTGATCGAAGCCGGTTTCGCGGCCAGCTCCAATGGTGATTTCGAAGCGGTGCAGGCCATCGCCAACGCGATCAAAGACTCGACCATCTGCTCGCTCTCGCGTGCCAACGACCGTGATATTTCGCGGGCGGCTGAAGCCCTTCGGGGAGCCAACAGTGCGCGCATCCACACGTTCATCGCGACCAGCGCGCTGCACATGGAAAAGAAGCTGCGCATGACCCCTGAACAGGTGCTGGAGCAGGCCAAGCAATCCGTGCGTTTTGCGCGCAACCTCGTGGCCGACATTGAGTTCAGCCCTGAAGACGGCTACCGCAGCGACCCCGACTTCCTCTGCCGCGTGCTCGAAGCCGTGATCGCCGAAGGCGCTACCACCATCAACGTGCCCGACACCGTGGGCTATGCCGTGCCTGAGCTGTATGGCAACTTCATCAAGACGCTGCGCGAGCGCATTCCAAACAGCGACAAGGCCATCTGGTCGGTGCATTGCCACAACGACCTGGGCATGGCCGTGGCCAACTCGCTGGCTGGCGTGAAGATCGGCGGCGCGCGTCAGGTGGAGTGCACGATCAATGGCCTGGGAGAGCGCGCTGGCAACTGCTCGCTCGAAGAGATCGTGATGGCTGTGAAGACCCGCAAGGACTACTTCGGGCTGGACCTGGGTATTGACACCCAGCACATCGTGGCGGCCAGCCGCATGGTGAGCCAGACCACCGGTTTTGTGGTGCAGCCCAACAAGGCGGTGGTGGGAGCCAATGCGTTTGCGCATGCCAGCGGCATTCATCAGGATGGCGTGCTCAAGGCCCGCGACACCTACGAGATCATGCGCGCCGAAGATGTAGGCTGGTCGGCCAACAAGATCGTGCTGGGCAAGCTCAGCGGTCGCAACGCCTTCAAGCAACGTCTGCAGGAACTGGGCGTGCAGCTTGACAGTGAAACCGAGATCAATGTGGCCTTTGCCAAGTTCAAGGAACTGGCCGACCGCAAGAGCGAAATTTTCGACGAAGACATCCTGGCCCTGGTCAGCGACGAGAGCGTGACGGCCGAAAAGGAGCAGTATGGTTTTGTCTCGTTGTTCCAGCAAAGCGAAACCGGAGAGCAGCCCCGCGCGCGCATTGTGTTCACTGTGGATGGGCAGGAAGTGCGTGGCGAGTCCGAGGGCAATGGCCCGGTGGATGCTTCGCTCAAGGCCATCGAGGCACATGTCAAGAGCGGCGCCGAGATGGTGCTTTACTCGGTGAATGCGATCAGCGGATCGACCGAGAGCCAAGGAGAGGTCACCGTGCGCCTGCAAAACAGCGGCCGGGTGGTGAACGGTGTGGGGGCCGACCCCGATATCGTGGTCGCATCCGCCAAGGCTTATCTGAGTGCTTTGAACAAGTTACAAAGTAAAGCTGATCGGGTGGCCGCGCAGGGCTGAGTCACCGATTTATAATTTCACTCACTTTCTGGGAAAGTCGCGCAAGATGTTGATCTTGCGCGATTTTTTTTGATTCTGTACACTGCCCAACACTTCTTACCGTTTGGAGCACATTGATGCACCATCGCCACCGCTCTGCAGTGACTCGTTTTTTCCAGTTCCTCGGTGTTGCCGTTGTAAGTGCGGCCCTTGCGAGCCCCCTCGTGCATGCGGGCGAACAGAAAAAAGCCGCTTCCAAAAAACAGGTGAGTTCGGCAAGCGCCAAGCGTACCGTGGCGCCGCGCAAGGCGGCTGCCAACACCAGTGCCAAGGCCGTGCGGGTGACTGCCAAGACGGCGAAGGCCCCCACCCGGGTGGCATTCGTGCCGGCCAAGCAGTCGTTTGGTCAAATTGCAGGCCTGCATGAAGTCAATGATCCGTTGGACCTCAAGTCCAGCGTAGCGCTGGTGATGGACCAGGATACGCACGAGGTTCTGCTCAGCAAGAACGACCACGCGGTGCTGCCGATTGCGTCCCTGACCAAGCTCATGACGGGCATGCTCATTTCCCAGGCCAAGTTGCCCATGGATGAGCCCCTGACAATCACCCAGGACGATGTGGATACCGAAAAAGGCAGCCGTTCGCGCCTGATGGTCGGGACCACGCTGACGCGGGGCGAAATGCTGCATCTGGCGCTCATGTCCAGCGAGAATCGAGCTGCGCATGCTCTGGGCCGCACCTACCCGGGGGGGCTGGAGGTTTTTGTCGCCCAGATGAATGCCAAGGCCCGGCTGTTGGGAATGACTGATACGCGGTATGTCGAACCCACAGGGTTGTCCAGCCGCAACCAGTCCAGTGCCCGTGACCTTGCGACCCTGGTGAATGTGGCGCATGGCGATCCATTGTTGCGCGAGCTCTCCACGTCGCCGGGCTATGAGGTGGCTGTCGGACGCAAGACCCTGCAGTACAACAACACCAATGGCTTGGTAAAGAACCCGACCTGGGATATTGGCCTGCAGAAGACCGGCTACATCTCGGAAGCTGGGCGTTGCCTCGTTATGCAGGCCCACGTTGCCGGGCGCAAGCTGATCATGGTGTTCCTGGATTCGGCGGGCAAGTTCAGCCGCCTGGGCGATGCCGAGCGGGTGCGCCAATGGGTGGAATCCACACCGGCACTGGCTGCGCCGGTGCACTCTGCCCGTGGTGGCAACGGCTGACAAGACGCATCGCTCCAAGGCTTGAAAAAACACCCGACTGGCGAATGCTAGCGGGTGTTTTGTTTTTTAGGGGGTAACCGATCGCCCGCACACGGGGCAGCCGCTTGGCGGCCGTTGGGTGTGCCCGGCATTCCTGTGGGTTTCTGGCACAGAAATGGGCGTAAGGCGCGGAAGTTAGCGCAAGTCTCTGTGGTTGCCTGCTGCTTCGTCGTTGCTGGAGTCGGTGGCGGACACGTGGCCCAGGGCCAGGGATATTTCGTTGGCGGTGGCCTGCAGCTTCGGCATCCAGCCCTCGTCCAGCCGGTCGGCCGGGGCAGAAATGGACAGACCGGCCACGAGCTTTCCTTGGTCGTCATAGACTCCTGCGGCCATGCAGCGCACGCCCAGCTCCAGCTCTTCGTTGTCGCGCGCAATGCCATACTGACGGGCTTTGGCCAGCTCGCGTTCCAGCACCGGCAATTGCGTAATGCTGTTGCGCGTGTGGCCTGCCAGACCCGTGCGTGTGGCGTAGGCGCGCACGCGCTGGGGGTCGTCCAGAGCCAGGAACAGTTTGCCGGTGGATGTGAGGTGGAGAGGAGCCCGGCCGCCGATGGCGCGCACCACCTGCATGCCCGAGCGTTCGCTGTAGGCGCGCTCCACGTAGACGATCTCATCCCCTTGTCGCATGCTCAGGTTCACTGGCTGCTGGATCAGCTTGTGCAGGTTGCGCATGGGGGTCAGAGCTGCATCGCGCACGCTCAGGCGAGCCTTGACCAGGTTGCCCAGTTCCAGCAGACGCATGCCCAGCCGGTAGCTGCCGGATTCAGGGCGGTCCACGAAGCGACCAAGGGTCAGGTCGTTCAGGATGCGGTGGGTGGTGGACGGGTGCAGCCCCGTCTTTTCGCTGATTTCCTTCAGGGAGATTGCGTCTTCACGAGAGGCCAGCACGTCGATCAGCGTAAACATGCGCTCCAGCACTTGAACGCTGGGTTTGACGGGAATGCTGGGATCGATTTTTTTCATGGGCGGCAGTGAAGCAAAAGCCGCTGCATCTTACCTTGTGAAATGTTGCCAGGTGTTCATGCGCCATCGGGCGGGGCGATGTGCATGCGATGCCATTGGCCGTCCGTGCGGATCTCATGGGGGTGGAAGCGGGCCTTGTAGTTCATTTTGGGGCTGGCTTCGATCCAGTAGCCCAGGTACACATGGGGCAGCCCCAGCGAGCGCGCCTGCTCGATCTGCCAAAGAACGTTGTAAGTGCC
This sequence comes from uncultured Verminephrobacter sp., assembly GCA_964466605.1. GTDB lineage: Bacteria > Pseudomonadota > Gammaproteobacteria > Burkholderiales > Burkholderiaceae_C > Acidovorax. The sequence continues at coordinate 5,612 of CAYXSL010000117.1, forward strand.
GTAGCTGCAGTGGGGCTCGGGCTCGTAAAAGGTGTAGACCGCCGACAGGCCGTCATCGAGCACATCGAGGATGGAGACCATCTTGAGGGCGCCAGGTTCTCCTGATGCATCGGCCTCCCGAAACTCCACGAGCCGCGAGTTGACGCGGCTTTGCAGCAGAAACTGGGTGTACTGATCGATGCTGTCATGGTCCATGCCGCCGCCTGCATGGCGCCCGTTCTGGTAGCGCAGGTAGAGCTGGTAGTGCTCGGGCACAAAACACAGGCGCAGCACCCGCGCCTGCAGCCCCGCATGACGGGCGGCAGCACGCCTTTGGCTGCGATCCGGTTTGAACTCGTGGGCCAGAACCCTGAGGGGGGTGCACGCCTGGCAACCGTCGCAGTACGGTCGGTAGGTGAACATGCCGCTGCGGCGAAAACCTTTGGCAACCAGATCGGAGTACAGATCGCTCTGGATCAGGTGGCTGGGCGTGGCGACCTGCGATCGCGCCTGCCGGTCCGGCAGATAACTGCAGGGGTAGGGTGCTGTCGCATAGAACTGCAGGGTCTGCAGCGGGAGGTCGTTGAGTTGCGTCATGCCTTGGGGGTCGTTGTGGGCAGTAGCTCGTTCCAGTATACGGGGTCAAACGCCCAGGGGATGACAGGTTGACGGTGGGCCTTTTCGACCTGCAGCAGGAAGTCGGCGCGGGGAATCTCTCGTGCGCCGAGAAAGGCCAGATGCCCGGTGTTCTGCTGGCAATCGATCAGGCCGATGCCGTGGCGGCGGCACAGCGCCACCAGGGCCGAGAGCGCAATTTTTGATGCGTTGGTGGCATGGGCAAACATGGATTCGCCAAACACCGCCTGTCCGAGCGCCACACAGTACAGCCCACCGACCAGTTCCCCATGGACCCAGGTTTCTACGCTGTGGGCATGGCCTGCGGCATGGAGTCGGGTATAAGCGTCGACCATCTCCGGCACGATCCAGGTTCCCGCTTGGCCCTCACGCTCCTTGGTGGCGCACGCGGTGATGACTTGCTTGAAGGCGTGGTCCACGCGTATTTCACAATGCGCCTGGGAGCGGAAGGCCTGCAGTGTTTTGCGCAGTGAGCGGTGAAGCCGAAACTCGGCGACCGGCAGCACCATGCGGGGGTCTGGCGCCCACCACAGGATGGGCTGCCCAGGTCCATACCAGGGGAAGGTGCCTTGCCCGTATGCGGCGCACAGGTGCTGTACATCCAGTGCGCCTCCGGCCGCCAGCAGGCCGGGCGCGGGGTCTTCAGGTCCCCAGGCCAGGGCGGGAGCGGGGAATGGGTCTTCGATTTCCAGCCAGGGCAGTTGCGGGGGCATGGTGGCTATGGGGCAAAGGCACCATTGTCTGGCATATGGCCCTGGGTGTTGGTTGGACCGACCAGGCAAAAAAATAGCCCCGCACCGAATGACGATGCAGGGCTATCAGAGTGGCTCCTCGACCTGGGCTCGAACCAGGGACCTACGGATTAACAGTCCGGCGCTCTACCGACTGAGCTATCGAGGAATAATCGGTATCTGTCTATGTAAAAGGCCCCGCTTCACTCATGCAGGGCCTGCAAATCTTGGCTCCTCGACCTGGGCTCGAACCAGGGACCTACGGATTAACAGTCCGGCGCTCTACCGACTGAGCTATCGAGGAACAAGACTTAGATTATATACACAAAAATCAGCCCAAAAAGCATTTGCGATGGGTTTGTGCCATCACACCGAATTTGCTGATGCCGTTCGGGCACTGCAGCCGGGTTTTCAGGACGGCTCGGGTCGGCGCCACAACCAGGCCAAGACAGAGGCCATGCTCCCGATCGCCACAGCCACGATCCATGGGCGCGACACAGTCAACAGCAATACCACAGCACTCAGGGACATCACGAGGGCTGCGCTCCACTTGGCACGGCGGCTGACCTTGCCACCCTGCGCCCAGTTGCGCAGCAGGGGGCCAAACAATCGGTGGTGCCAGAGCCAGCGGTACAGCCTTGGCGAACTGCGCGCCGCAGCCCAGGCCGCCATCAGGATGAACACGGTCGTGGGCAGGCCGGGAACGACCACACCGATGGCGCCCATCACGAGGCACAGCACGGCGAATGCCTGCAGCAGCCAGCGCACAGGCCAGGGCAGGGGCCTTGGTGAAGGCTCGGGGGGCGCGGGGATGGAAGCGTCTGGGGGCGTCGTGGCCATGGCGGTATTGTGAGGGTGCTCGGTGGGACTGATGCTGCGAAGTGACTGTCTGCACGCTATGCTGCGTGAACCCCACAAACCAGCGCACCTCTTTGCGCCGGCCCCTGCTCAGTTCCCGCTTGTTCATGACCATTCACACCATCCTGAAGATGGGCGACCCGCGCCTGCTGCGTGTGGCCCAGCCCGTGACCGAATTTGACACCGATGCCCTGCATCTTCTCGTGCGGGACATGTTCGACACCATGCGATCCGTCAACGGCGCAGGCCTGGCGGCGCCCCAGATCGGGGTGGACCTGCAACTGGTGATCTTTGGTTCCAACGACCGCAATCCGCGCTACTCGGACCGGCCCCTGGTGCCTCCGACCGTGTTGTTGAACCCGGTCATCACCCCTTTGGGCGACGACGAAGAGGAAGACTGGGAGGGGTGTCTTTCGGTGCCCGGTCTGCGTGGCAAAGTGCCGCGCTGGTCACGCATCCGCTACACCGGTTTTGATCCCTACGGGGACCCCATCGACCGCACCGTGGAAGGCTTCCATGCCCGCGTGGTGCAGCACGAGTGCGACCACCTCATTGGCAAGCTCTACCCCATGCGTGTGCGGGACTTCACGCAGTTCGGGTTTACCGAGGTGCTGTTTCCCGAGATCAGCGCCACTGAAGACGACTGAAGGGGGCTGGCGCAGGGCCGGTGTCAGGACGACAGCTCGCGCAGCAGCTCGGTCTCGATCTGGATCTGTCGCGCGTTGTTCTGCAGCTCGGGGCCCTGGATGAGAAAGGTGTCCTCCACCCGCTCGCCCAGGGTGCTGACCTTGGCCAGCTGCACGCTCAAGTGGTGCTGCGCCAGGATGCGGGCCACGAGATAAAGCAGGCCCGCACGGTCGCTGGCCGAGATCGCGAGCAGCCAGCGCTGCGCCTTTTCATCGGGCCGCAGGGTGACGCGGGGTGCGACCGGGAAGCTCTTGACCCGGCGCGATACCCGCTTGCGCGCGGGCTCCGGCAGCGGGCCGCCTTCTTCGATCACGCGCATCAGGTCGCTCTCGACCATGTGGGTCAGCTCGCGGTAGTGCCCGGGCTGTTCGGATGCGGAAGAGGCCACGACCTGGAAAGTGTCGAGCGCATAGCCGTTGTTGGCGGTGTGCACGCGCGCATCCAGGATGCTGAAGCCCACGCGGTCGAAGTAGCCGCAGATGCGTGCAAACAGGTCGGCCTGGTCGGCGGCGTAGACCATCACCTGCAGGCCATCGCCCGCGAGCGACTGGCGGGCGCGCACCACGGGTTTGGCTGTGCCCACATGGCGCGACAGGTGGCGCGTGTGCCAGGCAATGTCGGCGGCATCGTGGCGCATGAAATAGCTCACGTCGAGCGTCGCCCACAGCGCCTTGTGGGCCTCGAACGGCAGGGCGTTGAGCGCCAGCAGCACCAGCGCCTCGCGCTTGCGGGCTTCGATCTCGGCGGCCGCGTCGGGCGCGCGGCCACCCAGAGTGCGCAGCGTGGCGCGGTACAGGTCTTCCAGCAGTTTGCCCTTCCACGCATTCCAGACCTTGGGGCTGGTGCCGCGGATGTCCGCCACCGTGAGCAGGTACATGGCCGTGAGGTTGCGCTCGTTGTCCACGCGGCGCGCAAAGGCGCCGATCACGTCGGGGTCGCTCAGATCCTGCTTTTGCGCCACGGTGCTCATGGTCAGGTGCTCGCGCACCAGGAATTCGATGAGCCGGGCGTCTTCGCGGGCCACGCCGTGCTGCCGGCAAAAGCGCCGCACTTCTTCGGCGCCTATCTGCGAATGGTCGCCGCCGCGCCCCTTGCCAATGTCATGGAACAGCGCTGCCACATACAGGATCCAGGGCTTGTCCCACCCTGCCGCCAGCTGCGAGCAGAACGGGTACTCGTGTGCATGCTCGGCCATGAAGAAGCGGCGCACATTGCGCAGCACCATCAGGATGTGCTGGTCCACCGTGTAGACATGGAACAGGTCGTGCTGCATCTGCCCCACGATGCGGCGAAACGGCCAGAGGTAGCGGCCCAGCACCGAGGTCTGGTTCATCAGCCGCATGGCGTGGGTGATGCCCGAGGGCTGCTGCAGGATGCGCATGAAGGCATCGCGATTGGCCGGGTCGCGCCGGAAGGCGCTGTCCATCACACCGCGCGCGTTGTACAGCGCCCGCAGGGTACGCGCCGACAGGTCCTTGAGCCCCACGGTGGTCTGGTAGAGCAGGAAGGTCTCCAGGATCGCGTGCGGGTCGCGGGTGTAGAGGTCGTCGCTGGCTACTTCGATCAGGCCGGCCTTCTCGAAAAAGCGTTCGTTGATCGGGCGCGGCTCATGCGTTGAGGGGCTCAGGCGCTCCTCGATGTTGAGCAGCAGGATCTGGCTGAGCTGCGACACGGCCTTGGCCGCCCAGTAGTAGCGGCGCATCAGGCTTTCGCTCGCGCGCATGGGCAGGCGCGAGCCATCGGGCGCCTGCGAGCGGTAGCCAAACGATTCGGCCACGGCCGTCTGCAGGTCAAACACCAGGCGGTCTTCATGCCGCCCCGCAGCCGCATGCAGGCGCGCGCGGATCAGGCACAACAGCGCCTCGTTGCGCTCGATCTGGCGCACCTCGAAGGCGGTGGCCATGCCGCTGGCGGCGAGTTCCTTCCAGTTGCGGCCCAGGCCCGCGGCCTGTGCCACCCACAGGATCATCTGCAGGTCGCGCAGCCCGCCGGGCGACTCCTTGCAGTTGGGCTCCAGCGAGTAGGGCGTGTTCTCGTACTTGGTGTGGCGCTGGCGCATCTCCAGCGTCTTGGCCACCAGGAAGGCCTCGGGGTTCATCTGCGCACGGTACTGGCGCTGGAACTCGGCAAACAGTGCGGCGTTGCCGCACACCAGGCGGGATTCGAGCAGCGAGGTCTGCACGGTGACATCGCCCGCGCTCTCGGCCAGGCATTCGGCCACGGTGCGCACGCTGGAGCCGATCTCCAGTCCCGTGTCCCAGCAGCTGCCGATAAAGCCTTCCAGCTGCGCGCGCAGCGCGCTGCCCGCCTCGGGGGCTGCACCATCGGGCAACAGCAGCAGGACATCGACGTCGGAATAAGGGAACAGCTGGTCGCGTCCGAAGCCGCCCACTGCCACCAGGGCCATGTTGTCGGGCAACTGGGCGCGTTGCCACAGCGTGTGCAGCAGGTTGCCAGCCAGTGACGACAGCTTGCGCAACACCACGCGGATGCCGCGTGTCGATGCGCCTGTGGATTTCATCGCCGCCAGCAGGGCGGCCTTGTCGCTGCGGTAGGCGTCGCGCAGGGCATGGAGTTCAGTCATGGTCGGTGTGTGCTGTGGGAGGCCATGCAAAAAGCCATGCAAGAGTTGTGCGCGCCGGTCCGTTCCAAGGGCTGCGCGCCTCGCAGGTCAGGTCTTGGTCGCGGTCACGAAGGCCGGCAGTGGCGGCGAGCCGGCCGACAGCGTCATCACCTCGTAGCCCGTCTCGGTGACCAGCACCGTGTGCTCCCACTGGGCCGACAGGCTGTGGTCCTTGGTCACGATGGTCCAGCCGTCGTTGCCGTGTTCCTTCACCTCGCGGCGGCCCGCATTGATCATGGGCTCGATGGTGAACACCATGCCCGGCACCAGCTTTTCGAGCGTGCCAGGGCGGCCGTAGTGCAGCACCTGGGGTTCTTCGTGGAACTTCTGGCCAATGCCGTGGCCGCAGAACTCACGCACGATGGAGAAACCGTGGCCTTCGGCGAACTTCTGGATGGCATGGCCCACGTCGCCCAGGTGGGCACCGGGCTTGACCTGCACGATGCCGTGCCACATGGCTTCGAACGTGAGGGCCGCCAGCCGCTTGGCGGCAATCGAGCATTCGCCGATCAGGTACATGCGGCTGTTGTCGCCATACCAGCCGTCCTTGGTGATCACGGTCACGTCCACGTTGACGATGTCGCCCTTCTTGAGCGGCTTGTCATTGGGGATGCCATGGCACACCACATGGTTGACCGAGGTGCACAGCGAAGCCGGGTAGGGCGGGTAGCCGGGCGGCTGGTAGCCCACGGTGGCGGAGATGGTGCCCTGCTGGGCCATGCATTCGGCGCCCAGGCGGTCGATCTCCTTGGTGGTGATGCCGGGCTTGATGTGGGGGGCGATGTAGTCCAGCACTTCGGAGGCCAGGCGGCAGGCCAGGCGCATGCCCTCGATGTCCTCAGCGCTTTTGATGGTGATGCTCATCCCCGGATTATCCCATTGGCCCCCGCGCCACGCAGGCGGTGCGGCCATGCCCGGTAAAATGGCGGGCTCCGGTGCTGGCTGCACGCTGGTGCCCGGAGCCACCCTCTACCCCTGACATCCCCCAACAGGCCGCTACCGTGACCTTGCACATGACCACGCTGGCGGGCGGCAACGCCCTCAGCTCCTTCCGCGCCCAGCAACTTCAACCCGCCCTGGAGGCGATCCACCCCAAGATCAGCGGCATTGCAGCGCGTTTCGTGCACTTGGTCGCCACCGACGCAGCCCCCACGCCCACCGAGCAAGAACGCCTGGCCGCGCTGCTGACCTATGGCGACCCGTACGCCGGCCCCGAAGATGGCGCCGCGCTCATCGTCACGCCCCGCCTGGGCACGCTCTCGCCCTGGGCCTCCAAGGCCACCGACATCGCCCGCAATTGCGGCATCGCCATCCGCCGCGTGGAGCGCATTACCGAGTACCGCATCAGCCTCAAGGCGGGCCTGCTGGGCAAGGCGCCCGAGCTGACGGCCGAGCAGCTGGCCCAGGTCGCCGCCCTGCTGCACGATCGTATGACCGAATCGGTGGTGGCCGACCGCAGCGCCGCCGCCGCACTGTTCACCGAACTGCAGCCCGCGCCCATGGAGCATGTGGACGTGCTGGCCGGTGGCCGCGCAGCACTGGAAGCCGCCAACACCCGCTTCGGCCTGGCTCTGGCCGACGATGAAATCGACTACCTCGTCACCGCATTCAATGGCCTCAAGCGCAACCCCACCGACGTGGAGTTGATGATGTTCGCGCAGGCCAACAGCGAACACTGCCGCCACAAGATCTTCAACGCCCAGTTCACCATCGACGGCGTGGCGCAGGACAAGAGCCTGTTCGGCATGATCCGCAACACGCACCAGCTTGCGCCGCAGCACACGGTGATCGCGTATTCGGACAACGCCTCGGTCATGGAGGGCCACCAGGTCGAGCGATTTGTGGCAAAAATGGCTGCTACCGCGCATCCATCAAGCGCTAATAGCTATCAAAAGAGTAGCGTTACCCAGCATGTGCTGATGAAGGTGGAAACCCACAACCACCCCACGGCCATCTCGCCCTTCCCGGGCGCATCGACGGGTGCGGGCGGCGAGATCCGCGACGAAGGCGCCACCGGCCGGGGCTCCAAGCCCAAGGCGGGCCTCACGGGCTTCACCGTCTCCAAGCTCTGGGGCAGCACCGTGGGCAAGCCCGAGCACATCGCCAGCCCGTTGCAGATCATGGTCGAAGGGCCCCTGGGCGGTGCGGCGTTCAACAACGAATTCGGCCGCCCCAACCTGGCAGGCTACTTCCGCGAATACGAGCAGGAAGTTGCCGGGGTGCAGCGCGGCTACCACAAGCCCATCATGATCGCGGGCGGCGTGGGCGTGATCGATGCCGAGCTGACGAAGAAGATCGAATTCCCCGCCGGCTCGCTGCTCATCCAGCTGGGCGGCCCCGGCATGCGCATTGGCATGGGCGGCAGCGCCGCCAGCTCCATGGCCACGGGCACCAATGCGGCCGAGCTGGACTTTGACTCGGTGCAGCGCGGCAACCCTGAGATCGAGCGCCGTGCGCAAGAGGTCATCAACCACTGCTGGGCCCAGGGCGCGGCCAACCCCATCCTGGCCATCCACGATGTGGGCGCAGGTGGCTTGTCCAACGCGTTCCCCGAGCTGACCAATGACGCGGGCCGTGGCGCTCGCTTCGATCTGCGCGCCGTGCAGCTCGAAGAATCGGGCATGGCGCCCAAGGAAATCTGGAGCAACGAGTCGCAAGAGCGCTACGTGCTGGCGATTGCGCCCGAATCGCTGGAACAGTTCAAAGCCTTCTGCGAACGCGAGCGCTGCCCGTTTGCCGTGATCGGCACCGCCACCGAAGAGCGCCAGCTGGTGCTGCACGACCCCGCTGCCACGGCGGGCGACCAGAAGCTGCCCGTGGACATGCCCATGAACGTGCTGCTGGGCAAGCCGCCCAAGATGCACCGCGACGTGACCACCGTGGCGCGCGAGTTCAAGCCCATGGATCTGACGGGCGTGCCGCTGCAAAAGGCCGTGATCGACGTGCTGGCCCACCCCACGGTGGCGTCCAAGCGCTTCCTCATCACCATCGGCGATCGCACGGTGGGCGGCCTGAGCCACCGCGACCAGATGGTTGGCCCCTGGCAGGTGCCCGTGGCCGATTGCGCCGTGACGCTGGCCGATTACAAGGGCTTTGCGGGCGAAGCCATGAGCATGGGTGAGCGCACGCCACTGGCCGCCATCAACGCGCCCGCCTCGGGCCGCATGGCCGTGGCCGAAGCCATCACCAACCTGCTGGCCGCGCCCATCGAGCTGCCGCGCGTGAAGCTGTCGGCCAACTGGATGGCCGCGTGTGGCGAGCCTGGCGAAGACGCCGCGCTGTACGAAACCGTGAAGGCCGTGGGCATGGAGCTGTGCCCCGCGCTGGGCGTGTCCATCCCCGTGGGCAAGGATTCGCTGTCCATGCGCACGCAATGGTCTGACGGCAGTGACAAAAAGAAGGTCACATCCCCCGTCAGCTTGATCGTGAGCGCGTTCGCCTCACTGCAGGACGTGCGTGGCACGCTCACGCCCCAGCTCAAT
>CAYXSL010000118.1:0-14489 GCA_964466605.1 uncultured Verminephrobacter sp.
GCGTAGCCCTGCACCTCGATGCCGTGGTTGGCGAACACATGGCGGTCGTACTTGATGTGCTGGCCCAGCTTGTGGTGCTTGGGGTCTTCCAGCCAGGGCTTGAGGCGGGCGAGCACCTCGTCGATGGGCAGTTGCTCGGGCGCATCGGGGCCTTCGTGGCGCAGGGGGATGTAGGCGGCCTCACCGGGCTGCACGCTGAAACTGATGCCCACGATCTGCGCGCGCATTTCGTCGAGGGAATCGGTCTCGGTGTCGATGGCCGCCAGCGGGGCTTTGTGCAGGCGCTCCAGCCACTGGTCAAAGTCCGCCCAGTTGAGGATGGTGTCGTACACCACCGTGCGGTGCTGGGCTTCTTCGGCCACGATGCTGGCGGAATGGTCGGCAAACAGATCACCGCTTTGGCCGGGCATGGCCACGGTGGGCGCCGCAGCGGCCGGTGCTGCAGCACCCTTGATCGCGCTGGCCAGGCCCTTGAAACCATACTTTTCGTAAAACGGCAGCAAGCCGGCGCTGTCGGGCGCGTCCAGCGTGATTTCGTCAAATGCGGGCAGGCCGGGGATGTGGTCGGCCAGCGCGCAATCGGTCTTCATGGTGACCAGCTGGCGGCTCAATGCCAGCTGACCACTGGCGATCGCCTCGCGCAGGTTGTTGCCCGCCACACCCTTGATGGCATCGGCGTTGGCAATCAAGCCGTCGAGCGATCCGTATTCTTCCAGCCACTTGGCAGCCGTCTTGGGCCCCACCTTGGTCACACCGGGCACGTTGTCCACGGTGTCGCCCACCAGCGCCTGGTAGTCCACCATCAGCGCAGGCGGCACGCCAAACTCCACCGTCACGCCCGCCACATCGCGGCGCTTTCCGCTCATGGTGTCGATGATGGTGATGTGCTCGTTGACCAGTTGGCTCAAATCTTTGTCGCCACTCGACACAATGACCTCGATGCCCTGCGCGGCCGCCACGTGGGCCAGGGTGGCGATCACGTCGTCGGCCTCCACGCCGGGCACGGCCACCACCTTCCAGCCCAGCAGATCCACCACCTCGTGGATGGGCTCGATCTGGCTGCGCAGGTCGTCGGGCATGGGCGAGCGGGTGGCCTTGTATTCGGTGTACAAGGCATCGCGGAAGGTGGGGCCCGCGGCGTCGAACACACAGACGGCGTAGTCGGCAGGCACCTCTTTGCGCAGCGCCTGCATCATGTTGATCATGCCGCGAATGGCACCGGTGGCAGGGCTTGTGGGGTCGCCCGGCACCGCCCGCAGGTCGGGCATGGCGTGGAAGGCGCGGTAGAGGTAGCTGGAGCCGTCCACCAGCACCAGGGTCTTTTTGTCAGTCATGCGGCAATTGTGCACGGCCGGGCCAGGCTGCAGCGCCTGCCAGGCAGCGCTCTACAATCGCCCGATGCGCGCTCTTCACCTTCTCTTGCTGCTGGGCATGGCCTGCGGTACCGCCCTGGCCCAAAATACCAGCCAAAATGCCCATTTGGGCGCAACAGACAAGCGCGAAGCGCTCTCAAATCAAGAGCAACCAGCGGGCCGCACCAACCAGCGCACCGAGCGTATCCAGGTCGAAGACGCGGGCAGCCGCGTGGACGAGCTGCGGGTGGGCGGCCAGACCCAGACGATTTCCGTGCAACCCAAGGCCGGCAGCATGCCTGGCTACGAAGTGCAGTCGCCCGATGGCGCCCGCAGCCGCGCGGGCAGCAACAGTGGCGCCGAGACCACCACCGCGCCGCGTGTCTGGAACGTGCTGAAGTTCTGAGCCTGCGGCGGCCTTGCCGCTTGCTTTCACGGCAGCGCGCCGCCGTGCCGCCCGCCCCGCCACTCCCCCTTCTTTTTCGATACCTTCCAAGCGATGGCTGTTTTTACCGAAGTCTCCAACACCGAGGCGCGCGAGCTGCTGCGCCGTTTGCAACTGGGTGAGCTGGTAGAGCTGCGCGGCATCGAAGGCGGTATCGAGAACACCAACTACTTCCTCACCAGCGACCAGGGCGCGTTCGTGCTCACGCTGTTCGAGCGCCTCACGGCCGAGCAGCTGCCGTTCTACCTGCACCTGATGAAGCACCTGGCGCACGGCGGTGTGCCCGTGCCCGACCCGCGTGCTGACAAGAATGGCGACATCCTGCACACCGTGTGCGGCAAGCCGGCCGCCGTGGTGAACAAGCTGCGCGGCAAGAGCCAGCTGGCACCCCAGGGCGTGCACTGCGCTGCCGTGGGCACCATGCTGGCGCGCATGCACCTGGCCGGGCGCGACTTTGACCGCCGCCAGCCCAACCTGCGCGGCCTGCCCTGGTGGAACGAGACCGTGCCGGTGGTGCTGCCACACATTGGCGAGGCGCAATCGGCGCTGTTGCGCGCCGAACTGGCCTACCAGAACCACGTGGCGGCCAGCTCGGCCTATGCGGCCCTGCCCCGTGGCCCCGTGCATGCCGACCTGTTCCGCGACAACGTGATGTTCGAGGGCGAAGAACTGACCGGCTTCTTCGACTTCTATTTTGCGGGCGTGGACACCTGGCTGTTCGACCTGGCCGTGTGCCTGAACGACTGGTGCATCGACCTGCCCAGCGGGGCGCACGACGCCGAGCGTGCCACGCGCATGCTGGATGCCTACCAGGCGGTGCGCCCATTGACTGCCGCAGAACGCGAGCTGCTGCCCGCCATGCTGCGCGCGGGCGCGCTGCGGTTCTGGATCTCGCGGCTGTGGGACTTTTACCTGCCGCGCGAGGCCTCCATGCTCACGCCACACGACCCCACGCACTTCGAGCGCGTGCTGCGCCACCGCGTGGCGCACCCCGTACACGCCTGACCCCACCCGCACCCGGCCAGGGGGCACGGCGCTGGCGCTGCCCCTTCGCCGTGGCTGGAATGGGCTGCTGGGGTAAATTCCTGCCTGTTGCTTCCTGCCAATTGTTTCCGGCCTGTTGCCCGCAGCTCCGGCGCCCAGCCAGCGCACCCGGCGCAGCGCGGCGAAGGTGGCGTGAGCCGGCCCATCCTCTCCTGCACCCCATTCAATGAAACTCCACATCGTCCCCGCCCGCACCGGCATGGCCTGGGTCAAGCTTGGCATCCGGGCGTTCTGGCGGCAGCCCATGGCGCTGGCAGCGCTGTTCTTCATGACCATGGCCTCCATGTCGGTGGCCACCATGGTGCCCCTGGTGGGCCCGGCCATTGCGCTGGCGCTGCTGCCGTCGGCCACGCTGGCCATGATGGTGGCGGCGGCCGAAGCCACGCAGGGGCGGTTCCCAATGCCCACGGTGCTGCTGGTGGCGTTTCGCACCGGCCGCCAGCGGCTGCGCGACATGCTGGTGCTGGGGGCCCTGTATGCGGTGAGCTTCCTGGGTGTGATGGGCCTGTCGGCCCTGATCGACGGCGGGCAATTTGCCCAGGTGTACCTGGGTGGTGCCAAGCTGACGCAGGAAGTGGCGCAGGACCCGGCCTTCCAGAGCGCCATGTGGCTGTCCATGGTGCTGTACTTGCCGCTGTCGCTGCTGTTCTGGCATGCACCGGGGCTGGTGCACTGGCATGGCGTGCCGCCAGTCAAGGCGCTGTTTTTCAGCATCGTGGCCTGCGTGCGCAACTTTGGCGCGTTTCTGGTCTACGGGCTGGGCTGGCTGGGGGTGTTCCTGCTGGGGGGCCTGGTGGTCAGCCTTGTTTCTGCGCTGCTCGCGGTCGCGGGGCTTGCCAGTGCGGCGGCCGGTGGCATCATGGTGGGGGCGGCCATGATGCTGGCGGCCATGTTCTTCACGTCGGTGGTGTTCACCTTCCGTGACTGCTTCGACCCCCCATCCACGGCCACCGTGCACGAGGCGCCCCATGACGAGCCACCGCCACCACCCCCATCAACTCCTGGGCCGCTCTGAACAAGAGCTGGCCTGGTTCCAGCGGCGCAGCCTGCTGCAGGCCGCCGCGCTGTGGACCGCATCCGGCGGCTGGGTGGCAGCCCATGCGCAGGCCCGCAGCAACATCGTGGAGCTGCGCGGTGATGTGCTGCGCAATGGCGAGCCCCTGACGGCCCAGCACACCATCACCGCCAGCGACCGCATCGAGACCGGGCCCGGTTCGACCGCCGTGTTTACCGTGGGCGACAGCGCCTTCATGGTGCGGCAGAACTCGCGCGTGGCACTGGAAAGCGACACGCCCACGGCCGTCAAGGTGCTGCGCGTGCTGAGCGGCGCCGTGGCCAGCGTGTGGGGCAAGGGCGCCGACCGCCAAATCGTGCTGCCCACCGCCACGGCCGGGATCCGGGGCACCGGGGTCTATGCCGAGGTGTTCCCGGAGCAGGCCCTGCGCGGCTACTTCTGCAACTGCTACGGCACCGTGGATCTGGCGGCAGGCAGCGAGAACCTGGTGAGCCAATCGTCCTACCACCAGGCCTTCTGGGCCGAGCCCGCACCCCGCAATGGCCGGCTGCTGACGCCTGCAGGCGCCATCAACCACACCGACGAAGAGCTGGAGTTTCTGGCGGGCCTGGTGAACCAGCGCACGGCCTGGCAGGTGGCCGGGCGCAAGGGCGTGAAGGACGGGCGTGGGCAGATGGACTACTCGGCCCCACCCGGCGGCGCTGGCAGCGGTAGCGGTTCTGGCAGCGGCGCAGAACCATCGCCCGCCCCGGCCTCCCGCGCCCGGCCAGCATCGCCGTACGGCCGGGACTACTGAGCAGAGCGGAAGCCTGGCGCTGCGGCCCTTTGTGCAAACCCCAGGCAACGCGCAGCCACTGCCCCCAAAAAAAAAGGCCGGCTCAAGAGCCGGCCCATAGACCGTGGGAGGCAGCCCTCCCACCGCCGCATCAGGTCCCGATGGTGCCACCGTCGTTCTTGGTGATCACGATCGTGGCCGAGCGGGGGCGCTTGCCCGCGCCGTAGCCCGCGTTGGAAGGCCACTGGCTGGTGTACTTGGCGGGGTCGCCCAGATTGGCCAACGCCGTGGTTTCACCCGGGTGCTGGATGTTCACAAAGATGGCCTTGCCATCAGGCGTTTCGGTCACGCCGGTGATTTCGCTGCCACTGGGGCCCACCAGGAAGCGCTTGAGCGTGCTCTCGGTCGCGGCCTTGCCCACGGGGGTCACGATGTCCATCTTGGAGCCATCGGCCTTGGTGTAGCTCAGCGTCTTCTTGCCGCCGTCGCCCACCTGGCCCGGCGTGGCGGCCAGCATCATGCAGTTGGTCACATCGGTGTACGCACCGTCATCGGTCTGGATCCAGCAGATGCCGGTGGCCTTGCTGAAGGCCAGACCATCGGGGCTGGAGAAGTCCTGATCGGCCGTGAGCGACGAGATGTTGACCATCGTCTTGTCAGCACCCGCTTCAGCGCCGAACAGGTACACATCCCAGGTGAACGCCGATACAGACGCGCCTTCCTTCAGGCGCACCATGTGGCCGTTGGGGTTGCCGTCTTGCTTGGTCGTGCCCTTCATGTCGGTGTAGGCACGGGGGTTGGCTGCGTCGGGCAGGTACTGGCTGCCGGTGGGGTTCACGCTGCGGTTGCTGTTGTTGGTCAGCGTAAAGTAGACCTCGCCGTTGGCGGGGTTCACTGCGTTCCATTCGGGGCGGTCCATCTTGGTAGCACCCACGGCATCGGCGGCCAGGCGGGTGTTGATGGCGATGTCGGCCTCGTCGGCAAACTTGTAGGCGGCGTAGCCGCTGATGGCGGCGTTGGCCAGCGACAGCTCGACCCAGCTGCCCGTGCCATCGGCGTTGAACTTGGCGACATAAAGCTTGCCGCTGTCCAGGTACTTGTCACCCACGGCCAGGCGGTCGGCGGCGTTGGCGTCGGCAGCGTTCCACAGCGCGGTGGAAACAAACTTGTAGATGTATTCGCCGCGCGAGTCGTCGCCCATGTACACGCTCAGGGGCTTGCCCGCTTCCACCTTGCCAAACGCCGCGCTTTCGTGCGCGAAGCGGCCCAGGCCTGTGCGCTTCTTGGCCATGCGGGTCTTGTCGTAGGTGTCGATTTCGACGATGTAGCCCATGCCGTTCATCTCGTTGCGGTAGTCGTCGCTGCCGTCGGCCGAGGTGCCGGTCTTGCTGTTGTTCCAGCGCTGGTACTGGTCGGCGGTGCCACCGCTTTCCCAGCCGTGGCGCGATGCGGCGCCCTGGGCACGGCCATAGCGCTTGAGTGCCGTCACGCTCTTGTCGTTGCCACGTGCGGCATCGTCGGCGGCGCTGCGTGTGAAGTAGCCAAACCAGTTTTCTTCACCGGTGAGGAAGCTGCCCCAGGGCGTCTTGCCTGTGCCGCAGTTGTTCAGCGTGCCACGCGTGGTCGTGCCGGTGGGCGAATACTTGGTGACCAGCTGCGCGTTGCCGCGCGCGGGGCCCGAGATCTCGATGGGGCTGAGGGACGTGAGGCGGAAGTTCAGCGCCGAGTTCTGTACGTAGGCCCACTTGCCAGCCGTCTTGGCCACTTCGATCACCGCGATGCCGTGGGCTGCGGTTTCCTTGTCGATTTCCGCAGCGGGGCGGGGCAAGGTGGTGGTGCCGCCATTGGCGTGCAGGAAGTGCGAAGACAGCTTCTCGTCGGTCGTGGCTTCGTGGTTGATGGCCAGCAGGCCGCGCTCGGTGGCGTTGTCGTTGCGCTTGCCATCGGCACCCAGGCCAAACCACTCCATGCCGTCGTGGTGGTCACCCCCACGCTTGTCGAAGTCGCCATCGGTGCCGTCGTTCTTGTAGGCAGGCACGCCAGCGGCGATGGGATCGCCCAGCGCAAACAGCACGCTGGCGGTGTAACCCGCAGGCACGGTCACCACGTCGGCCAGGCTCTTGGGCACGGCACCAAAACCCAGCAGCTTGGGGCCCGCAGGCGCGGCGTCGTCGCTGCCACCACCGCAGGCGCTCACACCAAACCCCGCCAGCACGGCCGTACCCACGGTGCCCACGCTGCCGCGCAGCAGGCCACGGCGCGACAGGCGTGCACCCAGCACCGCGTCGAACGTGGGGTTGGCAGAGGTGTTGGCGTTTTCGTTGTTGAAATCGATGGCCTGCTCGGGCGCATCCACACGGTGGGTCATGGGGTTCCTCGGGGGTTGTTGGTTACAAAGCCTGTGGAGCGTAGAAACACCGGGTGACACCGCCATGAAGCTTTTGCGTCGGTTTCGTGACACGCGATTCCAGCCAGCACCCGAGGGATTGACCAAATACGAATAACTATCATTTGTATAATTCACGCTGCCCCAGACCGCCCAGCCAATCACTGCGTCCACCTGTCTTCTATAGGCGCGTTCGCAGCCCCCACCAGCCAGTGCGGCCCTCCGTTTTCACCCACTTATCGCGGTGCCACGCCCCAGCCCACGGCTGTCCGTGCGGCGGCCCGCGTACCCCCTGGAGACCCTGCATGACCTCGCCCTCCCTGAAGACATCGCTGCTGGCTGCGGCCTTGTGCGCCACCACCCTCGCCTGCAGCACCGGCGTCGCCGCGCAGACGCCGACCGCAGCGCCCCCCCAGGCCCAGGCCGCACCATCCGCTCAGGCCGTGACCTCGCAGGCGGTGGTGGCGCACTACGCCAGCCTGGTGCACGCCAACTACGCCGATACCCTGGCCAGTGCCCAGGCGCTGCGCAAGGCGGTGTTGGCGTTCACCGCCAAGCCTTCGGCCGAGACCCTGGCAGAAGCCCGCAAGCACTGGCTGGCCGCACGCGAGTTCTATGGTCAGACCGAGGCCTTCCGCTTCTACGGCGGCCCCATCGACAGCGACAACGGCCCCGAAGGCCGCATCAACGCCTGGCCCATGGACGAATCCTTTGTGGACAGCGTGCAGGGCAAGCCCAACGCGGGGCTGGTGAACAACCGCAAGTTCGTCATCAACAAGAAGAACCTCTCGGCGCAGAACGAGCGCGGCGGCGAAGAGAACATCGCCACCGGCTGGCACGCGATCGAGTTCTTCCTGTGGGGCCAGGACCTGTCGGACACCGGACCGGGCAACCGCAACTTTGAAGACTTCGTGGACGGCAAGGCCAAGAACGCCGACCGCCGCCGCCAGTACCTGACCGTGGTGACCGACCTGCTCATCGACGACCTCACCGCGCTGGTGAAGGCCTGGGCTCCCGATGCCAAGAACAACTACCGCGCCCGCTTCGTGAAGGGCGGCCAGGAGTCCGTGCGCAAGATGCTCGTGGGCCTGGGCTCGCTCTCGCGCGGCGAGTTGGCGGGCGAACGCCTGGAAGTGGCCCTGAACAGCCAGGACCAGGAAGACGAACACTCGTGCTTCTCGGACAACACCCACCGCGACGCAGTGACCAACGCGAAGGGCATCCAGAACGTGTGGCTGGGCGAGTACCAGCGTGCCGATGGCAGCGTGGTCAAGGGCCCATCGCTGCGCGACCTGGTGGCCGCCAAGGACGCGGCGCTGGCCGACAAGACCACGCAGCAAATTGCGGCCTCGGTGGCTGCAGCCGAAGGCATCCAGGCACCGTTCGACCGCGAGATCATCGGCGGCAAGGACGCCCCGGGCCGCCAGCGCATCCAGAAAACCATCGACAGCCTGACGCAGCAAAGCAAGGACCTGGTGGCCGCCGCCAACGCGATCGGCATCACCAAACTCACGCTGGTGCAGCCCTGAAAATGCAGTTTTCGCCAGCCATTCGCCGCCAGCGCACCCTGCGCGTGGCGGCAGCCAGCACCGTTGTCATCGCCCTCGGCGGCCTGGGGCTGCAGTCGCTGACGGCGGCGCCCCCGCCCGACCCACTCGGCGAAAAAACCGGCGGCGAGACCACCGTGTTCGCCACCGGGCGCAACGCCTTCTCGTTCCCGGCCGCCAACCTCAGCGATGAGGAGCGCACGCGCTTCGTCATCGGCAACTCGTTCTTCCGACGCAACTGGGTCGAGGCCCCCGCCTCCACCAAGGCGCGCGACGGCCTGGGCCCGCACTTCATCGCGCGCTCGTGCGGCGGCTGCCATGTGCAGGACGGCCGGGGCGAACCACCGGCGATCTTCAACCGCCTGGGCGAAACGAAGGACCCCACCGTGGCCCTGCTGATGCGCCTGTCCATCCCCGGCACCGACGCACATGGCGGGCCCCGGCACGACCCGGTGTATGGCGACCAGTTCAACAACGCGGCCATCCAGGGCGTCAAGCCTGAAGGCCGCGTGACCTTGCGCTACGACACCCTCAAGGGCCAGTTCGCCGACGGCACGCCGTTCGCGCTGCAAAAGCCTGTCTACGGTTTTGCCGACCTGGGCTACGGCCCCTTGCACAAGGACGTGATGACCAGCCCGCGCATCGCGCCGCAGATCATCGGCGTGGGCCTGCTCGAAGCCATTGCCGAGGCCGACATTCTGGCCAACGCGGCCGACCAGGCCGCTGCCCCCGGCCCCATCAAGGGCGTGCCCAACCAGGTGTGGGATGCGCCCGCAGGCCGCATGATGGTCGGGCGCTTTGGCTGGAAGGCCAATGTGGCCACCATCGCACACCAGACGGGCGGCGCCTTCCTGGGCGACATGGGCATCACCTCGCGCCACTTCGCGCAGGAGGCCTGCACGCCCACGCAGAAGGACTGCCTGGACGCCCCCAGCGGCCAAAGTGGGGGCGAGCAGGGCCAGCCCGGCGTGGAGATCGACGACAAGACCCTGGCCGACGTGATCTTCTACCAGGCCACTCTGGCACCGCCCGCGCGCCGCAGCATCAACGATGCGCAGGTGCAACGCGGCCAGGCTCTGTTTGCGCAGGCCCAGTGCGCCACCTGCCACCGCCCAAGCTATGTCACCCAGGGCGGGCCCTTCCCGCAGCTGACCAGCCAAGCGCTGAGCGGCCAGCGCATCTGGCCCTACACCGACCTGCTGCTGCACGACATGGGCGAGCGTCTGGCCGACAACCGCCCCGACTTTGGCGCCAACGGCCGCCAGTGGAAAACCCCGCCGCTGTGGGGCACGGGCCTGATCAAGGACGTGAACGGCCACACCCGCCTGCTGCACGACGGGCGTGCACGCGGCGTGCTCGAAGCCGTGCTGTGGCATGGTGGCGAGGCCGAGGCGGCCAAGGACCAGGTGCTGAAAATGAAGAAGGCCGACCGGGATGCGCTGGTGAAATTCGTGGAGTCACTATGACCATGAGAACCCTTGCAGCGCTGCTGCTGGCCTTGCCCCTGGCAGCCCTGGCGCAAACAATCCCCCCCACCTGGCAGCGCAACGCCGTGCCGTTCTACGACACGGTGCACGCGCTGCAAGGCATCTACGGCCATTGGGCCCTGCCGCGCGCGCAAGACTTCGACCGCAGCGCACGCGCCCTGGTGCCCGCCGTGGTGGCGCTGTGCCAGGCGCCTGCGGCCGACGGCAAGGCCGCACTCGAATCCGCACGCACTGCCTGGCAGGCCACAGCCCGCGCGTGGGAGCAGCTGTCTGCCGTGTCCGTCGGCCCCGTCATCGCCCGCCGCAGCCAGCGCGCCATCGACTTCACGCCCACGCGCCCCGCGCTGATCGACAAAGCCATCGCCGCCCAACCCCAGGGCGCCAAGGCCTTCGAGCGCATCGGCACGCCCGCCAAGGGCCTGCCCGCGCTGGAATGGCTGCTGTGGACACGCCCGGCACAGCCTGGCAGCCCCGCCTGCAGCTATGCACACGAGGTGGCGCAGGACGTGGCGCGCGAATCGGCGGCGCTCGACAAAGCCTTTGCCGACGCCTCGGGCACCGACTGGGGCGCCGAGGACGAGCAGGAGCAGTCCACCCAGGCCATCAGCGAATTTGTGAACCAGTGGGTGGGCGGCATCGAACGCCTGCGCTGGGCGCAGATGGACAAACCCCTGCGCGCAGCCCAGGGAACGCGCACGCCCGACTACCCCCGCACCGCCAGCGGCAGCACGCTGGCCGCCTGGGCCGCCACCTGGAGCGCGCTGCGCAGCCTGACCACCCTGCCCGCCAACGCCCACATCCCCGCCGCGGGCGAGGCGCTGGTGCCGCTGGAGATCTACCTGCGCGGCAAGGGCCTGAACCCGCTGGCCGACAAGCTGCGCCAGGCCACCGACAAGGTCGATGCATCGATGGGCCAGGGGCAAAAAGGCGGCCTGCAGAACAGGGCCGCCATCCAGCAGACGGCCAAGGACCTGGCCGCGCTGAAGTTCCTCGCCGAATCCGAAGTGGCGCCCGCGCTGCAGGTGAGCATTGGCTTCTCGGACGCCGATGGCGACTGACCTGCACCGCCGCCAGGCGCTGGCCGCTCTCGCGGGCCTGGGCGCGTGCGTGATCGCCCCCGGCGCGGCCTTCGCCATCACCACGGGTCGCGTGCACCTGGCCGCCGCGTGGGAGCACCAGGGCAGTTTCCACATCGGTGTGCTGTTCACGCACGAAGGCGCCGGGCAGGCGCTGCAGATTCACGCCGCGCTGGAGGTGCCGACCCGCGCGCACGGCCTGTGTGTGTTGCCCGACGGGTCGGTGCTGGCCACGGCCCGCCGCCCTGGCGA
This sequence comes from uncultured Verminephrobacter sp., assembly GCA_964466605.1. Classification (GTDB taxonomy): domain Bacteria; phylum Pseudomonadota; class Gammaproteobacteria; order Burkholderiales; family Burkholderiaceae_C; genus Acidovorax. The sequence continues at coordinate 11,380 of CAYXSL010000118.1, forward strand.
CTGGCTGGTGCGCTGGCGGCCCGGCGCAGGCGGTGGGCCCCGGTGGCTGTGGCAGGACGGCGAGCGCTCCTTCAACGGCCACATACTGGCCAGCGCCGACGGCCAGCGGCTATACACCACCGAAACCGATGCCGAAACGGGCGCGAGCTGGGTCGTGGCGCGCGACGCCCGCACGCTGGCCGCCACCGCCGCATGGCCCACCCACGGCATCGACGCGCACGAGCTGGTCTGGGACCCGCACACGCCACACGGCGGCGCCCCCACCCTCATCGTCGCCAACGGCGGCGTACCCACAGCCTCCGAAACCGGCCGCGTCAAGCGCGACCTGGGCACCATGGACCCATCGCTCGTGCGGCTTGACGCCCACACGGGCCGCCTGCTCGGCCAATGGCGCCTGCCCGACCCGCGCCTGAGCCTGCGCCACCTGGCCTGGAGCCCCGACGGCGCCCTGCTGGGCATCGCGCTGCAGGCCGAACACGACGATGCCGCCATCAAGAATGCCGCCCCCGTGCTCGCGCTGTTTGACGGCACCGCGCTGCGCGGGGTGGCAGCGCCACAACCTGTCGCCCAGAGCCTGCGCGGCTACGGCGGCAGCATGGCCGCCACCCCCACCGGCTGGGCCGTGAGCTGCCCGCGCGCCCACGGCATCGCCACGTTTTCCTTGCAGGGCCACTGGCAAGGCCTGGTGCCGCTGCCCGAGGTGTGCCCGCTGGCCGTGCGCGGCGGCGCACTGTGGGCGGGCGGCCTGGCAAGCAGCCTGCAGAACGCGCAGGCTGCGGCACCGCTGGCGCATCCGCATGGAGCGGGGTTGCAGGGGGCGCGGCTGGACAACCACTGGGTGCTGCTGCAGGGCTGAGACTTGAAGGAAAAATAGGCTTCTGCGCGCTATAGACAAGCGCTTTTAGCTATCAAAAGAGAAGCAAAAACCCATCCAGCGCAACCCGCCACACCGCCACACCGCCACACGCCCCCAGTGTTCCGCCGGGTTACGCCCTTGCGGGCTCATTCACCGGCAGCGCAAGCTGGCGCTGCCGCAACGCAGCCAACACCTCGGCGGCAATCTGCTGCGGCGCCATGCGCGCGCTGTCCACCACCCACCGCGCGGTCGGCGATGCAGGCCAGGGCTGGTAGTCGTGCTGCTGCACGGCGTGCCAGCTGGGTGGCATGAGCCCGGGGATGTCGCTGCGGCGGCTCTCGACGCGGCGCCGGTGCTCTGCCGCGTCCGAGCAGACCACCTCCACATCCAGCCACGGCACCGGCACGCCCCGGGCCACGCTGTGCCAGGCCTCGCGCGTCACCGGCAGGGGGTTCACGCAGTCCACCAGCACCGGCAGGCCCTGCGCCAACTGGGTGCGCGCCAGCGCACAGGCCACCCGATAGCCCGCGGTGCCGACCTCGGCCCCGGCATCGCGCAGCGCCTGCTCGATGGTGTCGATGCGCAGGTAGACCGCCTGCCACTGCGCCAGCAGCGCGCGGGCCACGGTGCTTTTGCCCACGCCGGGCAAACCGCCCAGCACCACCAAGGCTGCGGCGCCGGGCCCGCCCATTCAGTCCACCACCGTGAGCTTGGCCACCGACAGCGCCAGCCACTTGGTGCCGTGGCGCGGAAAGCTGACCTGGGCACGCGCATCGTCGCCCGTGCCTTCGATGGCCAGCACCTTGCCTTCGCCAAACTTGGTATGGAACACGGCGATGCCCACGCGCAGACCGTGTGAGGGCGCGGCCTTCTGCACGGGCACCGGCGGGCTGGCGAAGGTCTCGGATTTCAAGCCAAAACTGCCTCTTCCGCCTGCTGCATATGGGTTCGCAGCTCCCATACTAGGAGCATACGAACCAAACCCCTGCTGCTTGGGCGTGATCCACTTGAGCGCGGCTTCGGGCAGCTCGTCAAAGAACCGGCTCTTGATGTTGTAACGCGTCTGGCCGTGCAGCATGCGCGTTTGCGAGTGGCTCAGGTACAGGCGCTTGCGGGCGCGGGTGATGGCCACGTACATCAGGCGGCGCTCTTCCTCCAGGCCATCGCGGTCGCTGGCAGAGTTCTCGTGCGGGAACAGGCCCTCTTCCATGCCGCCGATGAACACGCCGTCGAACTCCAGGCCCTTGCTGGCGTGCACGGTCATGAGCTGCACGGCGTCCTGCCCGGCCTGGGCCTGGTTGTCGCCCGCCTCCAGCGCGGCATGGGTGAGGAAGGCGGCCAGCGGCGAGAGGGTTTCGCCGGTGTCGGCGTCCACGATGCCGGGCACGGCAGGCTTCAAAGGCTCGTCGAGCACCGGCGCATTGGGGTCCAGCCCTTGACTGACCACACTTTGGGTCAGCGGCGTGCCGTGTTCGTCCAGCGGCAGGGCCACGGCGTCGCGGCCAAAGCCCTCTTGCGTAACAAAACTCTCGGCGGCGTTGACCAGTTCCTGCAAGTTCTCGATGCGGTCGGCGCCTTCCTTTTCAGTGCGAAAGTGCTCCACCAGCCCCGTGGATTCGAGCATCTGCTCGATGATGCTGCGCAGGTTCTGTCCTTCGGTCTGCTCGCGCAGCACATCGACCATGGCCACAAATGCGCCCAGGTTGGCGCCCGCCTTGCCGGGCACGGCGCTCACCGCGTCGTGCAGCGAGCAGCCGGCGGCGCGGGCCGCGTCCTGCAGCACCTCAATGCTGCGCGCGCCAATGCCACGTGGCGGAAAGTTGACGACGCGCGTGAAGCTGGTGTCGTCGTGCGGGTTCTCCAAGAGGCGCAAATACGCCAGCGCGTGCTTGATTTCGGCGCGCTCAAAAAACCGCAGGCCGCCGTACACGCGGTAGGGCACGGAGGCATTGAACAGCGCCGATTCGATCACCCGGCTTTGCGCATTGCTGCGGTAGAGCACGGCAATCTCCTTGCGCTCAAAGCCGTCGCTGCGCACCAGCTGCTTGATCTCGTCCACCATCCACTGCGCCTCGGCCAGGTCGGAGCTGGCCTCGTATACGCGCACGGGCTCGCCCGCGCCCTGCGTGGTGCGCAGGTTCTTGCCCAGGCGGCGGCTGTTGTGGCTGATGAGGTGGTTGGCCGAGTCGAGGATATTGCTGTAGCTGCGGTAGTTCTGCTCCAGCTTGATCTGGTGCTGCACGTCAAACTCGCG
>CAYXSL010000119.1:0-14377 GCA_964466605.1 uncultured Verminephrobacter sp.
AGCGCAACGCCAAGCTGCAGTGGGGCATCATGGTCTGCGTCTACGGCATGAGCCATGTGCCCGCGCTGCTGCTGCTCGACTTCCCGGGCTACCGCGACAAGGGCGCATTCCTGGTGTTCTTCCTGGTGTTTGTGGTGCAGACCTGCATGGTGGTCCAGCACCTGCTGGGGCGGCGCTTTCCGCACACCCCTGTGGCGCCGCAGGTGAGCCAGAGCTTCCAGTGGGCCAGCTGGCTCGCCGGTGTGGCGGCCGGTGGCGTGGCGGGTGGGCTGCTCACCTTCATCACCCCGTTCAAGCCCGGCCAGGCGCTGGGCATGGCGCTGCTGGCCTGCGTGGCGGGCAGCCTGGGGCACCTGGTGATGAAGGCGCTGAAGCGCGACCGGGGCATCACGAGCTGGGGCATGCAGGGCATGTCCGTCACCGGCGCGGGCGGCCTGCTCGACCGGGTGGACGCACTGTGTTTTGCAGCCCCCGTGTTCTTCCATTCCGTGCGCTGGTACTTCGGACTTTGAGAAAAAAGGGCCGTCTGCGCGCGACCATATTGCCCAGATGGCTATCAAATTAATAGCAAATGCGTATTCTTGGCATTGACCCCGGCCTGCAGACCACCGGCTTTGGCGTGGTGGACGTGGACGGCCACAAGCTCAGCTATGTGGCCAGCGGCACCATCCGCACCACCACGCTGGCCCTGGGCGACCTGCCCGGGCGCCTGAAGATTTTGTTCGACGGCATCACCGAGGTCGCCGCGCGCTACGAGCCCGATGTGGCCTCGGTCGAAATCGTGTTCGTCAACGTCAACCCCCAGTCCACCCTGCTGCTGGGCCAGGCACGCGGCGCCGCCATCACCGCCCTGGTGGCCAGCCACCTGCCCGTGGCCGAATACACCGCGCTGCAGATGAAAAAAGCCGTGGTCGGCCATGGCCGCGCGGCCAAGAGCCAGGTGCAGGAGATGGTGCGGCGCCTGCTGCAGCTGCCCGGGCTGCCGGGCACCGATGCGGCCGACGGCCTGGGCATGGCGATCACCCATGCGCATGCAGGCGCGGCCATGGGGCGGCTGGGCGAGGCGGCCACGTTGAACCGACGCCAGCATGCGATGTACAAGGGGGGGCGGAGTTATTGACAGCCGGACGGCTGGCCATGCCCCCTTGAAAACTCCCCCAACCGCAGCAACCACCAGGCAAAAAAATACCGCGCCCGAAGGCGCGGTACAGCCCACCAGGGTTGTCAGCGATCTCGCAGCTTACGCGATATGCGTCTTCATCCGCTTCGCACAAGGCGCCCGTCAGCGCCCCAGCCCGCGCTTGAGTTCCTTGAGTAGCAGCAACACCTGGTTGGAGGCGTGGCGGCAGCTGCTGTTGAGCAATTGCACGGCCTTTTGCTGCTCGCCCGACTGGAACAACGTCACCACATCGGCGGCCTGCTGGTGGAAGTATTTGTGGCGGGCCACCAGCATCTCGAACGCCGGATAGTGACCCAGCCGCACCCTCCCGGTGTCATACAGCCAGCGGCCCAGGTCGCAGCGGTCGTCATGGCAGACACGCTCGGGCCGCATGACTTCGTCGGATCGGCCATTGACCATGTCCTGCAGCTGCATGCGCCAGCGCTCGTGGCTGGCAATGGCGGCATCGATATCGATCTCGGTCATCAGGGTGGCCGCGTATTCGGCGTCCAGCACCAGTTCACTGCCGTTGTCCTCCATGGCCCAGGTGGTGTCGGGGCTGGCCGGATCCTGCTCCCTGATCTTGAACAAACGGCTGAAAAAACCCATCTTTATCCCTTAAACGGCCACAGGTGCGCGCACACCCAAACAGGCCCGCGCGGAAAAGTCTTGAAACATTCTGTGGCGCCGCGGCTGATTTGGCTACCAAAAAATCGCCCGGCCGTGAAAATCGCGCAAGGCAACCCTTCGCACCCTGCCAGCTCTGCCCCGGTGTCAGCGCAAACGCCCCGGCGGTCAGACAATGCGGCCATGACTTCTACTCCCCGCCGCCCCTCCCTGTCGATGCTGGACCTGGTGGCTGTCCGCGAGGGCGGCACCGTGGCCAACGCCCTGCAGATTGCATTGCGCACTGCCCAACACGCCGAAAAACTGGGTTTTGCCCGCTACTGGCTGGCCGAACACCACAACATGGCAGGCATTGCCAGCTCGGCCACGGCCGTACTGGTGGGGCACATTGCAGGCGGCACATCGCGCATCCGCGTGGGTTCGGGCGGCGTGATGCTGCCCAACCATGCCCCGCTGGTGGTGGCCGAAGCCTTTGGCACCCTGGCCGAGCTGTACCCGGGCCGCATCGACCTGGGCCTGGGCCGCGCGCCCGGCACCGACCCCGCCACCATGCGCGCGCTGCGCCGCAGCCGGGTGGAGACTGCCGATGATTTTCCGCAGGACGTGGCTGAACTGCAGCGCCTGCTCGCCCCGGCGGAGCCCGGCCAGCGCCTGATCGCCATGCCCGGCGCGGGCACCAACGTACCGATCTGGCTGCTGGGCTCCAGCCTGTTCTCGGCGCAGCTGGCGGCAGAACGCGGCCTGCCCTATGCGTTTGCCTCGCACTTCGCGCCGCGCCTGCTGCACCAGGCAATCGACCTGTACCGCAACCTGTACCGGCCATCCGCCGCCTGGCCCCAGCCCTATGTGGCGATTGGTGTGCCGCTGATCGCGGCGCCCACCGATGAAGAAGCGGAGTTTCTGGCCAGCAGCACCTACCAGCGGGTGCTGGGCATCCTGACGGGTGACCGGCGCCGCCTGCTGCCGCCCGTCGAGAATTACGCCGCGCATTTGCAGCCGCAGGAGCGTGCAGCCATTGGTGACTTTCTGGCCGCCGCCGTGATTGGCGGGCCGGACACGGTGCGCGCAGGCCTGGCCCAACTCAGCAAAGCCACCGGGGCCGACGAGTTGATGCTGGTGAGTGATGTGTACGACCCGGCGCTGCGCCTGCGGTCGCTGGACATTGCTGCGCAGGCCCACGCCGGAGCGTGGGAGCGCAGCTAAACGCGTAGAGGCCTAGCTCTTGAGCCCCGTGTAGATGTAGGTCTGTTCCTTGCTCGTACTCTGCCCCATGATCAGGATCGATCGGTTGGTGCTGTTGTACAAAACGACGTGATTGACAACAGCGCCATTGGCCACTGGACAGGTGGTCCCGTCAAAGGTCATCGGCAAGTCAAACACGTTCCGGCCACTGGCACGTGGAGCGAGAGTCCCACGGATGGAGCAGCCCGGGTACGAGGTGGTCGAAACCAGTCCGCCCGCGGTGACGGAGAGCGAGATCAGTGGCGCGCTCACCTGGTTGCCGATGCCAGTGCCCACGTATGTGCCCAGCAACTCACTCACGGCAGCAGGTTGCTCATACCGAACACCGTAGTTGCCAGAGTACTTCCAGCCGTTGGAGGCAGTAATCTGGATCGAGTCACGCACTGCATACCGGCCAAAGTAGCTCACAGACTCGATTTTGCGATCGGTCAGATGGGCTTGATCCACCACGTTGAGATAGCGGCCTGTGCCCGTGATGGCATCTGGTGCCGACGCCTGGATATTGCCTTGTGAAAGACCCACCACGGTACCGTCCACGGCACTCACAATATTCCAGGTTTCGCCATTCTCCAGCACGACACCTTGCACACTCAAGGCGATGGAATCAGGGGTCTGGCCGGTCCAAAGACCTTCTGCACCTGAGACGACGGTTGCTGGCGGTTTGGCTGGTGGCGGGGCCGCATCACTACCGCCACCACCGCAAGCAGACAAAGCCACAGCGGCAAACAACCCTCCCAGGGTGGTCATCTTGTTCATTTCTTCTCCTTCGTGAATGAATGCAGGGACTGGCGCCATGGCACGAGTCCCCTGGTAATTTTCTGCAGCATCTTACGCGCAGGTGTCGCCATCAGAACAGCATTGGATTGCACGCCACATGCTTGCCGTCTCACCAACGCTACATCGAGGGAGCCAGGAAAGCCCGTCGCCCCGGGGGCCCTTCAGAAACTCCCGCAGTCCGAAGCCGTGCAGCGCGCGCGCCAGGGCACCGCCAGCCGCTACCATCGCGGGTTGTTGTTGCCTTACCGCCCACGCCCGCATGCCCGCTTTTTCCTTTGAAGCCCTGGACGCCCAGGGCCAGACCCGCAAGGGCCTCATGGAGGCCGATACCGCCAAGGCGGCGCGCAGCCTGCTGCGAGCGCAGGCCCTGGTGCCGCTGGCGGTGGAGCCGGTGCAAACCGGCCAGTCGCAAAACGGCCGCGCTGCAGGCCTGGGCCAGCGCCTGTTCACGCGGCCCGTGTTCAGCGCCACCGCCTTGGCCATCTGGACGCGGCAGATTGCCGGGCTGGTGTCGTCGGGCCTGCCGCTGGAGCGCGCGCTCACGGCCCTGTCGGAGGAGGCCGACGACGAACGCCAGCGCCACCTGGTGGCCGCGCTGCGCGCCGAGGTCAACGCCGGCGCCACATTTGCCCGCGCGCTGTCGCAGCACCCGCGCGAGTTTTCCGACATCTACTGCGCCGTGATTGGAGCGGGCGAGCACAGCGGCAACCTGGGCCTGGTGCTGGAGCGCCTGGCCGACGACCTGGAAGAACGCCAGGCACTCAAGGCCAAGCTGGTGGGCGCCGCGCTCTACCCTGCCATCGTCACGCTGGTGGCGATCGCCATCGTGCTGTTCCTGGTGGGCTATGTGGTGCCACAGGTGGCCAGCGTGTTTGCGGGCACCAAGCGGGCCCTGCCCTTCCTGACGGTGGCCATGCTGGGCCTGAGCGCCTTTGTGCGCAACTATGGCTGGGTGATGCTGGTGGCTGCCGTGCTGGCCGCCATCGGGGCCCGGTGGGCACTGGCCATCGACCCTGTGCGCGAAAAGTTTGATGCAGCCTGGCTGAAGCTGCCGCTGGTGGGCAAGCTGGCGCGGGGCTACAACGCGGCGCGCTTTGCGGGCACGCTGGCCATGCTTTCGGGCGCGGGCGTGCCCATCCTCAAAGCATTGCAGGCCGCAGCCGAAACCCTGAGCAACCGCGCCCTGCGCGCCGATGCGCTGGATGCCCTGGTGCTGGTGCGCGAGGGCGCCCCGCTGGCCTCGGCACTGGCGCAGAAGAAACGCTTCCCCGGCCTGCTGTCGATGTTCGCGCGCCTGGGCGAACAAACCGGCCAGCTGCCCGTGATGCTGCAGCGCGCCGCCCGCCAGCTTTCCACCGAAGTGCAACGCCGCGCCATGGCGCTCGCCACCATCCTCGAGCCGCTGCTCATTGTGGGCATGGGCGGCATCGTGATGCTGATCGTGCTGGCCGTGCTGCTGCCCATCATCCAACTTAACCAGTTTGTGAAGTAGAGCGTGTTTATGCACTTTTACGCACCCGCGTCGGTCCCACAGGCTGGTGATCGCAAGGCGCAGCGCGCAGCCAAGGCAGGCGCCCTGGCAAGTGCTGCAACGCCGCGAGCGCCTGCCTGTGGGCCCGACCCTCTGGAAAAGCCGGGGAAAGGCCCGGCCACGTTGTTGCAGGCCACTTGCGGCATTCCTACCGCCGCGCGGCCTGCGCCTGGTTGCCGGGCCTTTCTCCGGCTTTCGCGGGCACGTAAAAGTGCATAACACGCTCTAACGTATGGCAGTGACCCTGGACGACAAGCTGGTGGTGGCGATCTCCTCGCGCGCGCTGTTCAATTTTGAGGAAGAGAACCGCGTTTTCGAGAAAGACAACGACCGTGCCTATGTGGACCTGCAGCGCCAGCGGCTGGATGTGCCCGCCGCGCCGGGCGTGGCGTTCTCGCTGGTGCGCAAGCTGCTTGCCTTCAACACCTCGGAGCACCAGCGCGTCGAGGTGGTGCTGCTCTCGCGCAACGACCCGGTCAGTGGCATGCGCGTGTTCCGCTCGTGCCACGCGCACGGCCTGCCCACCATCCAGCGCGGCGTGTTCACGCAGGGGCGCGATCCGTTCCGCTACCTGCGGCCGCTGGGCGCCCACCTGTTCCTGTCTGCCAACGAGGCCGATGTGCGCGAGGCGCTGCACCTGGGCTACCCGGCGGCGCGGGTGGTGACCGAATCCATGCAGGCAGGTGACGCCAACCCTGCAGAAGTGCGCATCGCATTTGACGGTGATGCCGTGTTGTTTTCTGACGAGGCCGAGCGGGTGTATCAGGCCCAGGGACTGGCGGCTTTTCAGCAGCACGAGACCGACAAGGCCACCCTGCCCCTGCCCGACGGCCCCTTCAAGCCCCTGCTCGCCGCCCTGCACCGGCTGCAGTCTGCCGGGGAGGCGGGCAACACCACGGGCATGCGCATCCGCACAGCCCTGGTCACGGCGCGCAGCGCCCCGGCGCACGAGCGTGCGATCCGCACGCTCATGGACTGGGACATCAACGTGGACGAAGCCATGTTCCTGGGCGGCCTGCCCAAGGGCGAGTTTCTGCGCGAGTTCGAGCCCGACTTCTTCTTTGACGACCAGACAGGCCATGTGACCTCGGCCGCGCGCCATGTGCCGGCCGGACATGTGAACAGCGGTATCTCCAACACAGCGCCGGTGCGCCCTGCCGGGAACTGACCGCCCGGTTCGCGGTCTGTCCAGGTGCGGGCCACCGCCCGCGTCCAAGGAGCCCTTTTTGCATACCAACATCACCCGGGCCTGCGTGGCCGCCCTCTGGATCGCCGCCTGCAGCGCCGCGTGGGCCCAGGCACCAGACACCAATACACAAACCGCGCCGACCAAAGGGGAAGCCAAGGCCCAGCGCGACTTCAAGATGCTGGATGCCAACGGCGACGGCAAACTCAGCCGTAACGAGGTGCAATTGTTCCCCCGGCTGGCGGCAGCGTTCGATGACGCGGACACCGACAAGGACGGTTATGTGTCGTACGAGGAAGTGCGGGTCTTTGCCGCCAAGTACCGGGAACAGCGGGACCAGCAGCGGGCCGCAGCCCAGGAAGCAGCTGCCGCCTCATCACCCCGGCCGTGACGCCATGGCGTGAAAATAGAAGGAAAATTGGCCGTTACCGCGCGTCCAGAAAGTCTTTTTAGCTATTATTTATATAGCAAACTTACAACCCTCCGGTGCGCTTGACCTTGGGGTCTGAATAGGTAAGTGGCTCGTTCTTGACCTGCTGCGCCATGCGTTCCTGCAGGGTCATCTTGTTGATGTCCTGCGCCACCTCCACCGCCGTACCGCTGGCCCGCCACATCGACTGGATAAGTTCCAGCAGCTGCTTGTAGATGGGCTCCTTGGGTGGCTCGGGGGGTTCCTCTACCGTTTCTTTCTTCTTGACCTCGGTCCAGTCGCGGTTCGCCCGGTCCGGGGCAGACGGCTTGTCGGGTTCGCGCACGACGGCACCCTCGCCCAGTCGGTCCATGGACTCCACCGGGTTGAGGGCATTGATGGGCCGCACCGGGGGGGCGCCGGAGGCGCCAGTGGAATACAAATCAGCGCCCTGAGGACGCCAGCTCGGCGATCGATCGACAGGTGGCATTTGCATGGCAGTGGCCCCGATGGTGAATGGATGTGTCTTGGCGTGCAGAGGGTTTTCCGCCGTCTTCGTAATTCATAACGGCAAAAAGAAGGGGAAATTTAGGTCTTTTTCACCGATTGACCCAAATCGAGGGTTTTCACCTAGATTTCAGCCAAGGTTCAAGCCATGCACCGGCCTGATGTGGGCTGAAAACACGGATTGAGCGCACAGGCGATCACAACCACAGGGCGCGCCTGTGGTTTTTGTGCGTGTGGGCCACGCGACAGGGGCTGCCCACAGGCGCCCGGCAGCGTTCAGCGCACCGAAAAAGCGAAAAAGAGGGGACTCAGCCGGGGCCCAAGGGCCCCGGGCCGGTCAGAGAAAACGTTCCAGCAGCTTGCGCGAGTGCCGGTCCAGCGCGGTGGTGTCCTTGACGCGGAACTGCATGCCATCGCCCCCGGCAATCAACAGCCGGGTGCGCCCGCCCAGGCGGCGGATGTCCTCTTCGGCCTTGAGCACCAGGCGGGCCGGCCCCCGGTCGGTCTCCACCTGCCAGGTGCTGGGCGTTGAAAAACTCGACACAGCAATGATCTTTTCGATAGTGGGCACAAACTCGCGCACCGCCAGTTCCTCGTCGATGAGCTGGCGGGCGGGGCCCGCCACCTGGTCCACATGCGGAATCCACAGCAGCTCGTGACCATCCGAGCCCACCAGCGACAGCCCCTCACCCGGCGCGGCGATGGGAAAAGCCCGCACGGGGGTGACGCCTTCATGCGCCGTACCGTCAGGCAGCGTCAGAACCAGGCGGCCATGGGGGTTGCGCGCCAGCTGAAAGGCAGGCGTAGACGACGGGGTCAGGGGTGCGTTCATGGCAAGGTCGCTCACAACGGTTCAAGGATTGCCCGCAGGGTGGGCGGGGTGCAGCAGGCTGCTGTCGATGATGACCCCCGCCGCCTGGGCGTCTTCTTCGGCGCGGCGCGCCTGGGCTTCGTAGAGCCGCCAGTAGGCGCCCTGCTTTTCCATGAGTTCGTCGTGCGGGCCCACTTCCACCACCTCGCCCCGGTCCATCACCACCAGGCGGTCGGCCTTGCGCAGCGTGGACAGGCGGTGGGCGATGGCGATGGTGGTGCGGCCCTGCACCAGGTTGTCGAGCGCCTTCTGGATTTCCTTCTCGGTCTCGGTGTCCACGGCCGAGGTGGCCTCGTCCAGGATCAGGATGCGCGGGTCGATGAGCAGCGCACGCGCAATGGAGATGCGCTGGCGCTCGCCGCCGGACAGCCCCTGGCCGCGCTCGCCCACCAGCGAGTCGTAGCCGTGCGGCAAGCGCAGGATGAACTCGTGCGCGTGTGCGGCGCGGGCCGCGGCCACGATTTCCTCGCGCGTGGCCTCGGGCTTGCCGTAGGCAATGTTCTCGGCGATGGTGCCAAAGAACAAGAAGGGCTCCTGCAGCACCAGGCCGATGTGGCGGCGGTAGTCGGCCACGGCAAAGCGGCGGATGTCGATGCCGTCCACCTGGATGGAGCCGTCGCTCACGTCATAAAAGCGGCTGATCAGATTGACTAGCGTGCTCTTGCCCGAGCCGCTGTGGCCCACCAGGCCGATCATCTCGCCGGGGCGGATGTCCAGATCCAGCCCCTTGATGACGGCACGGCTGCCATAGCGGAAGCCCAGGCCCTGCATGCTGATGGCGCCCTGCACCTTGTCCACCTTGACGGGCTGGGCCGGGTCGGGCACGTTGCTCACGTGGTCCAGGATGTCGAAGATGCGCTTGGCACCTGCGGCCGCCTTTTGCGTGACCGAAACGATGCGGCTCATCGAATCCAGGCGCCCATAGAAGCGCCCGATGTAAGCGATGAAGGCGGTGAGCACCCCCACCGTGATCTGGTTGCGCGACACCAGCCAGATGCCGAACGCCCAGACCACCAGCAGCCCGATTTCGGTCAGCAGCGACACCGTGGGCGTGAACAGGCTCCAGGTCTTGTTGAGCCTGTCGTTCACTTCGAGGTTGTGCTGGTTGGCGTCGCGGAAGCGCTGGGCCTCGCGCTTCTCTTGCGCAAAGGCCTTCACCACGCGGATGCCGGGGATGGTGTCGGCCAGCACGTTGGTCACCTCGGACCAGACGCGGTCGATCTTTTCAAACCCGGTGCGCAGCCGGTCGCGCACGGTGTGGATCATCCAGCCGATGAAGGGCAGCGGCACCAGGGTGACCAATGCCAGCCAGGGGTTGATGGAGAACAGGATGGCCGCCGTCATCACGATCATCAGCACATCGGTGATGAAGTCGAGTGCGTGCAGCGACAGGAAAACGTTGATGCGGTCCGTCTCCGAGCCGATGCGCGCCATGAGGTCACCCGTGCGCTTGCCCCCGAAGTAGTCGAGCGACAGGCGCAGCAGGTGCTCGTAGGTGGTGGTGCGCAGGTCGGCGCCGATGCGTTCGGACACCAGCGCCAGGATATAGGTACGCGCCCACGACAGCCCCCAGGCCAGCAGCGCCGACAGCAGCAAACCGCCCAGGTACAGCATCACCAGGCCCGGCTCGATCTGCTTGCCGTTCTGGAACGGGATCAGGATGTCGTCCATCAGCGGGATGGTGAGGTAAGGCGGCACCAGCGTGGCGGCCGTGGAGGCCAGCGTCAGCCCAAACCCGGCGGCCAGCTGCTTGCGGTAGGGCCGGGCAAAGCGCCACAGGCGCAGCAGCACCCAGGTGGAGGTCTGCGGCGGCTGGGCGCGGGCGCAGGCCGGGCATTCGTCGGTGTCGGGAGGCAGGGGGGTATGGCAGGTGGGGCAGGCAGGTTCGTCGTCCTCGTCTTCGGCCGCATTCCCGCCCCGGGCCACCTGCTGGTCGAACCGCTGCACCAGGCGCAGGGCCTCGGCATGGTGTGCCAGCGTGAAACGCCACAGCGCCAGGCGCTCCTGCGGGGCATGCAATTCCAGCGAACCCACGCCGCCATGGTCGTGCAGGCGCAGGGCCAGGCCATCGCCCAGAGGCCAGCTGCGCCAGGCGGTGGAGCCCGGCTCGCAGGCCAGCAGCCGCGCGGACGTCACCAACACCCAGCCGGTCGCAAACCGCAGCGCCGTGCTCAAGTCAACCTGTAACGCTGCCAGCACGTTCTCTTTGGAAGCGAGCATGGCCCGCAAATCAGCCCCCACAGGGCCAGAAAAGACACCCGAGGCGTCCACAGAATGGTGATGTTGCATTTTTGGTTGGGTTTTCCGTCACCGGCGGCCTGCTGTGGCCGAACTCGCGAAAGCGAGAATTCTCACCGATACTGCACGCCACGGTGCGAAGGCATCCTCCTGTAACGCCTGCGCAAGCCTTTTGGCTGACACTGCATACAGGCCCCGGACTGGCGCACAATCATCGACCAGCAAAGTTCCCATCCCCCTTTCGTCCCCTTTTTCCACGCAAAGCCCTCACAAGGCCGGAAACACACCCGCTGCAATCCATGGCGAAACTCAACGACATCCAACTGCTTCGCATCAACTACCTGCGCGGCCCCAATATCTGGACCTACCGGCCGGTCCTGGAAGTCTGGCTGGACCTGGGCGAGCTGGAGGATTACCCCTCCAACACCCTCCCCGGCTTCAATGACCGCCTCACGGCCTGGCTGCCGGCGCTGATCGAGCACCACTGCGGCGTGGGCGAGCGCGGCGGGTTCCTGCAGCGCCTGCAGGAAGGCACCTGGTGCGGCCATGTGCTGGAGCACATCGTCATTGAACTGCTGAACCTGGCAGGCATGCCCACGGGGTTTGGCCAGACGCGCTCGACCTCCCAGCGCGGCGTGTACCGCATGGTGTTCCGCGCCCGCGACGAAAGCGTGGCCCGCGTGGCGCTGGCCCAGGGCCATGCGCTCATCATGGCGGCCATCAATGACGAGCCCTTTGACGTGGCCGCCGCCGTGGCCCGCGTACGCACCGAGGTGGACGACCAGTACCTTGGCCCCAGCACCGCCTGCATCGTCACGGCCGCGACCGACCGGGGCATCCCGCACATCCGCCTGAACGACGGCAACCTGGTGCAACTGGGCTATGGCGCCAGCCAGCGCCGCATCTGGACGGCCGAGACCGAATTCACCAGCGCCATCGCCGAAGGCATCGCCAGCGACAAGGACCTCACCAAGGGCCTGCTCCAATCCTGCGGCGTTCCCATTCCCGAGGGCCAGGTGGTCAACAGCCCCGCAGAAGCCTGGGAAGCCGCGCAGGACATCGGCTTGCCCGTGGTGGTCAAACCGTCTGACGGCAACCACGGCCGGGGCGTGACGCTGGATTTGCGCAAGCAAGAAGACATCGAAGCCGCCTACCACGTGGCCTACCCCGAGGGCAGCGACGTGATGGTCGAACGCTTCATCCCCGGCGACGAGCACCGCATCCTGGTGGTCGGCGGCAAGGTGGTGGCCGCCGCACGCGGCGAGGTGGTCAGCATCACCGGCAATGGCCGCAACACCGTCAAGGAACTCATCGACAGCCAGCTCAACTCCGACCCCCGCCGGGGCTATGAAGAAGAGTACCCGCTGGAGATCATCGACCTGGCCACCGACACCAAGGTGCAGCTTGAACTCAAGCGCCAGGACCTGGACGCCAGCTCCGTGCCCGCTGCGGGCCGCCAGGTGGTGGTGCAGCGCAACGGCAATGTAGCCGTGGACTGCACGGACGACGTGCACCCCGAGGTCGCCTACATCGCCCAGCTGGCCGCCAAGGTCGTGGGCCTCGATATCGCCGGCATCGACATGGTGGCGCGCGATATCTCCAAGCCCCTGCACACCCAGGGCGGCGCGATTGTGGAAGTGAATGCCGGCCCCGGCCTGCTGATGCACCTGAAACCCGCCGTGGGCGCGCCGCGCCCCGTGGGCCAGGCAATTGCCGAGCACCTGTTCCCCTCCGAGGGCGAGGATGAAGGCCCCGTTGGTCGCATCCCCCTGGTGGGCGTGGCAGGCACCCGCAACACTGCCACCATCTCGCGTGTGGCGGCCTGGCTGCTGCACCTGAGCGGCCACCACACCGGCCTGGCCTGCCGCGACGGCCTGTTCCTGGACCGCCGCCGCGTGGAAGCCACCGACTGCGCCCACTGGGAAGCCGCCCACCGCCTGCTGATGAACAAGATGGTTCAGGCCGCCGTGATCGAAAGCGACGCCCGCACCATCCTGCGCGACGGCCTGGCCTACGACCGCTGCCAGGTTGGCGTGGTGACCGACATGGACGGCGTGCAAACGCTGGCCGAATTCGACGTGCATGAGCAGGACCAGATGACCAAGGTGATGCGCACCCAGGTGGACGTGGTGCTGGCCGAGGGCGCCGCCGTGCTCAATGCCGCCATCGCCCAGGTGGCCGACCTGGCCCCGCTGTCGGACGGCGATGTCGTGCTGTATGCACAGGACGGCACGCTGCCCGCCATCGTGGACCACCGCGCCAAGGACAACGGCCGCGCCGTCTTCGTGAAGAACGGCCGCGTGGTGCTGGCCACGGGCAGTGCCGAGCATGTGCTGGGCGCCCTGTCGGACCTCACCTTCGGCCGCAACGCCGTGGTGCCCGACACCGAGGCCCTGCTGGCCGCCGTGGGCACCGCCTGGGCGCTGGACATTGCCCCCGACCTGATCGGCGCGGGCATCAAGACCTTCGAGCCCGAGCTGCCCGCTGCCCCGGGCCAGCGTGCCTGACGGCCCGACGGCCCCGAGTACCTTGGCGTTTGTTCTGAACCCCATCAGCCCCCCGATCTGAACGGGGCCCCCGCGCCCCGATGGACCACTGAAAGAGACTTCCATGGATGTATCCCGCACCCGGGCCCTGCGTGGCCCCAACCTCTGGAGCCGCCACATGGCCATCGAGGCCGTGGTGACCTGTGCCGAGCAAGAGCGCGCCGTGGGCCAGATGGCCGGGTTTGAAGCCCGGCTGCGGGCCCTGTTCCCGGCCATTGGCGCCTTGCACCCCGAAACCGGCGGCGGCGATGTCTCGCTGGCCCATGTGCTGCAGACCGCGGCGCTGGCCCTGCAGGCGCAGGCGGGCTGCCCCGTGACCTTTGCACGCACCACCGCCACCACCGACGCAGGCGTGTACCAGGTGGTCGTCGAATACAGCGAAGAGGCCGTGGGCCGCAAGGCGTTTGAATACGCGCAACAGCTCATCCAGGCCGCGCTGGGCAATGGCAGCTTTGACGCCAACGCGGTCATTGCCGACCTGCGCGAGCTGGACGAAGACGAGCGCCTGGGCCCCAGCACCGGCTCCATCGTCGAAGCCGCCGTGGCCCGGGGCATCCCCTACCGCCGCCTCACGCGCGGCAGCATGGTGCAGTTTGGCTGGGGCTCCAAGCAGCGCCGCATCCAGGCCGCCGAGGTCGATTCGACCAGCGCCGTGGCCGAATCCATCGGCCAGGACAAGGACCTGACCAAGCGCCTGCTGCATGCCGCCGGTGTGCCCGTGCCCCTGGGCAAGCCGGTCGAGACCGTGGACGAAGCCTGGGAGGTCGCCCTCAAGGTCGGCCTGCCCGTGGTGGTCAAGCCCCAGGACGGCAACCAGGGCAAGGGCGTCACCGTCAACATCACCGACCGCGCCCAGCTTGAAGAGGCCTACAAGAACGCCGCCGACTACGGCACCGTGATGGTCGAGCGCTTCCTGCCCGGCCACGACTTCCGCCTGCTGGTGGTGGGCGACCAGCTGGTGGCCGCCGCGCGCCGCGAACCGCCCCAGGTGCTGGGCGACGGCGAACACACCGTGCGCCAGCTGGTGGAGGTGGTCAACCAGGACCCCCGCCGTGGCGAAGGCCACGCCACCTCGCTGACCAAGATCCGGCTGGATGACATCGCCGTGGCGCGCCTGGCCATGCAGGGCCTCACGCCGGATTCCGTGCCGCCCAAGGGCCAGCGCGTGTTTACCTGCGGCCATAGCTTCCACGTCTTCGTGCCGGGCATCCTCGGCGACCTTGCTAAGAAGTCCGAGATCAAGGATCACAAGCAGGTGGGCCTGTCGCCCATCGGCGGCTCGCG
>CAYXSL010000120.1:0-14265 GCA_964466605.1 uncultured Verminephrobacter sp.
TGGTTGGCCGCGCTGGTGGTGGTGACGATCATTTCGCGCTCGCCCTTGGTCAGGCTGCCTTCTTCCTTGAGCATCAACGCGTCGTGGTAGGCAAAAAATGCGCGCCATTCGGCCGGGCGGCGCGCAAACGCCAGGAACACGTTGGGGATGAAACCCGCCTTCTCCTGCACTTCCACAATGCGTGTGCGGATGTCCTCGGGCAGGGTGTTCAGGTCGGGGAAGGGGTAGCGGCTCACGGCGGTCTCCTATGGTTTTTTGTGGTTCGGGTTGCGGGGCAAGTATCAGGGATGCCACTGGGTGGCTCGTACGGGGCTTTGCGCGGGTGCGGCCGAGTTGCCCGCCAGTGCATACGACAGCTGCGTGGCAGCCGCCATCACGGTTTGCGCCAGCGCTTCTAGTTTTTCCGCTGGCAGGCGCGATGCCGGGCCCGAGATGCATACCGAGCCCATCAGCCGCCAGTGCATGCCGAAGACTGGCGCCGACACGGTGGCCACGCCCTGTTCGCGTTCACCAATCGACCAGTGGTAGCCCTTCTTGCGGATGTCTTCGTAGGCCTTGCCGGGCTCGCCTGAAAACGCCAGGATCACGCGGCCCGGCGAGCCCTTGTCCAGCGGCAAGCCTTCGCCCATGCGTGCGTGGTGGCGCAGCGCCTGCGGGCCTTCCACGCGCACCAGGCAGGTCCGCACATTGCCTTCGCGCACATAAAAGGCAGCGCTTTCGCCCGAGGCCCGGGTCAGCTCGCGCAGCGCGGGCTCCAGCACGTTCTGCACGTCAAAACCGGCCTGGTAGCGCGCGCCCAGCCAGCCTGCGGCAGGGCCCAGGCGCCAGTCGCCGTCCTCGCGCTGCACCATGAAGCCCGACTGCGCCAGCGTGCGCGCCAGGCGCAGCACCGTGGTCTTGTGAAGGCCACAGCGGCGGCTCAGCTCGGCCAGGGGCAGGCTGGATTCGCCCAGCGCAAAGGCCTCCAGCACCTGCAGGGCGCGCGTGACGGCGATGACACCACCACCCGGTTCTGCATCGGCCGTAGCCATGGGACGGGGCGCTGGCGCGAGGGTGGGGGCGGGGGGCTGGGAGGGTTTGGCAGGGCGGTTGCTCATGGTGCAATTCGTTTCATGGTACGCAACTGCATTGTATGGGTTGAAACGTCTGCGTACAGTCGCACCCACGGCGCTGGACCAGAACACGAATCACAACAAAGGCCCTGCAGACCGGCGTGACGAACCACCATTTCGGAGACAAATACATGACTGCCTTCACTTCGCTTTCGCGCCCCCTGTGCGCTGCCATTTTGGGCTTGGCTGCCGCTGCAGTGCCCGCCGGGGTCGCCCTGGCGCAGGCCTTTCCGGGCAAGCCCATCCGCCTCATCGTGCCGTTCCCGCCCGGCGGCGGCACCGACATGATTGCGCGCACCGTGGCGCAAAAGCTCACCGACCAGAACAAGTGGAACGTGATCGTGGACAACCGCCCTGGTGCGGGCGGCAACCTGGGGGTGGACGCCGCCGCAAAGTCGCCTGCCGACGGTTACACGCTGGTCATGGGCCAGACCAGCAACCTGGCCATCAACCCCACGCTCTATCCCAAGCTGCCCTATGACCCGGTCAAGGACCTGGTGCCCGTGGCCCTGGTGTCGTCTTCGCCCATCGTGATGGCTGCCCCGGCCAATTCGCCGTTCAAGTCGTATGCCGATGTGGTGGCTGCCGCCAAGGGCAAGCCCGACGCACTCACGCTGGGCTATTCGGGCAACGGCACCGTGGCCCACCTGGCGGGCGAACTGGCGGAAGACGCGGCGGGCATCAAGCTGCGCCACATCCCCTACAAGGGCGCGGCCCAGGCCATGACGGACCTGGTGGGCGGGCAGATCGACCTGTACATGTCGTCCGTGCCCACGCTGCTGGGCCAGGTGCGCAACGGCAAGCTCAAGGTCATTGCCATCACCTCGGCCAAGCGCTCGCCCCAGCTGCCCGATGTGCCCACGCTGGCCGAGTCCGGCTACAAGGGCTTCGAGGCCGTGACCTGGTTCGGCATCCTGGCACCCGCCGGTACACCGGCCCCCATCGTGGCGCAGCTCAACAAGGCCATCAACGCGGCCCTGCAGCAGCCCGATGTGGCTGACAAGCTGCGTTCTGAAGGTGGTGAGGTGCTGGGCGGCACGGCCGAGCAGTTCAGCCAGCTGCTCAAAGCCGAAGTGCCGCGCTGGGCCAAGATCGTGAAGGATTCCGGCGCCAGCCTGGACTGACGGGCTCCCTGCGGGGCGGTTGTTCTGCGTATCTGCCCGCCTGCCTCTCACTTCTTCACTTTTGCAGTTCGTCTGCACCTGGCCAGCCGCCGATCCTGGGGCTGGTTGCGCTGCGGCATGGGCGCCGTGCGCGCGCTGCCCAGCTTGTGGCGCATCCACGCCTCTGTTTTTCCGCGTTCTTTCCAAGGATTTCTCATGAACCAACTCCCTGAAATCATCCGCACCATCGAGCGCGTGGACGCCGATGTAGTAAGCAAGGCAGCCACTTACCAGGCCGCCATCCTGGCCGACGTGGCGGGCCGCCGTGGCACCATGCATGGCCGCGTGGCCCCCGTGCACCAGAGCATGAAGGTGGCGGGCCCCGCCTTCACGGTGGAGGTGCGCCCTGGCGACAACCTCATGATCCACGCCGCCATTGCCCTGGCCCAGCCGGGCGATGTGCTGGTGATTGACGGCAAAGGCGACCAGACGGCCGCCCTCATGGGCACGCTCATGCTCAGCGCCTGCAAGAAGCGCGGCCTGGCGGGCGTGATCGTGGACGCCTCCATCCGCGACAAGCTGGAGATTCTGGAGCTGGACTTCCCGGTGTTCAGCGCGGGCTTCAACCCTGCAGGCCCCACCAAATATGTGCCCGGGCGCATCAACCACCCCATCAGCGCCGGTGGTGCCACCGTGAACCCCGGTGACCTGGTGGTGGGCGACGCCGATGGCGTGGTCGTCATCGAGCGCGAAAAAGCCCCCGCCATGATGGCCCTGGCAGACAAGAAGGTGGCCGACGAAGCTGCCCGCATCGAAGCCATTGCCCGGGGCGACACCGCCGCGAAGTGGCTGCCCGCCGCGCTGCGCGCCGCTGGCGTGCTGAAAGAAGGAGAAACCCTGTGAGCCAGCCCACCATCATCGTCACTGGCGCCGACCTGGCGCAACAAGCCCTCGACCTGCTCACGGGCTACGCAATCGTCTATGCAGGCAAGGCTCCGACCGAAGAAGACCTGGTGGCCTTGTGCCGCGCGCACAACCCTGTGGCCATGATCGTGCGCTACGGCAAGGTAGGCGCAGCGGTGATGGACGCAGCCCCTGCGCTCAAGGTCATCTCCAAGCATGGCAGCGGCACCGACACCATCGACAAGGCCGCCGCCAAAGCCCGTGGCATTGAAGTGGTGGCTGCCGTGGGCGCCAACGCAGCAGCCGTGGCCGAGCAGGCGCTGTCTCTGCTGCTGGCCTGCGCCAAATCGGTGGTGGCGCTGGACGCCCGCATGCACGCCGGCCACTGGGACAAGGCCACGCACAAGAGCCTGGAACTGGGTGGCCGCACCGTGGGCCTGGTGGGCCTGGGCGCCATTGGCCTGCGCTTTGCCAAGATGGCCGACGCCCTGGGCATGCGCGTGATCGGCTTCGATCCGTTTGCCAAGAACCTGCCCGCGTACGTGCAGGCGGTGGATCTGGAAACGATTTGGCGCGAATCGGATGCGATTTCGCTGCACTGCCCGCTGACCGACGACAACCGGGGCATGCTCAACGCCACCACGCTGGCGCAATGCAAGCGCGGCGTGATTGTGGTGAACACCGCACGCGGTGGCCTGATCGACGAGGCCGCGTTGCTGGCGGCCGTGCGCTCGGGCCAGGTCATGGCTGCGGGGCTCGACAGCTTTGCGGTGGAACCCATGACGGCAGGCCACCCCTTCCAGGGCGCGAAGAACTTCGTCCTCAGCCCCCACATCGGCGGTGTGACGAGCGACGCCTACGTGAACATGGGCGTGGGCGCAGCAAAGAACCTGCTGGCCGTGCTGGCCCGCAGCGCCGTGGCTGCCTGATCGCAGATTCCATCCACAACAACAAAGGGGCCCGTGTTGTGCACGCTGGAGCGATGCGCGACACCGGCACCCCTGGAGACAAGCAGCATGCCGCAACGTTTCATGAAGAATGGGCCGGTAGCGCTAGTGAATAAAGCGCTGGCAGCTATGGTTTTAGTAGTAACCGCCACTGCAGGCATGCTGGGTGTAGCGCCTGCGCAGGCCCAAGGCACCTGGCCGGACAAGCCCCTCAAGCTGGTGGTGCCGTACCCTGCTGGCGGCAATGCCGACAACACCGCCCGCCTGCTGGCCACGCAGCTCGGCCAGCGCCTGGGCCAGCAGGTGGTGGTGGACAACCGCCCTGGCGGCAGCGGCACGATTGGTGCCACGGCTGTGGCCAAGGCGCCGGCCGATGGCTACACGCTGCTGCTCGATGCCACGGCTTTCACCGTCAACCCCAGCCTGTTCCCCAAGCTGCCGTTTGATGCGACCAAAGACTTTGCGCCCATCTCGCTGGTGCTGCAGGTGCCACTGCTCATGGTGGTGCCTGCCAACTCGCCCTTCCAGTCGGTGGCCGATGTGGCCAAGGCCGCCAAGGCGCGGCCGGGCCACCTCACCTACGCATCGGCTGGCAACGGCGGCGCGCAGCATCTGGCGGGCGAGCTGTTCAAGCAGGGGCAGAAAGTGGCCATTACCCACATCCCGTACCGGGGCGGGGCACCTGCGCTCACCGACCTGATCGGTGGGCAGGTGGATGTGATGTTCAGTGCCACCACAGCCAGCGGCCCATTCGTCAAAAGCGGCAAGCTGCGGGCGCTGGCCATCTCGTCGCCCCGCCGCGCCGAGGGTTGGGAGTCCGTGCCCACCGTGGCCGAGTCTGGCGTGCCCGGTTTTCAAGTCAGCGAGTGGAACGGCTTGTTCGCCCCTGCAGGCACGCCGCGCCCTGTGCTGGAGCGGCTGGAGGCCGAAACCCGCGCCATCGTGGCCAGCCCCGAGATGAAGAAGCGCTTTGCCGAACTGGGCGTGCAGGGTGTGGGCTCCAGCGCGCAGGAGTTCAGCGCCTTCTTGAAAGCCGAAACCATCAAGTGGGCCGAGGTGATTCGCACTGCTGGCATCCGCATGGATTGAGGGAGTCTTCGCCATGTTGGAGCAAAAAATGCCTTTGGCGCCTATCAGTCAAGCGCTGGTAGCTATATTTTTAGTAGCATCTGGTGCCGCCCACGCGCAAACGGGCGCAGTGGCCTACCCGACAAAGCCCGTGAAGCTGGTGGTAGGCTTTGCCGCCGGTGGCCCCACCGACGTGGTGGCGCGTGCGTTTGCCGACCACGCCAGCAAGGCGCTGGGCCAGCCCTTTATCATCGACAACAAGCCTGGCGCGGGCACCATCATTGCCGCGCAGGCCGTGGCCAGTGCCCCGGCCGATGGCTACACGCTGCTGTTTGGCGCCACCAACCACACCATGATTCCGGGGCTGTACCAGGGCCGCGTCAAGTTCGATGCGGTGAAGTCCTTTCGCCCCCTGTGCACGGTGGCCAGCAGCCCCACGGTGCTGGTGGTGGCCCCCAGCCTGCCCGTGAAGACGCTGGCCGACTACCAGGCCAAGGCCCGCGCCGAGCCCGGCCGCGTGACCGCAGGCACGGCCGGGGTGGGTAGCTCAGGCCATTTCGCCACCGAGATCTTTGCCCGTGCCCAGGGCCTGCAGCTCAACCATGTGCCCTACAAGGGCGCTGCGCCTGTGGTGACGGACCTGATCGGTGGTCAGCTCGACAGTTCTTTTGCCACCCTGGGTTCGGTGCTGCCGCACATCAAAAGCGGCAAGCTGCGCGCGCTGGCCGTGGGCGCGTCCCAGCGCTCGGCCCTGGCGCCCGATGTGCCCACGTTTGCCGAGGCAGGCGGTGGCAACTATGCGGCCGACGTGTGGTACGGCGTGCTGGCCCCAGCGGGCCTGCTCGAGCCCATCGCCCAGGCGCTGGAGCGCACGGCGGCCGACTTTGCCAAGAGCACATCTGCTATCGACAAGCTGCGCGGCCTGGGGCTGGACGCCGAATCGGCCTGCGGCCATGCCTTTGCCAGCCGCGTGGCCCGCGAAGTGGCCACGTACAGCCAGATGGCCAAGGCGCTCGACCTCAAAGCGGATTGAACGGCAAGGAGACTCTCATGCAACGCATTCACACCTCACTGAGCGCAGCCCTGGCGCTGACCTTCGCTATGGCCCATGCCATGGCACAAACCGGCTACCCGGACAAAGCCGTCAAGATCGTGGTGCCATACCCGCCCGGCGGTGCGGTCGATCAGGTGACCCGGCGCATTGCCCAAAAACTCACGGAGCAAACCGGTCAGAGCTTCTTTGTCGAAAACAAGGCGGGTGGCACGGGCACCATAGGTGCCAATCAGGTGGCGCGTTCGCCGAGTGATGGCTACACGCTTTTGGCCAATGACACCACGTACTCCATCCTGCCCCAGGTGTTCAAGAAGCTGCCTTGGGACTACGCCAACGACCTGGTGCCTGTGGCCGGCTTCAACTTCGCCCCCACCACCGTGGTGGTGGCCGCCAACTCTCCGTTCAAAACGCTGGGCGATCTGGTGGCATATTCCCAAGCCAACCCGGGCAAGCTCAACTACGGCACCGGCGGAGCGGGCACCATGCCCCACTTCGCAACAGAAGCATTGCAGGGTGCCAGCGGCCTCAAGGCCACCCACGTGCCCTTCAAAGGCGCTGGGGAAGCCACCTTGGCGTTGCTGGGCGGAACCATCGATTTCCAGATCGCATCGACCCCAGGTGTGATGGGGCAAGTGCGTGGCGGCAAAGTGCGCCTGCTGGCAGTGAGCGGCGAGCAGCGGCTCAAGGCCGTGCCCGATGTGCCCACGTTTGCCCAGGCGGGGGCGCCGGGCTACAAAGTGGTCAATTTCACCGGCCTGTGGGCTCCCAAAGGCACTCCAGAAGCCGTACTGAACAAGCTGCGCCAGGAAATCACCAAAGCCATGGCCAGCGCGGATGTTCAGACCTTTGCCACAGACCTCGGCGCCGTGCCCAGCGTGCTCAGTGGAACCGCCTTTGCAGACAAGCTGAAGGCAGATGCCCAGCTGTGGGAGTCGGTGGCAGTCAAAGTGGGGATTGAAAAGCAATGACCCCGGTGCCCCACTCTGTGGGCCTGAACCGCCCGCAGCGCCCGTTGCCGCCCGGCGCGTGCGACAGCCACATGCACATCTTTGATCCACGCTTCGCACCGTCAAGCCACTGGCCACGCACGCCCCCGGTGGCGCCCGTAGCGGCGTACCGGCAGCTTCAGGAGCGGCTGGGCACCACGCGCATGGTGGTGGTCACGCCATCCACCTACGGCACCGACAACGCCTGCACGCTGGATGCGCTGGACCAGCTGAGCGACGCTGCGCGCGGCGTCGCCGTGGTGGGTGAAGAGGTGAGCGCGGATGAACTGGCCCACCTGGCTGAACGCCGTGTGCGCGGGCTGCGGGTCAATTTTGTCTCGCCCCAATCGTGGGGCATCACCACACCCGCCATGCTTGCCACTCTGGCGCGCAAGGTGGCCGAGCACCCGGACTGTGTGGGCTGGCACATCCAGATTTTTGTGCACCCTGAGCAAATCATCGAACTGGCGCCCCAGTTACGTACTTTGCCAGTGCCTCTGGTCATCGACCATCTGGGCCGCATCGACCCGGCGGAAGGCCCCGCTGCACAGGCCTATGGCGTGGTGCGCAGCCTGCTGGATGGTGGCAACACCTGGGTCAAGCTCTCGGGCGCCTACATGCGCTCTTGCGTGCACGGCCCGAGCTACGCCGACACGCTGCCGCTGGGCCAGGCCCTGGTGCAGGCCGCCCCCGATCGCCTGGTGTGGGGCAGCGACTGGCCGCACACCACCGAGGCGCCCGGCACCGTGAACGACGCCGATCTGGTGGATTTGCTGCAGGCCTGGGCTGGCAGCGACGCGGCCATGGACCGCATCCTGGTCGACAACCCGGCGCGGCTGTATGGCTTTGGCGCTAGCGCCTGACAACGAAAGACTTTTCCATGTTTCTGCTGCATCCCCCTGAGGTCCGCGATCTGGCGCTCTTCAGCGCCATGCCCGATACCTTTCGCCGCCCCCAGAGCAGCGCCTGGGCCGATGCCAACCGGGGCGGCACCATCACCGATTCGTTCCTTGAAGGCCCGGTGTTTGACGGCGCGGGCAACCTGTATGTGACCGACATCCCCTGGGGCCGCATCTTCCGCATCGACCTGCAGGGAGCCTGGAGCCTGGTGGCCGAGTACGACGGCGAGCCCAACGGAATGAAGTTCATGGATGCGGGCACGCTGCTCATTACCGACTACAAGAACGGGCTGATGCGGCTCGACGTGGCCACCGGCACCGTCACGCCGTATCTGGAGCGCCGCAACAGCGAGCGCTTCAAGGGCGTGAACGACCTGGTCTTCGACGCCGACGGCAACCTGTACTTCACCGACCAGGGCCAGAGCGGTCTGCACGACCCGAGCGGGCGCCTGTACCGCCTGCGGCCCAATGGCCAACTCGACCTGCTGCTGGCCAACGTGCCCAGCCCCAACGGCGTGGCCCTGTCGCCCGACGGGCGCGTGCTGTACCTGGCCGCCACGCGCGGCAACGGCGTGTGGCGCGTGCCCCTGCTGCCCGACGGCAGCGTGGCCAAGGTGGGGCAGTTCTTCACGTCCTATGGCCCCAGCGGCCCGGACGGGCTGGCCGTGGATGCGAGCGGCCGCCTGCTGGTGGCCAACCCCGGCCTGGGTTATGTGTGGGTGCTCAACCACCGGGCCGAGCCTGTGCTGGTGCTGCGCGGGCCGGCCGGGGCGTCCACCACCAACCTGGCGTTTGGCGGGGCAGGGCAGGCCACGGTGTTTGTGACCGACTCCACCCATGGCCACATCCTGTGCGCGCAGCTCGATGTGGGCGGGTTGCCGCTCGCTCGACCGCACTGCCCTTGGGGATGGGCATTGCCGCTGGCATTGGCTGTGCGTCTTGGTAAAGCGCCAATGGTGATTTCGTGTTTTATTGAAATTGACTATTGGTGAGATTCAATCGATTCAATTTACCTGTTGTTGATTGCTTCCTACCATCTGCCCTGTTGATACGTTTGTTCACGTTCTTACAGGAGATGCCCCATGACCACCGAAGCCAAGTGCCCCTTTGACCACACCAAGGCCGTGCCCACGGGCCCCCGCAATGCCGACTGGTGGCCGAACCAGCTCAATCTCCGCCCGCTGAACCAGAACTCGCCACTGACCGACCCGATGGGTGCGGGCTTCAATTACGCAGAAGAATTCAAGCACCTGGACCTGGCTGCGCTGAAGGCCGACCTGCATGCGGTAATGACCGATTCGCAGGACTGGTGGCCTGCGGACTTTGGCCACTATGGCCCGCTGTTTGTGCGCATGGCCTGGCACAGCGCGGGCACCTACCGCCTGGCGGACGGCCGTGGTGGCGCAGGGGCCGGGCAGCAGCGTTTTGCTCCGCTCAACAGCTGGCCCGACAACGCCAACCTGGACAAGGCCCGCCGCCTGCTCTGGCCCGTCAAGCAGAAGTACGGCCGCAAGATCTCGTGGGCCGATCTGATGATCCTGGCTGGCAACGTGGCACTCGAATCCATGGGCTTCAAAACCTTTGGTTATGCCGGGGGCCGCCCTGATGTGTGGGAACCCGATGAAAACGTGTATTGGGGCGCTGAAAGCACCTGGCTGGCGGGTGACAAGCGCTACAGCGGCGAGCGCGACCTGGCCAACCCCCTGGCCGCCGTGCAGATGGGCCTGATCTATGTGAACCCCGAAGGCCCCAACGGCAACCCCGACCCCATCGCCGCCGCACGCGACATCCGCGACACCTTTGCCCGCATGGCCATGGACGATGAAGAAACCGTGGCGCTGATTGCTGGCGGCCATACCTTTGGCAAGACCCATGGTGCGGGCGACGCAGCCCTGGTGGGCAAGGAGCCCGAGGGCGCAGGCATTGAGGACCAGGGCCTGGGCTGGAAGAGCAGCCATGGCTCCGGCAAGGGCGGTGACACCATCACCAGCGGCCTGGAAGTGACCTGGACCACAACGCCCACCCAGTGGAGCAACAACTTCTTTGAAAACCTGTTCGGCTACGAATGGGAGCTGACCAAGAGCCCGGCAGGCGCCCACCAGTGGACGGCCAAGGGCGCGGCCGCGACGATCCCGCATGCACACGATCCGTCGAAAAAGCTGGTGCCCACCATGCTCACCACCGACCTGTCGCTGCGCTTTGACCCGGCCTACGAGCAGATCTCGCGCCGCTTTCTGGCCCACCCCGAGCAGTTTGCCGATGCGTTTGCGCGCGCCTGGTTCAAGCTCACCCACCGCGACATGGGGCCCCGTGCACGCTACCTGGGGGCCGACGTGCCCGCCGAAGTGCTGGTGTGGCAAGACCCTATCCCGGCGGTGGACCATGCGCTGGCTGATGCGCAGGACATTGCGGCGCTCAAGGCCCAGGTGCTGGCCTCGGGTTTGTCAGTGGCTGAATTGGTCTCTACCGCCTGGGCGTCTGCATCCACCTTCCGGGGCGGCGACAAGCGCGGGGGCGCCAACGGGGCCCGCATCCGCCTGGCGCCGCAGAAGGACTGGGCCGTGAACCAGCCCGTGCAACTGGCCAAGGTGCTGGGCCAGCTCGAAAAGATCCAGCAGGCGTTCAATGCGGCACAGAGCGGCGGCAAGAAGATCTCGCTGGCCGACCTGATCGTGCTGGCCGGTGGCGCTGCGGTGGAGGCTGCCGCGAAGCAGGCCGGGCAGAGCGTGAGCGTGCCCTTCACCCCGGGCCGCACCGATGCCTCGCAGGACCAGACCGATGTGCCCTCGTTCGAAGTGATGGAGCCCATGGCCGATGGCTTCCGCAACTACGTGCGCCCGGGCCTGGAAGGCGCCGTGGCTGAACTGCTGGTGGACCGTGCCAACCAGCTGACCTTGACCGCGCCGGAGATGACGGTGCTGATCGGCGGTCTGCGCGTGCTGGGCGCCAATGTGGGTCAGGCAGCGCATGGTGTCTTCACGCAGCGCCCCGGCACGTTGAGCAACGACTTCTTCGTGAACCTGCTCGATATGCGTACCCAATGGCAGAAGTCCGCCACCTCGGCGGGCGTGCTGGAAGGGGTGGACCGCAGCACGGGCGCCAAAAAGTGGACCGGCACGGTGGCCGACCTGGTGTTTGGCTCCAATGCGGTGTTGCGTGCGCTGGCCGAGGTCTACGCCAGCAGCGATGCGCAGGCGGTGTTTGTGCAGGACTTCGTCCGCGCCTGGACCAAGGTCATGAATCTCGATCGCTTTGATCTGGCGGCCAAGGCCTGAGCGTTGTGCCAACGCCCCCTGCGGGTCCTGAGGGACGCCTCAGGGGGCGTTTTTCTTGGTGCGTGCATGGGGCGGCTACGATGGCGGCCCCCAAAAGAACCGAACCGGAGAGCCCGCATGACGCAACCATCCAATCCCTCCTCCAAGGACTTCGACAAAGGCCTGGCCACGCGCAAGCAGGTCATGGGCGAGGACTTTGTGGCCAATGCCTTTGGCAATGCCACCGAATTCACCCAGCCCATCCAGGAGTTCATCACCCGCAACGCCTGGGGCGATGTGTGGCAGCGGCCGGGGCTGGACATGAAGACGCGCAGCCTGATCACCGTGGCTTTTCTCACGGCTCTGGGCAAACAGCACGAACTCAAGGGCCATGTGCGCGGCGCGCTCAACAACGGCGCCACGTCGGCGGAGATCCAGGAGGTGCTGCTGCATGCCAGCATCTATTGCGGCCTGCCCGCAGCGGTGGAGGCCTTCCGCACGGCGGCCGAGGTGATCGACGGGCCCAAGAAAGGGTGATGTTGCTGGCGGCGGCCTTCAGCCGCCAGCCAGGAGTTTGTGTACCAGATCCGCAGCAGTGGAAGCGTTGTACTTGCGCATGAGGCGCGCGCGGTAGATCTCCACCGTGCGGTGGCTGATCTCCAGCGCCCGGCCGATTTCCTTGGAGGTCAGGCCTTCCAGCAGCCGCGCGGCCACCTCGCGTTCGCGGCCCGTGAGCTCGGCCTTCACGGCGCGCTGCGAACTCAGGTCTTCAAAGCTCCAGATGCCCGAAGCGTGCGGGTTTTCGCGGTTGAGCGCGCGGCCCGACACATGGCACCAGAACACCTCGCCATTGGCACGCTTCATGATGCGGTTGTCCGCATAGTGGCCTTTGGCGTTCAGGATGGGCTCCATGTGCGCGCCCAGGCGTTCATACTCGTCGGCGCTTGGGTACAGTACCTGGAACGACTGGCCGATGAGCACCTCGCGCGAGGCGCCGAACATCTCGCAGACATGGCGGTTGCAATCGACCATAGTGCGGTTGCGTGACAGCACCAGCCCCACGGGGGCCATGTCGAAAGCCAGTCGGTAGTCAACGTTCATAGAGCGTGTTATGCACTTTTACGTGCCCGCGAAAGCCGGGGAAAGGCCCGGCAACTAGGCGCAGGACGCGCCGCAGTATGGATACTGCAAGCGGCCTGCAACAACGTGGCCGGGCCTTTCCCCGGCTTTCCCTTTGGGTTGACCCCAGAGGCTGGCGCGCGCTGCGCCTTGCGATCACTAGCCTCTGGGGACAACACGGGTACGTAAAAGTGCATGACACGCTCTCAGTGCAAGTCTTTACGAGAAACTACTTATTTAGATACGTAGTATCGTAGCGCATCCCAATTCATAAGGAGATCGTGGTGAACAAGATATTCCCCTCCGCAGCCGAGGCCCTGAAGGGCGTGGTTGCAGACGGCCAGCTGATGGCCGTGGGCGGTTTCGGGCTGTGTGGCATTCCCGAGGCCCTGATCGACGCGCTGCGCGATTCGGGTGCGAAGAACCTCACCGTGATCTCCAACAACGCGGGCGTGGACGGCTTCGGCCTGGGCAAGCTGCTCGAAACCCGCCAGATCAAGAAGATGATCTCGTCTTATGTGGGCGAGAACAAGGAGTTTGAGCGCCAGTACCTCGCAGGCGAGCTGGAGCTGGAATTCACCCCCCAAGGCACGCTGGCCGAAAAGCTGCGCGCTGGCGGCGCAGGCATCCCGGCCTTCTTCACCAAGACCGGCGTGGGCACCATCGTGGCCGATGGCAAGGAGCTGCGCGAATTTGACGGCGAAACCTACGTGATGGAGCGTTCCCTGGTGCCCGAGGTCTCGCTGGTCAAGGCCCACGTGGCCGACAAGTCGGGCAACCTGCGCTTCAACCTCACGGCGCGCAACTTCAACCCCGCTGCCGCCACCGCAGGCAAGGTCTGCATCGTCGAGGTGGAAAAGATCGTGGAAGTGGGCGAGCTGGCCCCCGACGACATCCATCTGCCCGGCATCTATGTGCACCGCATCGTGCTCAATGCCAACCCCGAAAAGCGCATCGAAAAGCGCACGATCACCGAGAAAGCAGGAGCCTGACCATGCCGTGGACCCAAGACCAGATGGCCGCCCGCGCGGCGCAAGAACTCGAAGACGGTTTCTATGTGAACCTGGGCATCGGCATCCCCACGCTGGTGGCCAATTTCACCGGTGACAAGGAAGTGTGGCTGCAGTCCGAGAACGGCATGCTGGGCATTGGCCCCTTCCCGACCGAAGACAAGGTGGACCCGGACCTGATCAACGCAGGCAAGCAGACGGTGACGACCATCAAGGGCTCGTCCATCTTCGGCAGCGACCAGTCGTTCGCGATGATCCGTGGCGGCAAGATCAATTTGTCCATCCTGGGCGCGATGCAGGTCAGCGAAAAGGGCGATCTGGCCAACTGGATGATCCCCGGCAAGATGGTCAAGGGCATGGGCGGTGCCATGGACCTGGTGGCGGGCGTCAAGCGCGTGATCGTGCTCATGGAGCACGTGGCCAAGAAGAAGGACGGCACCGAAGACCTGAAGATCCTGCCCCAGTGCACGCTGCCCCTGACGGGCGTGGGTGTGGTGGACCGCATCATCACCGACCTGGCGGTGATGGACGTGACGCCCCAAGGCCTCAAGCTGGTGGAGCTGGCTCCGGGCGTAACCTTTGAGGCCCTGCAGGCCAAGACCGGCGTCACGCTGATTCCGTAATTCCCTTCGCAGCCAGCCAGGGCCAAGGGCCACTTGTTGGCTGCACGGCATGCAGCAAAAAGGCCGGGGCCCCACAAGGGGCCCCGGCCTTTTGCATTTGCATTTGCATTTGCACTTCACGACCGGCCTGCGCAGGCCGGCTGGAATTACATGGCGCTGAATTCGCCCGAAGGGATCTGGCCGGTGC
>CAYXSL010000121.1:0-14253 GCA_964466605.1 uncultured Verminephrobacter sp.
GGCTGCCACTGGGGCCTGCGCGTCAAGCCCAACACCCAGAGCCTGGGCGAGGGCACCACCGCCTCGGTGGTCACGTCCATCACCATGGTGATCATCGTGGATGCGTTGTTCGCTGTGGCATTTAAAAACATAGGCATATGAGCAGCCACGCACGCACACCATTGCCCGAGCACATCGCCGTGGTGCCCGGCGAGCCGCCCATCGTGGACGTTCAGGGCCTGTGGACGCAGTTTGGCAAGGGCGATGAAACCTTCACCGTGCACCAGGACCTGAACTTCACCGTGCAGCGCGGCGAGATGCTGTCGCTGGTGGGGGGCTCGGGCACGGGCAAGACGGTGCTGCTGCGCCAGATCCTGGGCCTGGCCCGGCCTGCGCGGGGGCAGGTCACGGTGCTGGGGCGCCCGGCGTCCGAGATGGGGCGCGAGGGCGCGGCCAGCCGCGTGGGCATGCTGTTCCAGCACGGCGCGCTGTTCTCGGCCTTCAACGTGCTCGACAACGTGGCCTTTGCGCTGCGCGAGCAGGGCACCTTGCCCGACGAGCTGGTGCGCGATGCCGCGCTGGTCAAGCTGCAGATGGTGGGCCTCAAGCCCGAGCACGCCACGCGCATGCCGGCCGACCTGTCGGGGGGCATGGTCAAGCGCGTGTCGCTGGCGCGCGCGCTCATCATGGACCCGCCGCTGCTGTTGCTCGACGAGCCTACGGCGGGGCTGGACCCGAGCAGCTCCGACGACTTCTGTGCGCTGCTGCGCGAGCTGCGTGCGGCGCTGGGGCTCACGGTGGTGATGGTCACGCACGACCTCGACACCTTGTTCGCACTCAGCACCCGCGTGGCCGTGCTCGCCGATAAAAAGGTCATCGTCACCGGCCCGCCGCACGAGGTGGCGCATTTCCCGCACCCGTTCATCGAACATTTCTTCCTGGGTGAACGTGGCCAGCGCGCCATGGCCCCGGTGCAATCCGTGGAGCCCGCTGCAGCGCCCACGCCCGCAAAGGAACCCCGCTGATGGAAAACAAATCCCACGCCCTCGCCGCCGGCATCTTTGTGCTGGTGGTGGCCGCCATGCTGGCGGGTCTCGCCATCTGGCTCACCCGCGACAACGCCAACTACGAGCAGTACGAACTCTCCACCCGCGACGGCGTGAGCGGCCTGCAGCCCCAGGCCGCCGTGCGCTACAAGGGCGTGGCCGTGGGCAAGGTCACCCGCATCGGTTTTGACCCACAGGTTACCGGCAATGTGCTGATCCGCATTGCCGTCAACGAACAGGCGCCCATCAGCCCCACCACCTTTGCGGTGCTGGGCTACCAGGGCGTCACGGGGCTGGCCCATGTGCTGCTCGACGATGCCGAAAAGCCCTACCCCGAACTGCCCCCCGGCCCGAGCGGCCTGCCGCGTCTGCCGCTCAAGCCCTCGCCTTTTGGCAAGCTGGCCGAGCAGGCCCCGGCCATCCTGAACCAGGTGGAAGAAGCCACACGCCGCATCAACCAGCTGCTGGGTGACAACAACCAGCAAAAGCTCACCGAGGCGCTGACCCACATCGGCCAGGCTGCGGGCAGCGTCAACACCCTGACGCAGCGGCTGGATGCCACCGTGACCCAGCGCCTGGACCCGGCCCTGGCCGCGCTGCCGCCCCTGGCCAGCGATGCGCGCCAGACCCTGCAGTCGCTGCAGCAGGCGGGCGCCGGTGTGTCGGCCCTGGCGGCGGATCTGGGCAAGACCACCCAGCGCCTCAATGCCGAAGGCGGCGCCATCGACCAGATCACCCTCGGCACCCAGTCGCTCGCGCGCGCGGCCGACCAGTTCAGTGCCGCCACGCTGCCGCGTGTGAACCGCGCCGCCGACGACACCTCGCGCGCCGCGCGCCAGCTCGGGCGTGCGGCCGGGGGCATCAGCGACAACCCGCAGCTGTTCATCTACGGCTCGGGCCGCATCCCGCCCGGGCCGGGCGAGGCCGGGTTTGCGCCTTGAGATGAAGCACCCCCTGAGTCGCCTTCGGCGCCTCCCAGCTCTCCTTTGGGAGGGGGACCGCACCCGGTGGCCTGGCCAAGCCAGTTCCACGGGGGCGCTCGGATGTGCCGCGCCCGTTGCAGGCAGGGCCGGGCAAGGCAGAGGTGAGATGGATCACGGAGGAATCGGTATGAATACTATGAAAATCATAGCTATGAGGTCATGTGCAGCAGGCGCAAGCGGCATTTTTTGCTTGATTCTGGCGGGCTGCTCGGCCCTGCCCGCCCCGCCCGCGCGCCCGGCGCTGTATGACTTTGGCCCGGGCACCGTGGCCCCCGCGCCCACCGACCGCCGCGCGCCCTTGCCGCCGCTGGCCCTGGCCGATGTCGAGGCCACCGGCCTGCCCGAGGGCAGCAATGCCGTGCTCTACCGCCTGGCCTACGCTGACGGCCAGCAGCTGCGCCCTTACAGCCAGGCCCGCTGGAGCCAGCCACCTGCCCAACTGGTGCAGCAGCGCCTGCGCGAACAGCTGGGCCAGCGCCGCGCCATCCTGAAGGCCGACGACGGCGCCGCCCAGGCCCGCGAGCCAGCCCAGGGCGGCAAGCTGCCGCTGGTGCTGCGTGTGGAGCTGGAGGAGTTCAGCCATCTGTTCACCAGCCCCACCGACAGCAGCGGCGTGGTGCGCCTGCGCGCCACGGTGGTCGAGCTGACCCCGGCAGGCGAATCCCTGCGGGGCCAGCGGGTATTCGTCGCCCAGCAGCCCGCGCGCTCGGCCGACGCAGCGGGCGGGGTGGCGGCGTTGGCCGATGCCTCGGGCCGCGTGGCGCAGGAGCTGGCGGCGTGGGTGGAGCAGGTTGGGCGGTAGCGCCCCCGTGCTTTGTGGCCAGCCCCCTGCCCACGGGCGCGGGCCGTGGCCGTGGCGACACGCAGTGTGGCTGGCTGTCAGGTGCCCGGAGGGGTTGGGGATGGGGGCGTTGTTTGCGGGCGTTCAATGCCCGTCACCACCCGCGCATAGCGTGCAAAGCTCCAGTACGCCCAGGCCCAGTCCAGCAGCACCACCAGGCGGTTGCGAAAGCCGATCAAGAAGTAGACGTGCGCAAACAGCCAGAACAGCCACGCAAAGTAGCCCGAGAACCGCACCGGCCCGGCGGGTGAGGTGAGGTCCACCACGGCCGAATTGCGGCCGATGGTGGCCAGGTTGCCGTAGTCGCGGTAGCGAAACGGCTGGGTGGGCTCACCTGCCAGGCGGCGCAGGATATTGGCGGCCGTGGCGCGGCCCATCTGCTTGGCGCCGGGCGATACGCCAGGCACGGGGGTGGGTTCGTGGCTGGGCGTGTGGCTCTTGGCGGCGGCCAGGTCGCCAATCACGCTGATTTCGGGGTGGCCGGGTAGGCCCAGGTCGGGCCCCACCACCACGCGGCCCGCGCGGTCGGTGGTGGCGCCGGTGGCCTCGGCCAGGTGGCGGCCCAGGGGCGATGCGGCCACACCCGCCGCCCAGACAATGCATTTGCTACTTATTTGATAGCTATTAGGGCTTGATGGTTGCGCGGGAGAGGCCGATTCAACCCTCAAGCCCTGCGCGTCGATGGCCGTGACGCGGGCGTTCAGGCGCACGTCCACGCCCAGCTTCTCGAGCTGCTCTTTGGCGCGCTGGCTTAAGCCTTCGGGCATGGCCTGCAGCACGCGGGCGCCGCCCTCGAGCAGGAGGATCCGGGCAGCGGCCGGGTCGATATGGCGGAACTCGCCAGGCAGCGTGTGGCGAGCGATCTCGGCCAGCGTGCCCGCCATCTCCACGCCCGTGGGGCCTGCGCCCACCACCACAAAGTTGAGCCAGTCGGCACGGCGCGCCGGGTCGGGCTCTTTCTCGGCGGCTTCGAAGGCCAGCAGCACGCGGCGGCGGATCTCGAAGGCGTCGTCCAGTGTCTTGAGGCCCGGGGCGTAGGCCGCCCAGTCGTCGCGGCCAAAGTAGCTGTGGGTGGCCCCTGCGGCAACGATGAGGTGGTCGTAGGGGAGTTGTACGCCGTCCGTGAGGTGCACTTCGCGCTGGGCCACGTCGATGCGCGTGACCTCGCCCAGCAGCGTGGTCACGTTGGGCTGGCGGCGGAACAGGTGGCGGACGGGCGCCGCAATCGCCGGGGCCGACAGCCCGGCCGTGGCTACCTGGTAGAGCAGGGGCTGGAAGAGGTGGTGGTTGGTCTTGTCCACCAGCGTCACGTCCACCGCCGCGCCTTGCAGCGCGCGGGCCGCTTCGAGGCCGCCAAAGCCGCAGCCGATGATGACGATGCGGGGGCGTTGCGGGGGGAGTCCTGTGGGGGCGGAGGGGGTTGTCATGCCGCCATTATTGGGGCTGCCGCGCCCGCTCCTCCGGTGATGCGGGGTTCGGGGCGGCGGGCAGGCAGGACACGCTTCAGCGTGCCCTGCGCTCAGGCCATGAAGCCCAGGTTGGTGGGGTAGTCGGCCCCGCCGAAGTGGCTCAGATTGGGCAGCACACCCGCCAGTTCGCTGTTGCTCACGCCAAACCAGCTGGCCAGCGTGGCGGCGTACTGGTCCACCGAGGTGCTGGGCAGCAGGCGGCCCTGGCCCACGTGCCACTGGTCGTTGGCGTCGGCGGTATTGCTGTTGCTGACCGGTGGCGCCTTGCCATAGAACGCCTTGCCCTTGACCGCTCCGCCCACCATGAGGTGGTGGCTACCCCAGCCGTGGTCCGAGCCGTCGCCGTTGGAGCTGAGCGTGCGGCCGAAGTCCGAGGCCGTGAAGGCTGTGACCTTGTCGGCCACACCCAGCTCGACGGTGGCGTTATAGAAAGCGGTCATGGCCTCGCTCACGCGCTGCATGAGCACGGGTTGCTGCGAGATCAGGTTGTCGTGCAGGTCGAAGCCGCCCAGCGACACCATGAACACCTGGCGCTTGCTGCCCAGCGCCGAGCGTGCCCCGATGAGGCGCGCCACCATCTTCATCTGGTTGGCCAGTGAGTTGTTGCTGGGGAAGGGGGTGGCCAGCGTGATGGCGGACAGACCGTTGGTGATCTGGCTTTCGGCGGCAACGGCGCGTGTGGTGACCCGGTTGTATTCGTTCTCCAGCGTCTGCGCGCTGCCTTGCTGGATCAGCGAAGTGAGGGCGGTGCGCACGGCCGAGGAGCCGTACACGTTGTTCTTCACGCCATTGATGGCCACGGCGCCGTTGGTGCTGACCTGGTACTGCAGGGCCGAGTCGCCCGACAGGAACACCGCATTGCCCGTGACCGAAATGCAGCTGAACAGCGAGTTGCCGTTGGAGGACAGCGCCAGGTCACCGATGTTGCCGCCCCAGCCCACGGTGGAGCCTTCGGGCGACGACGACTGCCACACCGATTGCTGGTCGTTGTGCGAGAACAGCTTGGGCGGGATGGGGTAGTTGACGCGGTCGGCGCTGTTGTACTGGGTGCGGGTCAGGGGCACGACCAGCGGGCCCACGTTGAGCTGCACGGCGGCCTTGCCGCCATTGAACAGGCCGGCGAGCCCCGTCATGGCCGGGTGCAGCGCGTACTGGCGGCCGCCGGGCAGTGCCGCGGTGGGTGCGAGCAGCGTGGGGGTGAGGTCGGCCTTGGCCAGCGCAATGCCACCCGCCGTCTGGCCCGAGCCGCCGCCCCGGATGGTGCTGTAGCGGTTGTAGCTGTCGTCGTCGTAGGTGACCACGGTGTTGGCGTAGTCGTTGCCGCCATACAGGAAGACGCAGACCAGGGCCTTGTAGTCGGTGGCGGTGAAGGCTGCGGCCTCGCCCATGGCGGCCAGGTTCAGGGCGAAGGGCAGGGCGGTGCCCGCCAGGCCCAGTTGGGTGGAGCGGCGCAGGAACGCGCGGCGTGTGTGGAGTTCGGGTTGAAGCAGGTGCATGGCTGGGCTTCTTGGGTTCTGTCGGCGGTACTGACGGGCTTACTTTTGAACGAGGTACTCGGCCGAGGCCATCACCAGGAAGACGGCGGCGGCCACGCGGTCGAGCTTGGCGCCCTCCGTGCTGGCTGCGGTGACGGCCGTGGCCTTCAGCGCATCGGAGATGAGCTTGACCGTGGCCGCCGAGAGCTGGCCGGCACACATCAGCAGGTTGATGCGCGCGACCAGGGCATCGGCGTCGGCCACGATGGCCAGTTCATTGGCGTAGGTGGCCTTGATGTCGTAGCCGTTGTTGGCCGTGCTGGCGTTGTTGGGCAGCTCCGGGGCATTCACAAAAATGCCGTTGCGGATCACGCCCTGCATGTAGTTGAGGTACCCGCCCACGCTGCTTTCGTTGACCAGCTGGAACTCGGGCGCCACTGCCCCGGTGGCCGCCAGGGCGGTGGAGGGGGGCACATACCCCGGGCGGAAAAAGTTGAACACCGAGGGCGAGCGCAGCGGGCTTTGTCCCAGGCGCGAGCCGGGGTCGGTCAGGTCGCCGATTTTCCAGCTGCCCTGGGCCGAGTTCAGCCCGAAGGTGCGGCCCCACTGCACCAGGCGCAGCATGGGCTCGCGCAGCTTGCCGAAGCCGGGCTGGGTGAGGCTGGCGGGCGAGCGGGCTTCGTCGTCCAGCAGGATGGCCTGGACCACGGCGCGCAGGTCGCCCCGCACACCGGTGCCATTGTTGTTGAAGGCCGCCGTCACGCGGGCCACATAGGCGGGCGAGGGGTTGCTGGTCACCAGGCGCTGGATGAGCTGCTTGCCGATGAACGGCCCCACGTTGGGGTGGTTGAACAGGGTGTCCAGCGCCATTTTGAGCGCTGCCGTCCCCGGGGTGTTGGCCGGTACCGTGGTGCCAAGGAAGCTGGCCGCCAGGGTGGAGTGGCGCGACGCGTTCAGCGCCATGGGCAGGCGCGCGAACGTGGTGTTGGATACCACCCGTGATGTGCCCGGCACGGTGGTGGGCACATTCTGCGTCTGGTCGTAGTCGTAGCCGGTGAACACCCTCGCGAGGTTGGTCACATCGTCCATCGTGTAGCTGTCGATGGGTTTGCCCGCGCCGTCCTTCTTGGTCGTGCCATCGGGGTTGAGCGCAACGAGCCCGATGGACATCAGCTGCATGATTTCGCGGGCGTAGTTCTCATCCGGCTGGCGACCGGTGGCCGCGTTTTCCTTCTGGTTGCCCCGGGTGTTGAGGTAGTAGCCCATGGCCGCGTTCAGCGTGACGTCTTCGAGGACCGAGCGGTAGTTGCCAAACGCGTTGTTGACCAGCTGGTCCCAGTACCAGGCCATGGCGTGGCAGCGCCAGGTGACGTCCACCCCGGTGAGCGAGACCACGCAGATTTCGGACAGCGCCAGCGCCACCCGCTTGCGCAGGCCGTCGGGGGAGGTCATGAGCTGGTTCCAGATCATGTAGTCCGCCGGGTAGGAGTTGTCGTAGTAAGCCGTGCTGTCGCTGATGGCCGCATAGCCACGCAGGTTCAGCCAATCCCAGCCTGTCTGGCTGGCGGGTGCGCTGAACTGGCTGCTCAGCCAGCTGGCGTAGGTGCTGGAGCGCAGGGCCGCAATCTCGGCCGTGGAGGCCGAGAACTGTGCCTGCAGCAAAAAGCGGGCCGCTTCCTGGTCGGTGGTGGCTGCGGGGTAGGCGTAGTT
The DNA here is from genome assembly GCA_964466605.1 of uncultured Verminephrobacter sp. GTDB lineage: Bacteria > Pseudomonadota > Gammaproteobacteria > Burkholderiales > Burkholderiaceae_C > Acidovorax. The sequence goes on from CAYXSL010000121.1 coordinate 7,504, forward strand.
GCCCGGCGCAGGCGCAGGAGCGGGTGTAGGGCTGGGCGCAGGGATCGGGGCTGGCCCGGGGGTTGCGGGCGCCGGGCTGGGTGTCGCAGTCCCCGGGGCAGGTGCCGGACTGGGAGGGAGGGGGGCTGGCGAACTGCTCGCGGTATCTGCGCTGCCACCACCGCAGGCGGCCAAAGCGGCCGTGGATGCGAACAGCGCGGCCAACACGGGGGTGTGCCCGCGGTCGGCGATGACGGGTTGCTCCTGCTTGGCAGGTGGGGCGTCTGCACCCTCTGCGACCTGGGTGGCCCGGGGTTCCTCGTATGTGTTTGTCATGGTGATCGTGGTGAAACGCGCATTGTTCCTAGCGCAGCCGCCACTTAATCACAGGGCGATCGTGGGCGGTAACACAAGTGTTACTAAGAGAAACGGTTCCTTGGAAGCAGGCTCGGCGTCCTTTGGGCAAATGATGGGCAATTGCAACACTTTGTGGCTTCCGGGGAGCTGGTGGCGTGGAACGCGGCGCATGGATTCATGCGTCGGCCGTTTCCTTCAACCCCGTAGGCCTGGGCCCACGTGCACCGCTTGGCACGGACTACGGCCAGCTCACAGATTCATTTCTACAGTGAATTCATCGCCCCCGCAGTGTTTCCACGCATTCCGGGTGGATGGCCGGGGCGAGGTTTTTGAAGGATGCAACCATGAACGAAGACACCGTCAAGGGCAATTGGAAGCAGTTCAAGGGCAAGATGATCGAGCAGTGGGGCAAGCTCACCAACGATGACCTGGACGTTATTGACGGCAGGCGCGAACAGTTCCTGGGCAAGCTGCAGGAGCGCCAGGGTATTGCCCGCGACACGGCCGAAACGCAGCTCCGGGAATGGCAAGGGCGCAACCCGGACTTTCGCTTCAACGATTGATGGGCCCGGGCCCTGCCCCTGGTTGCCTTTCCCCTTACCTACACCATGACACCGAGGAGAATTCCATGCAAATCACATCCGCAAGTTCATTGATGGCCGCCGTGGTCGCCGGGCTGGTAGCGACATCGGCCTTTGCCATGACCCCCGCCGAACACAAGACTGCCAAGGATGGCATTGAAGCGGCCTACAAAACCGACAAGGAAAGATGCGACGCCTTGACCGCCAACGCCAAGGATGTCTGCCAGAAGGAGGCCAAAGGCAAGGAAAAAGTGGCCAAAGCCGAACTGGAGGCCCAGTACAAACCCAGCCCCCGCAACACCCAGAAAGTAGCCGAAGCGCGCGCGGACGCAGCCTATGACGTCGCCAAGGAGAAATGCGACGATCTCAAGGGCAATGAAAAAGATGTCTGCGAGAAAGACGCCAAGGCAGCCCAGGTGAAGGCCAAGGCCGACGCCAAGGTGGCTGTGATGCAGACCCGTGCAGACAACCCTGGCGCGAAGGCGGGCGATGTGGCTGAGGCCCGCAAGGAAGCCAACGCTGACAAGAACGACGCCAACTACAAGGCGGCCAAGGAGCGCTGTGACGCCATGTCAGGCGATGCCAAGTCGGCCTGCGTGGCTGACGTCAAGCGCGTGTACGGCAAGAGCTGACATTCCGCACCCGTTCCACCACGCCCCGCACGGCGCCTCGCCTGTGCGGGGCGTTTTTGATTGTGTGCCTGACCTGCATCAATGCACAGCGGCACGCCGGGTTCTAAGCTGGGCCTTTTCAATATTCCCCTTTATTTGCCGGACGGCAGAGGGATGGAGACCCATGGCCCAACTCGAATGGTCGGATGCACTGAACCTGGACCTGCCCCTCATGGACGAGACCCATCGGGAGTTCGTCGATCTGCTGGCAGCTGTGGACCAGGCCGACGACGCGCAGCTGCTGCCGACATGGCAGGCCCTGGTGGACCACACTGACCAGCACTTCGGCCAGGAAGACGCCTGGATGGCGTCCACCCGTTTTGCGTCGGGCAACTGCCACAGCATGCAGCACCGCGTGGTGCTCCAGGTGATGCGCGAAGGGGCGGCACGGGCAGCGCAGGGCGACCTGCAGGTTGTGCGCGTGATGGCGAGTGAACTCGCCCTGTGGTTCCCCCAGCACGCGCAGAGCATGGATGCCGCGCTGGCTTTGCATCTGCGCCGTGTGGGCTTCGATCCGGCCACCGGCCTGGTGCACGCTCCGCAGTCGCTTCCCGGCGAGCTGATCCATGGCTGTGGCGGTGCCACCTGTTCGGACCACGTGGACGGCGCAGCGCAAGACGCCCCGGGCGCCCGGCAGGCCGCCTGGGCCTGAGCGCCGCGTTTTCCGGGCCGCTATCTGGGCTGGGGCGGGAGCCCGCCGCAAGCGTGCTTTTCCCGTGTGCCGGGGGTTCCTTGTGTGGCATGCTGGGGGCCTTAACGCAAGAAATGGCGGCGCGGCCGCTTCGCTCCATGGCTGACATCCCTTCTCCCGACGCTCCGGGTGATGAGTTAGAGCGCCTGCAGGCCTTGCAGCGCTACGGAATTCTCGACACCCCGATGGAGCCCGCCTACGACGAACTGGCGGATATTGCGGGCCATGTGTGCGAAACGCCCGTGGCCCTGATCAGCTTCGTGGACAGGGATCGCCAGTGGTTCAAGGCCGCGCTGGGGCTACCGCTGCGGCAAACGGCCCGCAGTGAATCCGTGTGCCACTACGCTCTGCAGCAGACCGGCGTTTTTGTCGTGACCGACCTCGCGCAGGACCCGCGCTTCGCGCATTTCGACATCGTCACGCAGGAGCATCCGCTGCGCTTTTATGCCGGAGCTCCGCTGGTGACGCCCGACGGCCATGTGCTGGGCACACTCTGCGTGCTCGATCACCGGCCGCGGGTGCTGTCCGATCGGGTCCTGGGCCTGCTGAGTGCCTTGGCGTGCCAGGTGGTCCGGCTGCTGGAACTCAAGCGTGTCAACGACCGCCAGGGCCAGATGCTGGCCGAGCTGGACGCTGCGCGCCAGCAGATGGCCGTGCTCGCCCACACCGATGTGCTGACCGGGCTGGCCAACCGCCGCTCGTTCACCGAGCGCCTGCGGCAGGAGCAGGCGCTGCTGCAGCGGAGCAACGAACCCGCCTGCCTGCTGATGATGGACCTGGACCACTTCAAGCGCATCAACGACCTGCATGGCCACCATGTGGGGGACCAGGCGCTGCAGCTGTTTGCTGACCTGTGCCGCAGTGTGTTCCGCGCCTCGGATGTGGTCGGGCGCTGGGGCGGCGAGGAGTTTCTGGCCCTGTTGCCCGCCACCGGTCTGGAGCAGGCCCAGGCCGTGGCGCAGCGTGTGCACGCTGCGCTGGCCCAGCAGCCCCTGCCCGGCATCGAACCGCCGCACCGGCTGTCCGTCAGCATGGGGCTGACGCTGTTTGACCCGCTGCGCCCGCTCGACGTGACCCTGCGCCTGCTCGATTCCGCGCTGTACACCGCCAAGCGGGAGGGCCGCAGCCGCACGGTGGTGGTGTAGAGGAACGGTTTGCTCATTTATTGATAGCTATTCAGGCTTTACAGATGCGCGGTAAGCCCTTTTTTGACCATTGTTTTTGAGGTTGCAAGGCGCGCACAAGCCCGGCATGTCCAGGCGGGCATGCCGGGCTGTGCCACGCGGGTGCGGGCAAAAGAGCTTCGGTCTCTCAACACCCGGGGCTGCGTGGCAGCAGCAGTGCTGCCATGCGCCACGACAGGTCGCGCAGCGCGCGGCGCAGGGCGGGCGACGGCGTCGTGGCGGCATCGGCCGTGCCCGGCGCTTCGTGGGGGCGGAAGGCTGCCTCCAGCACCTGCTGCTTGGCGCTGACCAGGGCCACCCGGTCCCGGGCGCGCAGCGCGCTCATCAGCTGATCGCGGTGGCGCTGCACGCGGGCGGCCTCGGCCGCCGTCAGCGTCGTCGCCCATGCCGGGGTGTCGGGGCCCGCACCCGCTGGGCCCTGGACCAGGTGCATGGCCCAGGCGCGAGGGGTGGGCGAGGAGCCGGGTGTCATGCGGCCTCCGCGCGTGGGGTGGCAGGGCGGGCCGGTGCGGCGGGCGCAGCAGCCGTGGGTGGCAGCGGCGTTGTGGGCGGCGTGGACGGTGGCTTGGGCGGCATGGGGCGGCCCGGCGTGCCGCCGCTCTGCGACAGCCCGTACCAGTTCACCTTGCGCGTCAGCACCATCACCGCCGCCAGCACCAGGAAGAGTGCAATCGCGCCCACCACCAGCGCCGTCTGCTCCAGCTGCAGCAGCACATACAGCAGGCCATACAGCAGCGCAATGCCCGCCCCCAGCGGAATACCCCGCGCCAGGCTGCCCAGCATGTGGCTGGCGTAGTAGGCCAGCAGCAGCACACAGGCCGTGGCCGCCACCGCGTACGAGACGCCAAACGGCAGATGCTCCGACAGGCTCACCAGCAGCAAGAAGAAGCTGCACAGCGCGCTGCCCACCAGCAGATACTGCACCGGGTGCACGCGCAGCTTCTTCATCAGCTCGAACAGGCCCACGGCCACGAAGGTGAGCGCAATGAACAACACGCCGTATTTGGTGGCGCGGTCCGAGAGGGAATAGGGGTTCACCGGGTCGATGAAAGCCACGCTGAAACTGTCGGCGCAGTCGCCCGGGCTGCTGCCGGGTGCATGGCCGATGCCGTCTTCCGCGCCCGCCAGGCACACGCGCTTGCCACTGGCCACATCGGCCTGCGCCGTGGTGGCCAGCGACGACAGGCGCCACTGGGCCGAGAAGCCGGTCTTCTTGACCTCGCGCTCCGACGGCAGAAAGCGCCCCGCAAACGAGGGGTGCGGCCAGCTGCTGGTCATCTGCACCTCGGTGTTGCCGCCCAGCGGCACGATGCCCAGGCGCTCCGTGCCCACCAGCTCCAGGTCCAGCGTGGCCGTGAGGCCGTCCGCCTTGCCACGCACCGACTCCGGCAGCATCGCGTGCAAGCCCCGGCTGTACGTGGGGTGGAAGGTGCCGGGCTTGAGGGCCATGGCCTGGTTGCCCAGCGTGAGCTGCGCGGTGCGGATGCCGCGCGCATCGCCCACCGCCATCATCACCATGGGGGCGCCACACACCATGCGCGAATTTTTCATGGTGGTTTGTGGCAGCAGGCTGGTCAGCGGCCCCCACTGCGCCGTCACGTGGGCCTTGAGGTTGTAGGTGTTCACCTTGTGCAGGCCGCGTGCACGCTCTTCCATCGCGGCGCCGGTGCTGAGCTTGAGCTGCTCGGGCATGGCCGTGAGCAAGAACTCGCGCCGCTGCTCCACCATGCGGCGCTCATCGCCCTTGCCGGTCTCCACCTCCCAGCTCTCCACACAGGCGCTGTGGATCATGGGGCCCATCAGCGTCTGCGGCCCGGCCAGGCTCTCGGCCACGCTCTGTGCGGTGATGCTGCGGTAGCGCAGCCGGTCGCGCACAACATCTTCGATCAGCCCGAGGCCAAAAAGCAGCAGCACGGTGATGGCGGCCAGCGCCGCCAGTTTGGTGAACAGGGGGTGTTTGAGCAAAAGATCCTCCACAAGTGAATGTTGTGGAGGCAGTGTTGTGGCGCGCTGTGAGGGCGCTATGAAGTTTGTGAGGTGGGTGTGAAGTGGGGTGTGAAGTGGGGTGTGAAGTGAAGTGGTGCACGCTGGCAGAATTGCCTGCAGCCACCCACCTTGCCCCTGTGCTCAGGAGTGCCATGCAACACAAAGCGTCCCGATTCATGCCTCCGGCGGCAGCGCGCCCGCCGCTGGGTTGGTCTGCACGCTGCTCGCTCGCCGTGTTGGCTGCGGCCCTGCTCGGCGCGTTGTGGGTCCACCCTTTTGCAGTGGGCGGTTGTACCCTGGCGTTGGGTGGCTTGGTGGCTGCCCTGGGCCGGCGCGAGGCGCTGCGCCTGGCCCGCATGGCCCAAAGCCGCACGGGAGAGTCCATCTGCCACTTCGCCCGCTCCATCGACTGCCGCCGGGTGGACACCTGGGTAGTGCGCGCCGTGTACGAAGCGTTGCAGCGCCACCTGCCCGGCGCCGTGGCCGTGCCCTTGCGCGTGACCGACCACCTGCAGCGCGACCTGGGGCTTGATGCCGATGACCTGGACTTCCTGATCGTGGATCTGGCCCAGCGCGCCCAACGCTGTCTGGCCCACACGTCGGGCAACCCCCTGTTCGGCAAAGTGACCACGGTGGGCGATCTGGTCGAATTTCTCCAGACCCAGCCCCGCCTCCCGACCAGCGCCGTCTAGGCTCGGCGGAACTCCAGCTCCACCCGCAGCCCCGGCGCCGTGTTGTGCGCCACCATCTGCCCGCCATGCAGCGCCATCACCCGCCGCACAATCGCCAGCCCCAGCCCTGATCCACTGCGCTCGCCGCCCGGCCGTGCGGTGGTGAAAAAGCGCTCGCCCAGGCGCGGCAGCGCGTAGTCGGGCACACCGGGGCCGCTGTCCTGCACGGCCACCGTGGCGCCGTCCAGCTCCACCCGCACCGTACTGCCTGCGGGCGCAAAGTCAATCGCGTTGTCCAGCAGGTTGGTCAGCGCCAGCGTCACCAGCTCGGCCTCCCACGGGCCGCTGGTGCCGTGTCCTTCCAGTGCCAGGGTGATGCCGCGCTGCCCCGCGCGGGCGCGGGTCTGGGCAATGGCGGCCTCGGCACAGTCGTGCAGCGCCACGGGCGCGCGGCCTTCGGCGTGGTGGCGCTGCTCCAGCTTGGACAGCTCCAGCAGCCGGTCGATGATGCGCTGCAGGCGTTCGCTTTGCTGCACCACCTGGGTCGCAAACTCGGTGCGGTCGGCATCGGGCAACTCGTCCTGCAGCAGCTCGCCCGCGCCCCGGATGGCGGCCACAGGGCTTTTGAGT
>CAYXSL010000122.1:0-14205 GCA_964466605.1 uncultured Verminephrobacter sp.
TGGCGTGGGCCCGGCCATCCTCACGGCGTTCCTCATCCGCTTCTTCCCCATCATGGTCAACATCGCCACCGGCCTCGCCACGCTGGAGCCCGAGCTGGAAGACGTGCTGCGCGTGCTGGGCGCCAAGCGCTGGGACGTGCTGACCAAGGTGGGCCTGCCCCGCTCCATGCCGTACTTCTACGGCTCGCTCAAGGTCGCCATCACGCTGGCCTTCGTCGGCACCACGGTGTCGGAGATGACCGCCGCCAACGAAGGCATCGGCTACCTGCTCATCAGCGCAGGCTCGTCCATGCAGATGGGGCTGGCGTTTGCGGGCCTGATGGTGGTGGGGGCCATGGCCATGGTGATGTACGAGCTGTTCAGCTGGATTGAAAAGCGCACCACCGGCTGGGCGCACAGAGGATCCCAGGGTGAATGACACGACCGCGTTGAGCGATGCGCAGGCAGCCACGCTGCTGCGCCGCGCCAACGCCGTGGCCCGGCGCGCCATGGGCATGGGCCGCCACCCCTTCGGCGCCCTGCTGGTGGCGCCCGATGGCGAGACCGTGCTGGCCGAGCAGGGCAACATCGACACCGTGAACCATGCCGAGAGCACGCTGGCCCGCACGGCAGCGGCCAACTACCCCGGTGCCTACCTGGCCCGGTGCACGCTGGTCACCACCTTCGAGCCCTGCGCCATGTGCGCAGGCACCATCTACTGGGCAGGCATCGGCCGCGTGCTGTATGGCGCGGAAGAAACCGCCCTGCTCGCCCTGACGGGCGACCACCCAGACAACCCCACACTGGCCCTGCCCTGCCGCACGGTGTTTGCCAGTGGCCAGCGGCCCACCGAGGTGCTGGGCCCCGTGCCTGCGCTCACGGAAGAGATCACCGCCCTGCACCACGATTTCTGGCAATAAACGGGCCTTCCGCGCGTCCACAAAGGGGTTTTTGCTCTTTTTTTAGGAGCAACAATCCCTACAACACCGGCCGCAGGCACCCTGCCGCTATACTGCCCGCCCCGTTTGGACGACAGCAGGATCACCCGGCATGTGCTTGACCACTCTTTTGCGCCTTCTGGCCCTTGGGGCCGCAGCAGGTCTGGCCGCATGTGGCGGCACAGCCCCAACCCAGGCGGGGGCGGGCAGCGAAGCCGCGCCCCTCGCAACTCCCTCCACACCCGCCACCACACCACCCCCCATCCGCGTCGGCATCGCCCTGGGCGGCGGCGCCGCCAAGGGCTTTGCGCACATCGGCGTGATCAAGATGCTGGAAGCCAACGGCTTGGCGCCCGCCGTCGTCTCCGGCACCAGTGCTGGCAGCGTAGTCGGCGCGTTGTACGCCAGCGGCATGAACGCCTTCGAAATGCAGGAAAAGGCCGTGGCGCTGGACGAAGCCAAGATCCGCGACCTGCAACTCTCGTCCGGCGGGCTGGTGCTGGGGCAGAAGCTCGAAGACTATGTGAACGAGCAGGTGCGCCGCAAGCCGCTGGAGCAGATGGCCAAGCCCTTTGTGGCTGTGGCCACACGGCTCGAAGATGGCGAGCGCACTGTGTTTGCGCGCGGCAACACCGGCCAGGCGGTGCGCGCATCGAGTAGCGTGCCGGGCGTGTTCCAGCCGGTCACCATCGGCAAGTACCACTTTGTGGACGGCGGCATCGTGAGCCCCGTGCCCGTGGATGCAGCGCGCCAGCTGGGCGCCGACATCGTGATTGCGGTGGACATCTCCAACAAGGCCCGGGGCCAGTCGCCCGGCAACATGCTGGGCGCGCTCAACCAGTCGATTGCCATCATGGGCCAGAAGCTCGGGCAGGCCGAGCTGGCGCGCGCCGATGTGATCATCCGCCCGCAGGTGCTGGACATCGGCGCCGCCGATTTCAGCCAGCGCGCCAATGCCATCGTGGAAGGCGAAAAGGCCGCCCTGGCTGTGATGCCACAGATCCGCGAGCGCGTCGCCCAGCTGCAGGCCGAACGCGCGCGGGCTGCGCAGCTGGCACAGCAAAAGGTGCAAGAGGCAGAGTACAAGGACTGCATGGACAAGCGCAGCCGCCTGCAGCGGCTGGCAGGCATGGCGGGGATGGGTGAGGCCTGCGCGGCATCGGCCGCCACCAAATAGGAGCCGTGCGGCAGCGCGCGGCAGGCTGGAGGGGCCGGGAAAGCTCGCCAGAAGACAGCGATCGGCACGCCAGCAGACCGATGCCCGAGACCCGATGCCCTATGCCCTATGGATGCCTTGCATCCACTGAATGAATCCGTCAGGGCTTGCCGCCGCTACCCGGCGTTCTCTTGCTCCGCATTGGCAATCAGCCCGCGCAGGAACGCCATGATGAGCCGCCCCGAGGGATCGGGACGCGTGCTCATCCGCTGCAAAGCCAGGCCATGCGACAGGGCCATGAAGGCAGCTGCCAGCTCGGCAGGCTCATCCGGGGGAATCCTTCCGAGCTTGTGGAACAACTGGCCAATCAGCTGGCCCAGCTCGCTGCGGTGCTGATTCCACACCTTCTGGTACTCCACCGCAAACGTCTGGCTGCGGTTGGCGTGCAATTGCAGTTCGATGGAGAGCATGCACCAGTCCGCATCGTGATTGAGCGTGGACGCCCAGGCATCCAGTTCGGCAAACACCTGCTCGGCATCGCCCGCGTCATCCGACATGACCCGGGACAGGTGCGTCGCCTCTGCGGTCATGTGGCGCCGCAGCAGCTCCAGCAGCACGTCTTCCTTGCTCGAAAAGTTGGAGTAGAACGCGCCCTGCGAGTAGCCCGCCTTGTTCGCAATGTCGCGGATGGACGCGCCTCCATATCCGTTCGCCACAAACAACTGCTGCGCAGTGTCGATCAGGCGTTCGCGCGTTTGCGCCTGGCTCTCCTCTCGGCTCAAGCGCTTTCTTGCTGTCGTGGGGCTCATCGTCCAAAGATATCACATGAACTTTAGAAAGGGGCCCGGTGCACTGGCCGGTACAGCCAGGCTGGACACGGCTTTCAAATATCACTTGATATTTAATTTGCAGGCCGATAAACTCAAAGATCACATGATTTTTGAAGTTCAATCGACATGAAACAATCCAAGGGCTTGCGGGCCGCTTTTGTCACCGGCGCAACCGGCCTCCTCGGCAACAACCTGGTGCGCGAACTGGTCGAGCAGGGCTTCCACGTCAAGGCACTCGTCCGCTCCAAGGCCAAGGGCCAGCAGCAGTTTGCAGGGGTGGAGGGTGTTGAACTGGTGCAGGGCGACATGGCGGACGTACCCGCCTTCGCGCGCGCGCTCCAGGGTTGCGACGTGGTGTTTCACACCGCAGCGTTCTTCCGCGACAACTTCAAGGGCGGCAGCCACTGGGCAGAACTCAAGCGCATCAATGTGGACGGCACCAAGGACCTCATCGAGCGGGCCTATGACGCGGGCATCCGGCGCTTCGTCCAGACCTCGTCCATTGCGGTGCTCCATGGCGAGCCGGGCATGCCCATGGACGAGACCTGCCTGCGCGAGCTCGCGGATGCCGAGGACGACTACTACCGCAGCAAGATACTGGCCGACCAAACCGTGTCGGACTTTCTGGCGGCCCACCCGGACATGCATGCCAGCTTCGTCTTGCCGGGATGGATGTGGGGACCGGCCGACATCGGCCCCACCTCCTCCGGGCAGTTTGTCAACGACGTGGTGCTGGGAAAACTACCGGGGCTGGTGCCCGGCAGCTTTTCTGTTGTGGATGCCCGCGACGTGGCAAATGCGCAGATTGCGGCTGCAGAGCAGGGGCTGCGGGGCGAACGCTATCTGGCAGCCGGGCGCCACATGACGATGCAGGAACTGGTGCCTTTGGTGGGAAGGATCGCGGGCATCAAGACGCCGACACGCAACCTGCCCTTTCCGCTCCTGTACCTCCTGGCAAGCGTCCAGGAACTCTACGCACGCATCACCGGCAAGCCCATCCTGCTCAGCTTGGCCACGGTGCGGCTGATGCGCAAGGAGGCAGGACGCAGCCATTTCAACCATGCCAAGAGCGAGCAACAGCTCCAGCTGAAGTTTCGCCCGGTTGAGCAAACCGTTGCCGACACGGTGGCCTGGTACCGCGGCCATGGCTGGCTGCCCAGCCTGCCGAACCGATAGCGCCAGGCACACGGCTGTGCCGCCGCCTGGCAAAAGGGCGCGCGCAGCCATCCCCCCAACGCGCGGGCAACGCACCTTCGGCAGCCTTTCATCGGCCGTGCTCCGTGCCCTGTGCCTTGCCACGCTCCCAACGCATTACCACCCCAAAGGAGAGATCGTGACGAACAGACTGGCTTGGAAACTGTGGGCGCCCCTCGGCGCTGCCTTGCTGGCAGCCGCCGCACCACAAGAGTCCGCTGCGCAGGGAATCCCTGCAGCCCGGACTGCGAACAACATGGCCGAATTCTGCGCAAAGGGGCAGGCCGAGTACCCGGGCGGCATCGCTCGCCTGCACCCCTCGTTCAAATTCAACATCTGCTGGTGGCTGGAGGATGCCGGGATCGAAGCGCGGACCTTTGACGAGGTCATTGGGGCGCTGCCAGAACACGCGGGGCCATCGCAACCGGCCTGGCAGGCAACGTTCAGCAAGCCCGCGCAAATGTATGCAGACAGGGCCCGCGCGGCTGCAGAGCAGGGTGACAACATAGCAGCATCGGCCGCCTACAAAAAGGCCGCTTTCTACTGGCGGATGAACCGGATTCCCAAGCGGCTCCCCGCTGCGGATCTGCAAGCAACCGAACAGGCCTATGCAGCCCTGGGGCAACCGCTGCAGCGGATTGCCTTCAAGACCGGGGGCAAAGAGTTCATCGGTTACTTCCGCGCTCCATCCACACCGCCCAGCAGCAACGCCAAGCTGCCGACCCTGGTGATCCTTGGCGGCCTGGACAACCTCAAGACGGAGATGATCCGGCACAGCGACTACTTCGCAAGCCGTGGGTTCGCAACCATCGTCGTGGAGAACCCGGACACCGGCGAGAACCAGCTGGGGTTCCACCCCGACGCCCATGTGATGTTCGACGCCATTGCCGACTACATCCGGCAACGCAGTGATCTGGATGCCGGCCGGGTGGCGGTGTATGGCTGGAGCATGGGCGGCTATCTGGCAACGCTTGGCGGGCTGAAGAATGACCTCTACAAGGCGGTTGTCAACATTGGCGGCCCCAGCGATTCCAGCTTTGGAAGCGCGCATTGCATGGTGGCGCCCGCATGGATCGTCGCGCCGTACACCATGTTTGCGAACATGGATCCCCGGACAACACCGCGGCAAACGATGTGCAACTACTATGAAAGCTTCCAGCTCTCCCGCCAGTTGAAGACGCCGACGAAGGGGCAGTTGCAAAAACCCATTCTGATGGTGAACGGGATCCACGAAGACCTGGTGTCCAGGGAGGAACCCTCCTCCCTTGCTGCGCTCGGTTTCAACGTGACCCAGCTGGTTTACGGGGACGATGGTCACACCGCGGAGCTGCACATGCGGGAGCACTTTGGTTTCACGGCGGACTGGCTGGTGCAGCGGCTTGGGGTGGCCAATTGATCTGACCAGCCCTGGCTGGCGGGCAAGCGGCCGGGGCGCACTGCGCGGCGCCTTGCCCAAAGGCGCATGGGCCCACCGTGTAGCACGACACCCCCGCCGCCGCCATGGCCGCGCTGGAGAACTGAAAGAAACCGCGCGTCTGTGGCTGCTGTGCCCGCCCCGCCCCTGCGCCCCTGACCGCGCCCGGCGCGCGGCGCCGCACCCCATGCGCCCCTCCTTTTCTTTCTAGTACGCCTTGAAGTTCGCCGCCACGCGCTGGTTCAGGTAGTCACCCGCTGCAATGGCCGGGTATTTCTTGCCCGGCCCTTCGATGACGGCGTCGCGGTTGGCTTGGGCAAAAAAGGCCATGCTGTAGCGTGGGCCCATGTACTCGCCGGGCAGCGGGTTCTTCACACGGTGGAAGTTGCTGGGCAGCTGGTCATCACTCCAGCGCATCAGCATGTCGCCGATGTTGCAGGTAATGGCCTCTTCATCGGGCGTCACCGAGGTCCAGGCCTGGGTGTCCATCTCTTTGCCCGGGCAGACCTGCAGGCCTCCCTGGCCCTGGCGCTGGAACAGCAGGGTCAGGCAGTCGAAATCGGTGTGCGCCCCGGCGCGCCACAGGCCCAGGGCCGCTTGCTGCTCGGGTGGGGTCGCAAAGTAGTGCAGCAGGCGCAGGGTGCTTTGGTAGCTGGCCTGCGCAGGGTCGTGCGCACGGGCAAAGAAGGCCGCGTCAAACCCCAGCTTCAAGGCAAAGCACGACAGCACCTGCATCGCCACGCGCCAGCACTGGCCCTCGAAGGCGAGCATGGTGGCCTGAAAGCCTGCCAGCTCCTCGTCGGTGGGCCACAGGCCTGCCATGTGCGGGCGGGTGATCTGGTACGACTCCTTCTGGTCTGGCGTACCGGTGGAGGGCCGCACCTGCGCACGGCTCTCCCAGCCCACGTTGAGCGCCTTCTTGAGCGGGTACTGCGCCTTCACGGCGTCCGGCAGCGCAAAGAAACGCTCGGTCATCGCGAAGGCACTGCGCACTTCAGCCAGGTCAATGCCGTGGTTCACGATCTGGAAGAAGCCAACATCGACGGCGGCGTCCCACAGCTGGTCGGCAATCTCCGTCTTGCGCTGTGCAAAGTGGCTGAGGTCGATGCGGCGGATCTCGCGGCTCGCGGTTTCCGAGCCCATCGCGCCCATGCGCGTTTCTTTTTGCAGCTCGGCGAGGTCGTAGGTGGCAGTGGTGGTCATGCAGTTCTCCTGAAGGCAAGTGGAAGGAAGAAAGGCCCTCCCGCTGGGTGCTTCAAGAGTGCGGGGCACCGCCTGCCGCGGCCGTCCGATCAACCCTTGAAGCCACGGTGTGCCAACGCACACCGCTGTGCGCACAGCGGGCTTCAAGAGCAATTTCCGGCTGGCATCGCCTTGTGCAGGATGGCACAGAGGGCAACGCAGTGAACGCTTCTACTCTTGCCAACGGCGATGCAAGAAGAATGCCCACACCGCCTTGCCTGTGTGCCAGCAAGCAGTCCGAGCGCTTGTGCACGGCGCATCAAAAGCCATGCCTACATGTCACTGATTGTGATTGGCATGCCAAATGCATAGCGCTCTGCACCACAACGGCGGGCGTGCAGACAGTCCGGCGTTGCACAACGACAGCAACCCACCCACCATCGACGGAGACACCCCATGCACGCGCTCATCTCTGCCCCACCCGCCCGCTTTGACGACCCCACGCCCCTCAGCGACACCGACGGCACCTACCTGCGCCAGGCCATCGCCTGGTCGTGCACCGCTCGCGCACGCGGCAACCGCCCGTTTGGTGCGGTGGTCATCAGTGCAGAAGGACACTTGCTGGCCGAGGCCTACTGCAACACCACCGAAACCGGCGACTGCACCGGCCACGCCGAGACCAATGCCGTGCGCCAGCTCAGCCCCCGCGTGGGCCGGGATGCTTTGGCCCTGGCCACGCTGTATTCATCGGCCGAGCCCTGCGTGATGTGTGCGGGCGCCATCTTCTGGTCGGGCATCGGGCGCGTGGTGTTTGGCATCGATGCCGAGCGCCTGCGCGTGTTCCGGGGCGAACGCGCCGAGCAGCGCGACGCCGAGCTGTCGTGCCGCGACGTGTTTTCCGCCTCGCCCCACGCCATCGAATGCATCGGCCCGGCGCTGGTCGAAGAAGCCAGCGCGCCCCATGTCGGGTTCTGGAAAAGCTGACCCCTGCAGCCCCATGCAGGCAGAATCTGCGCCGCGCCTTTGCCTGCACCTCCCATGCCCCGCACCACTGCCATGACCGAACCCGAAGCCGAAGCTGCCTCTGGCGCCCTGCACAACCGCGCCAAGCAGGGGCGCGAACGCATCCTGGGCGCAATCCGCGAGGCGGCCATTGCCGAGTTCAGCCGCCATGGCTTCAAGGGTGCGTCCACCAAGGCCATTGCCGAACGCGCGGGCCTGACCAAGCCGCAGCTTCACTACTACATCGCCAGCAAGGAAGATCTGTACGAGGAGCTGCTGTACTCGGTGCTCAATGGCTGGTCGGGTGCGTTCCAGTTCGACAGCCAGAGCGACGACCCCAAGAAGGTGTTGAGCAGCTACGTGCGCAAGAAGCTCGACTACGCACTGGACAACCCCGGCCTGTCGCGCATCTTCACCACCGAGGTGCTGGGCGGCGGGCGCAACCTGGGCAAATACTGGCCGGTGGCCGTCAAGTCCACCCAGCAGAAGGTGGACCTCATCAACCGCTGGATTGCCGAAGGCCGCATGCGCGCCGTCAACCCTACGCTGCTGCTCATGCAGATCTGGGGCATGACGCAACACTACGCCGACTACGGCGTGCAGGTGCACATCATGCTGGGCCTGGCGCCCGACGAGCCCATTGACCGCGAGCCCATCGTGCGCGAACTCACCAGCTTTGTGCTGCTGGGCTGTGGCCTCGCACCAGACTAAGGCCCCTCGCCCGATTCTGGGCATCCCTCCGGTGCCGAGGGACGCATCCCGGGCAATTTGCACCAGCACGCGGCGCCAAAAGCTGCTTTCAAGCCGCGTTGATCCATCACAAGGACGTCTGACCGATTTTTGTGGCTGGCACAGCCTTTGCAATAGTTTGACCAATCGATCAAATCACATGGTCAAACAATGCAGACAGCCCCTGACACCGCCAGCGCCGCCCGCACAGAACACACGTTCGAGCTGATCCTGCAACGCAGCCGGATGCGCCTGCCCGTCGCCCCCGGCGAGAGCATGGCCGACGTGCTGCAACTCGCTGGTGTGGCGCTGGACACGCTGTGCGAGCAGGGCGTGTGCGGCACCTGCGTGACCCGCTGGCTGGACGGCGAGCCCGACCACCGGGACAGCTGCCTGAGCGCTGCAGAGCAAGCCACTCATGTGGCCGTGTGCTGCGCTCGTTGCCACGGGCCCACGCTCACGCTCGACCTCTGAACTTCAACAACCAGGAAGCCCCGCCATGCGCATCCTCGTGATCTATTGCCACCCGGTAGAGACCAGCTACAACGCCGCCCTGCACACCGAAGTGGTGCAGCAGCTGCGCGGCGCGGGCCATCAGGTGGACGACTGCGACCTGTACGCCGAAAACTTCAACCCCGTGATGACACGCGAGGAGCGCCTGGGCTACCACGAGGTGCCCAGCAACCAGTTGCCCGTGCAGGGCTATGTGGACCGCCTGCTCTGGGCCGAGGCCGTGGTGTTCTGCTTTCCCACCTGGTGCTTTGGCATGCCAGCCATGCTCAAGGGTTTTTTCGACCGCGTGCTCATGCCCGGCGTGGCCTTTGACATCAGCGACCCGCACAACGTCAAGCCCGCACTCACGCACATCCAGCGCATCTCGGCCGTGGTCACCTACGGCCGCCCACGCTGGACAGCGTTTTTCATGGGCGACCCGCCGCGCAAGTCCATCACCCGCTACATGCGCCTGCTCACGGGCGGCAAGGCGCGCGTGGACTACCACGCCTGCTACCACATGAACGTGGCCACACCACCCCGCCTGGCGGCCTTCAAGGCCCGCGTGGGGCAGGCCATGGCGCGCTTTGCATAAGAACACGTTCCAAAGGCCACGGCATGCACGCATCCAACACCCCCGACCACATCCTGCGCGCCCGGTTGCCGCGCTGGCTGCTGCCCTCCGCGTGGCCGCACCAGGGCCACCAGCCCGCACTGGCCGACCTGCACCTGGCCCGGGGCCGCATCGTGGAGGTGCTGCCCCACGGCACATCGCCTGCACCCCAGGGCACGGTGTGGGATGTAGCGGGCGCGCTGGTGCTGCCCGGCCTGGTCGATGCACACACCCACCTGGACAAGGCCTTCACCCTGCCCCGCATGGGGGTGGTCAAACCCGGCCTGCTGGGCGCCATCGAGGCCATGATGGTGGACCGCCAAAGCTGGACCGAAGCCGACATCCACACCCGCGCCAGCCGCGCGCTGCAGTGGGCCTGTGACGCAGGCACCGTGCACCTGCGCACCCACTGCGACTGGTGGGAGCCCGACGCGCAGCCACTGGCCTGGAACGTGTTGCGCGCCCTGGCCCACGACTGGGCCGACCGCATCACGCTGGAGCGCGTGGGCCTGATCCCCTTGCACCTGTATGGCGACCGCAGCGCCGCCATGCGGCTGGCTGCCACCGTGGCTGCGAGCGGCCCCGGCGCGCTAGTGGGCGGCTTTGTGCATTCCACCAACTGGGACCCGCAGGCGCTGCGCCACCTGTTTGAAGCCTCACAACACCACGGACTGAACGTGGACCTGCATGTGGACGAAGAACTGCACCCCGGCGCACAGGGCTTGGCGACCACCGCCGCGCTGCTCAAGGAGCTGCGCTTTGAAGGCCATGTGGTCTGCGGCCACACCTGCGCGCTGGCGGCGCAGGACGAGGCCACCGCCCTCGCCACGCTCGACGCCGTGGCGCAAAACCCCATCACCCTGGTCACCCTGCCCATCACCAACCTGCTGCTGCAGGACGCCACCACCGACCGCACGCCGCGCCAGCGTGGCCTCACGCTGGTGAAGGAAGCCCGTGCACGCGGCATCCCCGTACTGGTGGCCAGCGACAACGTGCAAGACCCGTTCTGCCCCGTGGGCAGCTTCGACCCGCTGGAGGCCCTGGCCACGGGCGTGCTGGCGGCGCAGTTGGAGGCACCTTTCGACCAGTGGAGCGAGTCGCTGTGCCGCACCGACTGGCTGCGCACCGGCACTGCCGCGTTGCCGCTGCAGCCCGGCACGGTGGCCGACCTGCTGGTCTTCACGCAGGCCGACCACTGGGGCTTTCCATCCCGCACACAAGGCGCGCACGGCCGCGTGGTGCTGCGCCAGGGCCGCGTTGCCAGTGGCCATGCACCGGCTGCCTGGCATATGCCAACCAATGTGCCCACCACCCCATCCGCAAGGAGCCTCGCATGAGCCCCACATCGACACCGGGCATCGCCCAGCCCCTGGCCCGCTACGCCGCCTGGCGCCGCGCAGGCGATTGCATCTACCTGAGCGGAATCATCGCCGTGGACCCCGCTGCCAGCCGCATCGTGCGCGGCTATGACGACATCCCGCATGAGGCCGCCACGCTGATTGGCCGCACGGGCGAGTTCAGCAGCGACATCAAGGAGGGCCCCATCCTCGCGCAGAGCTGGTATGTGCTCGACCGCATCCGCCAGACCATGGAGGCCGCAGGCGGCCAGATGTCGGACGTGTTCAAGCTGGTGCAGTACTTCAAGAACCTGGACCACTTCCCGCAGTACAGCCGCGTGCGCAAGCTGTTCTTCCCCGGTGAGCCACCGGCCTCCACCGTGGTGGAAGTGAGCGGCATGTTGCCCACCCCAGACATCCTGATCGAGGTCGAAGCGACCGCGTATCTGCCCCAGCGCTGATCCCCCATACCTTCACGAAAGCCCCCCATGCTGCACGGCTACAACCCGCCCCACCGCTACCTGCCCTACCTGAGCTGGACCGAGATCGCCGACCTGCCAGACAAGGCCAACACCGTCATCGTGCTGCCCACGGGCGCCACCGAGCAGCATGGCCCGCACCTGCCCTGTGCGGTGGACACGGTGATCAGCGCGGGCGTGGTGGGCCATGCACTGGCGCGCCTGCCGGCCGAGGTGCCCGCGTTTGCGATGGCGCCCATCACCTACGGCAAGTCCGAGGAGCACCTGCACTTCCCCGGCACGGTCACGCTCAGTGGCGAAACCCTGCTGGCCACCATGAACGAGGTGGGCGAATCGGTGTACCGCGCTGGTTTTCGCAAGCTGTTGTTCGTCAACGGCCACGGCGGCCAGCCGCAGGTGATGGAGATGTGCGCGCGCGAGCTGCGCCTGCGCCATGGCGACTTCATCGTGGTGCCCAGTTTCACCTGGCGTGTGCCCCATGTGGCGGGCAAGTTCCTCTCCGACAAGGAAAAACGCCTGGCCATGCACGCCGGCCACGGCGAAACCGCACTCATGCTGGCCCTGGCCCCCGACACCGTGCACATGGAGCGCGCAGTGGTCAACTACCCGCCCGTTTTCGACTCGCCCCTGCTATCGCCCGACGGCCGCCCCGCCTGCGCCTGGAGCGCACGCGACTTCGGCCCCAGCGGAATCATTGGCGACCCACTGCCCGCCACGGCCGAGCAGGGCCACGCCATCCTCGATTCGCTGGCCGTGAGCTGGGCCGCTGCCATCACCGAGCTGCACAAGCTGCAGTGGGCGCCGCGTGCTGAGCCCACCTGGGGCCGCGCCCATCACACCGGACATGTCGAGCACTCGTCCGCACTGGCCTGAAACCTGCGAATACCGCCCCGTTTCCTGTCCGTTTTCCCCTCGTTGTCCCTTCGTTCCACCTCCACCCCCCTACCGGAGTACCGCCATGATGAAGACCGCCTCCCGCCTTTCCAAACTTGGTGCAGCCGCGCTGCTCGCTGTTGGTGCCGTCGGCACCATGCAGGCCCACGCGCAGGAAAAGTTCACGTACATGACCAACTGGTACGCGCAGGCCGAGCACGGCGGCTTCTACCAGGCGGTGGCCACGGGCCTTTACAAAAAGTACGGGCTGGACGTGACCATCAAGATGGGCGGCCCGCAGGTCAACATCGTGCAGATGATGGCCGCTGGCCAGGCCGAATGCGTGATGGGATCAAGCGACCTGCAGATGATCCAGATGCGTGAAGGCGGCGTGCCCGTGGTCAACGTGGCCGCAGTGTTCCAGAAGGACCCGCAGGTGCTCATCGCACACGAGGACGTGAAGAAGTTCGAAGACCTCAAGGGCAAGACCATCCTGATCGCCTCGTCGGCCCAGCGCGGCTACTGGCCCTGGCTCAAGGCCAAGTACGGCTTCACCGATGCGCAGACGCGCCCCTACACCTTCAACATCCAGCCCTTCGTGGCCGACAAGAACGCCGCCCAGCAGGGCTACCTGACATCCGAGCCGTTTGCGATTGCCAAGGCGGGCGTCAAGGCCAACACGCTGATGTTCAGCGACCAGGGCTACCCCGCCTACGCCACCACCATCTCGTGCATGGAAAAGACGGTGAAGGACCGCAGCACCGCCGTGGCCTCGTTCGTGAAGGCCTCAATGGAAGGCTGGAAGAGCTACCTGGCCGACCCGGCCCCCGCCAACGCGCTCATCAAGAAGGACAACCCCAACATGACCGACGAGCAGCTCGCCTACAGCGTGGCCAAGCTCAAGGAAATGGGCATGGCCACCGGAGGCGACGCCGCCACCATGGGCATCGGCATCATGACCGACGCGCGCGCCAAGGCCAGCTACGACTTCCTGGTGGACGCCAAGCTCATCGACCCCGCCAAGGTCAAGCTGGCCGAGACCTACAACACGGCTTTTGTGAAGGACCTCAAGGTTCTTCCCTGACTCGATTCACGGGCTTGCATCCGCACAGCCCCCACCGTTCACGCTGAGCCTGTCCAAGCGCAGCGCGAGGCTTCGACAGGCTCAGCCCGAACGGTGTGCGGAGTGAAGCCCAGTGGACCACCCGCGCCACCCGCTGCACCCCAGCCCTGACACAGCCGCCGCCCCCCACGGCCGTACCCATCGAAAGGCGACCATGACATCCCCCGCTGACTCTGCGCCGCTGGCGCACGCCCCGACGCCAGCCACCTATTCCACGCCCGCCGTGGAGGTGCTCTCTGCCGAAAAGACCTACCCCAACGGCACCCAGGCCCTGCTGCCGGTGGACCTGACCATTGAGGAAGGCGAATTCGTCACCCTGCTCGGCCCCTCGGGCTGCGGCAAGAGCACGCTGCTGAAAATGGTGGCGGGCCTGCTGGAGCCCACCGACGGCCGCCTGCACCTGTGGCGCAAGCCCGTGGCGCAGCTGGACGAGAGCGGCAAGAAGATGGCGTTCGTCTTTCAGTCGCCCACGCTCATGCCCTGGGCCAGTGTGCAGACCAATGTGCGCCTGCCGCTGGACCTGGCGGGCGTGCCGCGTGCCGAAGCCGATGCGCGCGTGACCGAAGCCCTGGCCCTGGTGGGCCTGGCCAAGTTCGCCAACGCCTTGCCCCGCGCGCTGTCGGGCGGCATGCAGATGCGCGTGTCGATCGCGCGCGGCCTGGTCACCCAGCCCGACCTGCTGCTGATGGACGAGCCCTTTGGCGCGCTCGACGAAATCACGCGCCACAAGCTCGACGCTGACCTGCTGGATCTGTGGCGCAAGAAGAAGCTCACCGTGATCTTTGTGACCCACTCGATCCACGAGGCGGTGTTCCTCTCCAGCCGCGTGGTCATGATGGCCGCGCGCCCCGGCCGCGTGGTCGA
>CAYXSL010000123.1:0-13854 GCA_964466605.1 uncultured Verminephrobacter sp.
TCATGCCCATGGCCATCTGCACCATCTCGTCGGCATGCGGGTGGTACATGAAGGTTCCGGGGCGGCGCGCCACGAACTCGTAGACAAAGGTCTTGCCGGGTGCGATGCCCGGCTGGTTGAGCCCGCCCACGCCGTCCATGCCGTTGGGCAGGCGCTGGCCATGCCAGTGGATGGTGGTGTGCTCTGGCAGGCGGTTGGTGACGAAGATGCGCACGCGGTCGCCCTCGACCACCTCGATGGTGGGGCCGGGGCTCTGGCCGTTGTAGCCCCACATATTGACCAAGAAACCCGGCGCCACCTCGCGCACCACGGGCTCGGCCACCAGGTGGAACTCCTTGACGCCCGCGTTCATGCGCCAGGGCGCCGTCCAGCCGTTGAGGGTGACCACCGGGTTGTAGGGGCGGCCAGTGGGCGGGTGCAGCGGTGGCGCGGTGTCGGCGCTGGTCTGCATGGCGGGCTCGGGCAGTGCGGCCAGGGCCACGCTGCTGACGGAGGCGGCGGCCACGGCCGTGGCGGCGCCGGAGAAAAAATTGCGGCGGTTCATGGTTCAGTGGCCTTGTGGGGTGGTGGAGGCGGCGGCGCCGGAGGTGAGGCCCTGCAGGGCGCCGGGCGATGTGCCAGTCAAAGCGAGTTGCAGATCGGTCTCGGCCAGCCAGAAGTCGCGCTGCGCTTCGATGGCGCCCGCCACAGCCTGGGTGCTGGTGCGGGCCTCGGCCAGCAGCTCCCACACGCTGGCCAGCATGCCGTTGTAGCGCAGCGTGGTTTCATCGGCGATGAACTGGCGCAGCGGCACCACCTCGCTGTGCTGCTGGCGCGCCAGGTCAAGCGCGGTGCGGTAGGTGAGCCAGGCACCGCGCACCTCGCTGCGGGCGCGCACGGCGGTGTCCTGCAGCTGGGCGGCGCTTTGCTCCACCTCGGCCTGGGCGCGGGTGCGCGCGGCGCCGCCCCAGTCGAACAGGGGCAGGGGCAGTTCCAGCTCCCAGCCCCGGGTGATCTCGCGGTGGCCTCCCTCGCGCTCGGTGGTGGTGTTGCGGCTGTAGGCGATGCCGATGTCGCCAAACACGGCACCGGCGCGGCTCCAGCCCTGGCGCACGGCCTGGGTGTCGAGCTGGCGGCGTGCCATCTGCACATCCAGCCGTTCGCGCAGGGCGGTGGCTTCGATGCCGTCTGCGGGCAGGGCGCTGCTGGGCAGCGGTGGCAGCTGGGCGGCCAGCCGGTACTGCGTTTGCGTGCCCCACAAGCCCAGGCGGCGGTGGAGTTCCTCGCGGGCGGTGGCGGCGGCCAGCCGGGCGCGGGCGTGCTGGCTGCGGGCCTCGTGCAGCGTGGCTTGCTCGCGGGCCTGCCGCAGTCGGCTCCAGTTGCCCACCTGCACCATGCGGCGGGCCAGTTCGGCCCCGGCCTCGGCGGCTTCCACCATGCGCTCGTGTGTGGCGGCCACCTGCTCGGCCGCCACGGCGCGCAGCCAGGCGCGGCGCGTGTCGGCGGCCAGCAGCACCACGTCCTGCGCGGCCTGCAGCGTGGCGATCTGAAGGCGCTCGGCCTGGCGCTCGGCACGCCAGGGGAGGGTGACGAGGTCCAGCAGGCCAAAGGCCAGGGTGCGCTCGATCTCGCGCTCGTGGCCGTTGGCAAAGCGCCCCAGGCTCAGGTGCGGGTTGGGCAGCGTGATGGCCTGCACCCGCTCGGCATCGGCCACGCCCAGCGCGGCCAGGCGGGCCTGCAGGCCGGGGTTGTTCAGCAGGGCAATGCGTACGGCTGCGTCCTGCGTGAGGGGCTGGGCCAGCCAGCCGTCGATGGACTGCTGTGCCGTGGCGCGGGCTGCGGGGTCGGTGGCGGGCAGGGCTGCCTGCACGCCGCCGGTGCGGCCCTGGGTGAGCGTGGCCACGTCGCCGCGCAGGCCGTCGGGCGACACGCTGGCGCAGCCCGTGAGGACGAGGGCGGCGGCGAGGGCGGTGAGTCGGGGCAGGCGGGTCATGGCTTGCTCCCGTGCATGGGCTGGCCGCCGTGGTGGCTGCGGTGGTGCGGGGGCATGGGCTTGGTGGCTGCGCCCGAAGCCGCTTCAGCGCCACTGTGCTGGTGCGACGAGGGGGAGGACACGGCGGGCGCGGTGCCCTGCTGCTGCTCCCACAGCACGATGTCGGCGTGGCCGCGCGGGAACTGGCCGACCGCGTGGTGGGCGCCTTGCCAGGTTTGCCCTGTGGGCAATTCGGCCAAGGCGGTGCGGGCTGGGGGGGCGGGATGTGCCAGCGGCGCCGTGGCCGCACTGGGCTCGGCCGCCGGGGCGCCAGGGTGGGTGTGGGCGCTCTGGGCGAGGGCGGGGGGCACCGCGATCAGCGGTACGAGCAGTACAAAACAGGCCAGCCGGTTGCGGGGTTGCCGCAGGCGTGGAGCCGGGGGGTAAACAACAAGGGCGCGCATGGCGATCTCCAGACAGCGAGAAAAAAAGCAATGCGCTGCAACCGGCACGCCCCAAAAGCAGGGCGGACCGGCGGTGCAGACGCACTTCGGGCGTCGGAGATCAGGCGATGGGGGGTTTGATGGCCAGTGCCGCAGGGGCGCTGTCAAATTGTGCGGCGCTCAGGGCGCGCAGGGGGCCCGGGGGCTCGTGCGCCGGGGTCAGCGCTGCAGGCACATCCAGCATGGCCGAATGGCAGATCTCGCAGGCCGAGCAGGCGCTGGCATGGTGATCGTGGGCGGCGCAGCCGGTGCTGGCGCCATCGCATGCGGCCGCATCGCCAGCGACCACATCGCCAGCGGCAGGGGTCGCCCGGGCGTGGTCATGGTCGTGATCGTGGTGGTCGTGATCGGTTGCGGGCTCCACAGCCGTGCTTTCCGCAGGCTCTAAACTGCCCTGGTGTGCGCCATGGCCAGCAGAGGGCGCCTGGCGGGCCTCGGCCGGGGCGTGGGCGGCGCCACGGGCGGTATCGGCCTGCTGGTGGCTGTGGGGGGCTGCTGCGGGCTGCAGCGGGGGCAGCACCCCGGCGGCCATGGCGGTGCCGGTGAGGCCCCGAAGGACCAGCACCACCATCAGCAAAAGGGAGAGGCCGCGACGCATCCGTCAATGATACGTGTGTCTTGCGCGAAGTTCCCTGCCGCCCGGGAAGAAGCCCGTCCATTGGGTCAAAAAGCAGTTTGGCGTTGGTGCATGGGGCTTTAGGATGTGCTGGTGGTGCCTGCAGGCACCGGGGGCGGTCGTGCCGTGGCGCACGCCCTCGCTTTCTTGGTGGCTGAAGAAAGGGCCCTATGCCTTCATGGCTTGCCGGAACTTGGAATACCTTGTCTGCCAGGATCCGTTGGCTGATCCTGGTGGCCACTTTGCCTGCCGTGTTGCTGGTGGTGTACCAGGCTCGCGTGCACCGGATGGATGCGATCGCCGCTGCCGAAGACCGTGCAGAACTCACGCTGCACACGGTGACGGCCAGCCAGCAGCGGATGATCCAGAACACCCGCGACTTTCTGTACAAGCTCGCCGCCATGCCCCAGGTGCAGCAGCTCACCTCACCCCTGTGCGGGCAGTACCTGTCCGAGGTGCTGTCGCTGCATGCCATCTACGTGAACATCGGCGCCCCGCAGGCCAATGGGGATCTGCTGTGCAATGCCCGTCCGCTGGCGGCCCCGGTGAACGTGGCCAACCGGCCTTACTTCCAGCGTGCCATCCAGCGGCGCGAGTTTGCGGTGGGCGCCTTTCAGATCGACCGTGCTGCGCAGGTGGCCAGCGTCAACTTTGCCGTCCCCGTGACGCATCCTGGCCGCGCCGAGCCCGTGGGAGCCGTGGTGGCGGTGGTGTCGCTCGACTGGTGGAGTCGGCGCCTTTCGGACCTGGGCCTGGCAGAAGGGGCCGTGGCCCGCGTGACCGACCCTGAGGGGCGGGTGCTGGCGCGGTTCCCGCCCGACCCCTCCGAGCTGGGCACCCCACTGGCCGACGCTGCGTTTCTGGCCCTCTTGCAGCAGGCGGGCCAGGGGGCGCTGCAACGCAGCAACGCACAGGGGCGGCGGCAACTGGTGGTGTTCCAGCCCCTGATCGAGACCGGCGGCGCGGCCGTTGCCACCATGAGCCTCACCGTGCCGCTGGAAGCGCTTTATGCGAGTGCCAACCGCCGCATGTGGACCGATATGGCGTTCTTGCTGGTGGGCGTGGTGTTGTCGCTGCTGCTGGCGCAGCTGGGCGTGCGCCGGGGCGTGATGCGCCCGCTGCAGCGGCTGATGGACGCCACCGACGCGCTGGCGCAGGGCCGCCATGTGCCCCAGGACCACACGGCGGGCCTGGCCGAACTGACGGAGTTGGGCCGGCGTTTTGACCGCATGGCCCTCACCCGCCAGAGCGCCGAAGCGCAGCTGCGCCAGAGCGAGGAAAACCTGGCCATCACCCTGCACTCGATTGGCGACGCCGTGGTGGCCACCGACGCCCAGGGTTGTGTGACCCGCATGAACGCGGTGGCTGAGCGCTTGACGGGCTGGCCCTTGCAGGAGGCGGTGGGCCGTCCGTTGAAGCAGGTGTTCTGTATCGTCAACGCCACCACGCGTGAACCCCAGGTGGACCCCGTGCAGTTGGCCATGGAGCGCGGCGACGTGGTGGCGCAGAGCAATCACACCAGCTTGCTCGCACGCGATGGCGCCGAGTACCAGATATCGGACAGCGCCGCTCCGATTCGCAATCTGCAGGGCGAGATCGTCGGTGTGGTGCTGGTGTTCAGCGACGTGACGGGTGCTTACCAGGCGCGTCGGCAACTGGAGGCCAACGAGTCGCGTTTTCGCACGCTTGCGGCCCTGTCGTCCGACTGGTACTGGGAACAGGATGCGCAGTATTGCCTTGTCCGGCTGGAGGGCAACTCGGAAAACCTGCCCGTGCAGGAGGCTTCCCGGCTCATGGGAAAACCCAGGTGGGAGATCGCTTCGCCGGGCATGGACGAGGCGCTGTGGGACGCGCACCGTGCCCAGCTGGATCGCCACGAGGCTTTTCGCGACTTCGAGTTTCCGCGCACAGACCCCGAGGGGCAAGTGCATTGGATGTCTGTGAGCGGCGTGCCCATGTTTGACGAGGAAGGCGTGTTTTGTGGTTACCAGGGCATGGGCAAGGACATCACGGCCCGCAAGCGTGACGAGCATGAGTTGCGCATTGCCGCCATCGCGTTCGAATCGCAGGAGGGCATGATCGTGACCGATGCCCACACCGAGATCCTGCGCACCAACCGGGCCTTCAGCCGCATCACCGGATACTGCCCCGAGGACGTGGTGGGTCGCCGTGTGAGCCTGCTGGCTTCGGGCCACCACGACAAGGCCTTTTTTGATGCCCTGTGGGCCAGCCTGGCCAGCACGGGCGAGTGGAAGGGGGAGCTGTGGAACCGCTGCCAGAGCGGGGCGGTGGGTTTGCATGCCATGGCCATCACGGCGGTGAAGGACGCGCGCGGCGTGCTCACCCACTATGTGGCCACGTTCACTGACGTGACGGCGCGCGCCGAGGCCGCGCGCGAGATAGAGACACTGGCCTTCTACGACCCCCTCACGCACCTGCCCAACCGCCGCCTCATGCTGGACCGCCTGCAGCGGGCGTTTGCCACCAGTGCGCGCACCGGCATGCAGGGCGCCTTGCTGTGCCTGGACCTGGACCACTTCAAGACCCTCAACGACACCCTCGGCCATGACATGGGCGATGTGCTGCTGCAGCAGGTCGCCCAGCGGCTGGGTGCCTGTGTGCGTGACGGCGACACGGTGGCGCGCCTGGGCGGCGATGAGTTTCTTGTGCTGCTGGAAGACCTGGGCGCGCAGGCCACCGACGTGGCAGGACGTGGGTGAGAAGATCCTGGCGGCGCTCAACCAGCCTTACCAGCTGGCATCGCACCATGTGCACAGCACCACCAGCGTGGGGGCCGTGTTGTTCAGCGGCCAGGGCCAGACGGTGGAAGACCTGGTCAAGCACGCCGATCTGGCCATGTATGCCGCCAAGACGGCGGGACGCAACGGCATCCGCTTCTTCGACCCCAGGATGCAGGCGGCCGTGACCGCCCACGCCGCGCTGGAAAACGACCTGCGCCGTGCGCTGGAGCAGGGCCAGTTCACGCTGCATTACCAGGCCCAGGTGGGCTGCGGGGTGCGCATTGTGGGGGCCGAGGCGCTGATCCGCTGGAACCACCCCACGCGCGGCATGGTGCCGCCCGGCGACTTCATCCCGCTGGCCGAAGAAACCGGCCTCATCCTGCCCATGGGCCTGTGGGTGCTGCAGACCGCCTGCGCGCAGCTGCGCCGCTGGCAGGACCACCCCGCCACCGCCGACCTGCAACTGGCCGTGAACGTGAGCGCGCGCCAGTTCCGCCAGGGCGATTTCATCGAGCAGGTGGTCACGGTGCTGCGGCATGCCGGCGTGCGGCCCGACCGCCTGAAGCTGGAGCTGACCGAAAGCCTGGCGCTGGACAATGTGGACGACACCATCGCCAAGATGAACGCCTTGCGCGCGCTGGGCCTGCGCTTTTCGATGGACGACTTTGGCACGGGGCAGTCGTCGCTGTCCTATCTCACGCGGCTGCCGCTGGACCAGCTCAAGATCGACCAGAGTTTTGTGCGCAACATCGGCATCCAGCACACCGATGCGCTCATCGTGCAGACCATCATCGGCATGGCGCAGAGCCTGGGCATCGACGTGATCGCCGAAGGCGTGGAGACCGAGGCGCAGCGTGCGTTTCTGGAGCAGCATGGCTGCACCCTGTGGCAGGGCTACCTGTTCAGCCGGCCCGTGCCCATCGAGGAGCTGGAGCACCGGCTGCGGGGCGGGCTGGGGTGGCGCGTGTCGTCGTAGCCCGCCCTGCATCGTCCCCGCATCGCCCTTACACCGCCATGTAGCGCCCTGGCCGGTGGTTCATGGCCAGCACCAGGTTCAGCGCCACGGCGCCCGCGATGGACCAGGCCACGCGCAGGGGCTCCACCGTCCACAGCGCCAGCAGCACAATGCAGCAGTCCACGGCCATCTGCACCTTGCCTGCGCGCCAGCCGTAGCGGTCTTGCAGGTACAGCGCGGCAATGCCCACGCCGCCCAGGCTGCACCGGTGGCGGAACAGCACGAGGAAGCCCGTGCCCGTGATCAGCCCGCCCGCAATGGCCGCATACAGCGGCTGCAGCTGCGCAAACTGCAGGAATTGCGACTGCAGCTCGGTCAGCAGCGACAGCAGCAGCACCGCGATGAAGGTCTTGACGGTGAACGCCCGCCCCAGCTTGCGCAGCGCCAGCCAATAAAACGGCAGGTTGAGCACAAAGAAGATCTTGCCGAAGCCAAAGCCCGTGGCGTAGTGCAACAAGAACGCCAGCCCTGCCGTGCCCCCCGTGAGCAGGCCCGCGCTGGTGAAAAACGCCACCCCCACCGAGATCAGCAGCACCCCGGTGAAGATGGCCACGGCGTCTTCCGTGAGGCTGTGGGGCACGGCCACGGGGGCCACAGGGGCCACCGAGGGCGCGGGGGAGGCTGGGGAGCTGGACATGGTGAACAAAAGCAGGCGAAGAGACGGGGAGAGCGTGCGCCGGATTGGAGCATGCAAGCCCCATGCCTGGCTTGTCGCGCGTCAAGTTTCGGCGCCTTGGTAGGCGCTGCGGGGGCACCGTTGGGTTGTGGTTTTACTCCTCTTTTGATAGCTGCTTTGGCATGCTGGTCGCGCGCAAAGCCCATTTTTTATTCAAATTTTCACCCCACCCCGTGGCGGTCAGAGCTTCATCGATCAACGGGGTGATCTCCGGCCGGGGCGCCATGGGCGCGAATGCACTCACGCGCGCACGGCCGATGTTGCCCATGGGCAGGCGGGCCAGCGCGTGGCCCAGCGGCACCAGCGCCAGCCGCAGCAGCTGGCCTGCCACCTCGCGCGGGTCGCGCAGCTGCAGGGCATAGCGCAGCATGGCGGTGTGCGAGCGCCAGTGCAGCGACAGCGTGGTCTGCCCCAGCACATGCGCGGCCTCCAGCCAGTGCCAGCGGGTGGCGGGTGGCGCCCCGGCGTCGCGGGCAAAGGTGGCGAGCAGGTGGTCAAACGCAGCCTGTTGTTGCCAGGGCGGGGTGGTGGTGCCAGCCGCGTGCTGCGCGGCCAGCTGGCGCCAGCGCCGCTGCCGATGCCGGTAGAACAGCCGGGCAAAGGCTGCACTCAGCGGTGTCATCAGCCAGGGCAGGTGGCGGGCCACGACCTCGATGTCGTCGGTGTACAGCGTGCGGCCATCGGGCAGCTCCTGCAGGGTGATGCGGTGGTCCCAGCGCCGCATGAGCGCGCCCTCGCCGTTGTCGCGCAGCGTGGGCCAGCCACCGGCCTGCGCGGGCGCTTCGATGGAGATGCGCACGGTTTGCGGGCCCATGGGCAGCAGGCCCAGCAGCCACATCTGCACGCGCAGCTCGCCGGGGGACCAGTGGGCGGGCCAGGGCGCGCCGCCCGGGCGCTTGAACCGCACCAGCGGCGCAGTAATGTGGCGGAACACGGCGGTGCTTTGCAGCTGCGCCGCCACCCAGCCGGGCGGCGCGTTCAAGGGGGTGGACAGGTGCACGCGCATGGCTTAGCGCCCCTGCAGCTGTGAGCCTGCGGCAGTGCTGGCCAGCTCCTGCCGGGCGTGGCGGACCACGCTCCAGCCGCCGCTGATGGCCAGGCCCGCCATGATGGCGGCCACCACCAGGTCGGGCCACACGGTGCCCGTGCCCAGCACGCCCAGAGCCGCGCCCATCACGGCCAGGTTGCCCAGCGCGTCGTTGCGCGTGCACAGCCACACGCCGCGCATGTTGGCGTCGCCCTCGCGGTACGCATACAGCAGCACGGCCACGCCCAGGTTGGCGGCCAGCGCCAGCAGGCCCACGCTGCCCATGGTGAAGGGCTCGGGCGGAATGCCCTGCCACGCGCCCCAGGCCACGCGGCCAATCACAAACACGCCAAAGGCCAGCATGCTGGCGCCCTTGACCAGGGCAGCGCGGGCGCGCCAGGTAAGGGCCATGGCCAGCACCCACAGCGACAGGCCGTAGTTGGCTGCGTCACCCAGAAAGTCGATGGCATCGGCCAGCAGCGAGGCCGAGCCCGAGCGCATGCCCGCGCCCAGCTCCACCACAAACATCGCGGCGTTGACGAGGAGCGCGATCCACAGGATGCGGCGGTAGCGCGGGTCGGCGCCAGCGGGCGCGCCGTGGCTGTGGCCGGGGGCGCCGTGGTCATGGTGGTCGTGATGGCAATGGGCAGACATGGATTTCTTCTCCTGGCGGTTTTTGAAAGCGATGGCATCATTGGAAACCTTGAAGTCACTTGAAGGTCAAGCCCATGCATCCACATGCCGCGCAGTTCCGTATTGGCGAGGCCGCCCAGCAGTCCGGGGTGTCGGCCGCCAACATCCGCTATTACGAAAAAGAGGGCCTGCTGCCCCCCGGTGTGCGCGAGGGCAACAGCTACCGCCTGTACAGCGGCGCCGATGTGCACCAGCTGCGCTTTATCCGCCTGTGCCGGGCCATGGATATGTCGCTGGACGAGGTGCGCACCCTGCTGGCGCTGGACTGGGGCCGCAAGGCCGACTGCGACGCCGCGCGCGACACGCTGGATGCCCACCTGCAGCATGTGCGCACGCGCCTGGCCGAGCTGCAGGCGCTGGAGTCCGACCTGCTCGCGCTGCGCAGCCGCTGCGATGGATCGGACGCCACCTGCCACATCATCGAAGCCCTGCACGAGCGCGCCGACGCGCAGCAGGCGGCCCTGCCAACCCCGGTGGCGCCGGGCAAGCGCCATGTGTGAGGGCATGTTTCCTGGGGATATTGATTGCTATTATTTTGATAGCTTTAAAGGCATACCCATCAGGCGGAGAAGCCCAAAAAGGCCTGTATCCCCGTGCCTGCAGGCGCGCCATGCGCCTGTGTGCAGGCCGCCGCTATGATCCGGCCATGATCTCGCGCCTGCCCGGCCTCTCCCTGCCCGAACGTGTGTGGAACACGGCGCGGCGCTGGGCGGTGGCCTGGTGGCGCATTCTGTACCTGGGGGCGGTGGTGCTGGTGCTGGTGTTGTCGCCGTCCAGCTACGGCAAGGGCACGCGCCGGGCCCTGGCCCGCCACCTGTACCTGGACACGGCGCCCGTGCTGCTGGGCTTCACGGTGCTGGCGGCGCTCATCAGCCTGGTGCTCACGCGCATCGTGGTGGTCACGGCGCTGAGCTACGGGTTGTCGCGCTACGCGCTGGAGATGGTGATCCGCGTGCTGGTGCTGGAGCTGATCCCGCTCACGGCGGCCCTGTTTGTGGCCATGCGCTGCACCATCCCCAATGGCGCGCAGCTGTCGCGCCTGCGGCAGACGGGGCGGTTCGATGCGCTGCGCCGCCGGGGCTCCGACCCGGTGCGCATCGAGCTGCTTCCCCGTGTGATCGCCGGGGTGTTTGCCTGCATCACGCTGGCTGCGCTCAGCTGCGTGGTGGCGCTGGTGCTGGCCTACCTGGGCGTGTATGGTTTCAACATGGCCGGGCTGTCCGGCTACACGCGCATGTTTGGCCAGGTGTTCTCGCCCAGTGTGACCATGGTGTTTGTGCTCAAGACCCTGTTCTTCAGCCTGGCCGTGGCGCTGATCCCCATGGCAGCAGGCCTGTACGACGGCGGCGAACGCACACAGCCTGACTCGGAGCTGGGCGGCCTGGCCCGCATGTTTGCCGTGCTGCTGCTGATCGAGATCGCCTCGCTCATGGGCAACTATTACTGACCTACTGGCTCTACACGACGCAATGACCGACCCCACCCCGACGCCCCCCGCCGCAGCCGATGGCCCGCCGCCGGGCGAAATCCTGCGCCCGGTGGCCCACCTGGAGCTGAAGGCTGCCGCGCTGCTGCTGTTCACGCTGGCGCTCATCGTGGGCTCGGGCCTGTACCTGCTGTATGCGCGGGGCGCGTTCGAGCCCACCCAGACCCTGGTCCTCACGGCCGATGATTCCGAAGGCGTGGTGGTGGGCATGGACATGACGTTCTCGGGCTTCCCCATCGGCCGGGTGCGCCGCATCGAACTGGCCGACAGCGGCAATGCCCGCATCCTGGTCGAGGTGCCCCGCAAGGACGCACACTGGCTGCGCGTGTCCAGCGTTTTCACGCTGGTGCGGGGGCTGGTGGGCGGCACCAACATCCGGGCGTACTCCGGCATCCTCACCGACGACCCTCTGCCCGATGGCGCCGTGCGGCCGGTGCTGCGCGGCGATGCCACGGCCGAGATCCCCCAGCTCATGGCCACCGCGCGCGAGCTGCTGGGCAACCTCAACGCCCTGACCGCCCCGGACGCGGCCCTGGGCAACAGCCTGGCCAATGTGAAAACCCTCACCGACCGCCTCAACAGTCCCGGGGGCGCGCTGGGCGTGCTGATGGGCAACGAGGCCGATGCCAGGAAGATCATTGCCACGCTGGAGCGCACCAACGCGCTGCTGGCGCGGCTGGATGGCATAGCCGCACGCGCCGACCGGCAGGTGCTGGGCAGCGACGGCAGCAAGGATGCACTGGTGCCCGAGGTGCGCGCGGCTGTCGCGCAGCTCAATGGCCTGCTGGCCGACACCCGCGCCAGCGTCAAGAAGGTGGACGCCGTGCTGGCCGAGGCGCAGGCCGTTGGCGCCAACGCCCGCGAGGCCACCAATGACCTGGGGGCTTTGCGTGCCGAGGTGGAGAGCAACCTGCGCAAGGTGGAAAGCCTGGTCAACGAGATCAACCGCAAATGGCCTTTTGCGCGCGACACGGAGCTGAAACTGCCATGAAGCCATTTGCCATGCCCCGCCGGTGGGCGCCTTTGCGGCTTGCCGCTATCGGCTGCGCTGTGCTGCTGGTGGCCTGCTCCAGCAAGCCCCCGGTGCCCGATTGGCAGATGAATGCCCAGGCGGCTGCCACCAAGGCCACCGAGGCCTATCTGTCAGGCAATGCGCGCGTCGAGCAGCTGGAGTGGGAGCGGGCCCGCGCCGAAGTGGCCCGCACCGGTCGCGCCGACCTGCTCGCCCGGCTGGAGCTGATGCGCTGCGCTGCGCAAGTCGCCAGCTTGCTGGTGGGGCCGTGCGACCGGTTTGAGGCGCTGCGCCTGGATGCGTCTGCGCCAGAGCAGGCTTATGCCGATTACCTGGCCGGTCGTGTGTCGCCGCAGCAAGTGCCGCTGTTGCCCGAAGCGCAGCGCAAGGTGGCGGCGTCGGGCGAGGCCGCCACGCTGGCGGGCATCGAAGAGCCGCTCTCGCGTCTGGTGGCTGCCGGGGTGTTGTTTCAGGCCGGGCGCGCCAGCCCTGCGGTGGTGGCCGCAGCCACCGATACGGCATCCGCCCAAGGCTGGCGCAGGCCGTTGCTGGCCTGGTTGCTACTGCAGGTGCAGCGGGCCGAGGCGGCGGGGGATGCGGAAGCCGCAGCCGCACTGCGCCGCCGTGTGGGCATCGTGGAGCAGGGCGCGGCGAAGCTGAAGTAGGCCGCGTGGCTCAGCGCAGGCGCGCCTGGAGCTGGCTTTCGATGTCGCTGCGCTCTGCGGCAAATTGCTGGGCGCTGATCTCATTGGCTTCGAACTTGCGCGCCATGGAGAGCAGCAGCACGGTGTTTTCAAGGCGCGTGTCTTGCTGCAGCGACGGCGGCAGGGCCGTGAGGCGGTCAAAGCTTTGTTTGTACAGCTCGCTCCAGCTGAGCGCACCCGCCTGGGCCTGGGCCCGCGCGTTGTCATGCCAACGCGAGAACTCTTCCAGCGCTCCGTCGCGCGGGCTGGAGCAGCCCAGCACCACCCCCAGGAGCGCCAGGGCGGCCCAGGAGGGGCGAGTGAAGAGTGGGCGAAGAATGTCTGCAGGGATTCGAAAACGTGGTGTCACGATCGTCCTCCATTCCTGAATGCCACCAAAAATCAAGGTGTGCAGCGCCGAATGGTACTCTGATGCTATGGTTTTTGCTACGGTGTTGCGGTTTGGCCCACGCGCCCGCGTGTGGGGCACAGTACCCCGGCCGCAAAGGGCAGTGGCTCAATGGCTCAGTGACTTACAAAGCCGCTGGACAAAATCTCGTCGAGCCCCGCAGGCAGGTGCAGCATTGAATCGACCGACTGCACGGCCACTTCGGGCATCAGCACGGTTGCCGCTGCCAGCACGGCCAGTACGACGGTGCCCAGAAAGGCTGCAACGGCGCGGGCTCCAGGTGGGAAGGAATGGCGTTTCATGATGAGATCCTCGTCATCAAGAGACAAAAAGGGGAGGGGCGTCGCAATGACCGCCCAGGCAGCCTCAATGGCTACTGAATAGGATTTCAGCAAGGTGCCGCAGTTTCGTCTGTAAGACAAGTGCGATACCTGGGCGCCATAGGCACGCTGTTACGGCTGGTTGCCTTCTTTGCGAACCCGACATGGGGGGCGCGGCAAGGGGGGGCGGAGCGAGCGATGCGGCGCTGCTCGATGGGCCCCGGAGCCGACGGTCCAGAGCCACCGGAGCTGGGTCGGAGCATGTGGCGCTGAAGTTCCGCGTGTCTTGCTGAGGCGAAAGGGCAAAGAAAAAGCCTGCAAGTTTTGCAACTTGCAGGCTTTCATATTTGGTGCCCAGGAGAGGACTCGAACCTCCACGATGTTACTCGCTAGTACCTGAAACTAGTGCGTCTACCAATTCCGCCACCTGGGCTTTCAGATCAGCTTTGAATTATAGAGCGTTTTTTGAAGGCTCCAGCCAAATTGCTCATTTTTTTGAAAATTGTGTGCGGCGGCCTGTTGCCATCATTTGGTGTGGCGACCGGATGGTGTGGCTTGCCTGAAGCGCGCACGGGGTTCGCGTGTGCAGGTGGCTTGAAAAATAAAAAAGCCGCTGTGTGTGCAGCGGCTTTGATATTTTGAAAACCGTCTCCGGTTCTCGTTAAACTTGGTGCCCAGGAGAGGACTCGAACCTCCACGATGTTACTCGCTAGTACCTGAAA
>CAYXSL010000124.1:0-13842 GCA_964466605.1 uncultured Verminephrobacter sp.
CGCCAGTGCTAGCTTTGCGTACCGTCACTTATTGCACTGAAAACGAGGAGACCCCCGATGAGGCCGTCATTCACCACGATGGTGTCGGCATCGAGGATGGGGCGGTCCAGGTCGCCCGACAACAAAAGACCGATGTTCTGGATGACGACCTTGCCCGACTTGCCGCCAGCTGCTGCTTCTGCCATGGATTCTCCTCGTGGGGTGGTGGGCAGGGCACCATGCGGCACCCCGCAGGGAAAAATCTCTTGTCGATTCAGTCCGTCGCTGCTGCCTTGCCCTTGGGCAGGCTGGGGCTGGGCGCCACGGTGCGCAGCACGCTGTCGATGACGAAGGACTCCCAGTGCGCCAGGGCCTCGGGTGTCTCCAGGTCTTCGCCCAGAAAGGCCGACAGTGTGTGCCGGTTGGACATGTAGAAGTAGCCCGTGGCGGCGATCAGCAGGTACAGGTCGCGTGCCGACACGTCCTTGCGGAACAGGCCCTGGGCCTGGCCGCTGTCGAGCACGCGGCGGATCACCTCGATGGCGGGCGACGAGTATTCGCGGGCGCGCATCGACTTGGAGATGTGCTTGCCCTTGTGCAGGTTCTCGGTGTTGAGCAGCGTGATGAACTCGGGGTTCTTGCGGTAGTAGCCCACCACAAAGCGGATCACGGCGTGCAGCGCCTCCACCGGTTTGGCGGTGTCCAGGTCCAGCCTGGATTCCGCATCGTTCATGCGCCGGTAGGTTTCCTCCAGCACCTCAATGAACAGGCCTTCCTTGCTGCCGAAGTAGTAGTAGATCATCCGGTCGAAGGACTTGGCCGCCTTGGAGATCTTCTCCACGCTGCCGCCTTCGTAGCCGTAGCGCGCGAACACCTTGGTCGCCGCCTTCAGGATGTTGTCGCGCGTGGTCTGTGCGGCCTGCTCGCGCGCGCCCGTCTTGCGGGCGGATGCGGAGCGGGTGGACGCGGTCCGGGTCTTGGGTGCAATGGCAGACATGGCGGGTCCTGGTGGATGGGGCGGCCCCCAGGGCGGGGGCCGCCGGGGATCACTGCTCTGCGAACGCGCGCTCGATCACGAAGTCACCCGGCTTCGTGGTGTTGCCCTCCTTGAAGCCACGCTCTTCCATCATGTGCTTGAGGTCGCGCAGCATCTCGGGGCTGCCGCAGATCATCACGCGGTCTTCCGCCGGGTTCAGCGCGGGCAGGCCCAGGTCGCGCGCCAGCTGGCCGTTTTCGATCACGGTGGTCACGCGGCCCTGGTTCTTGAAGGGCTCGCGCGTCACGGTGGGGTAGTACTTGAGCTGCTTGCTCACGATCTCGCCCAGGAACTCGTGCTTAGGCAGCTCCTCGGTGATGTAGTCGTGGTAGGCCAGCTCCTTCACCTCGCGCACGCCGTGCACCAGGATGACTTCCTCGAATTTTTCGTAAGTCTCTGGGTCGCGCATCAGGCTCAGGAAAGGCGCCACGCCCGTGCCGGTGGACAGCATGTACAGCCGCTTGGCGGGCAGCAGGTAGTCGATCAGCAGCGTGCCAGTGGGCTTCTTGCCCACCACGATGGTGTCGCCCACCTGGATGTGCTGCAGGCGCGAGGTCAGCGGGCCGTCGGGCACCTTGATTGACAGGAACTCCAGGTGCTCTTCGTAGTTGGCGCTGGCAATGCTGTAGGCGCGCAGCAGGGGTTTGCCGTTCTCGCCGCGCAGGCCAATCATCGTGAAATGGCCGTTGGAGAAGCGCAGCGCGGTGTCGCGCGTGGTGGTGAAGGAGAAAAGGCGGTCCGTCCAGTGGTGGACGGACAGGACGCGTTCTTCAAGAAAGGCGCTCATGGTGCGTTAGATGGAAAAGTTGGAAGCAAATAAGAAATCTGGCTGAAGCTGGCTCAAGCACAGGGCCGCAAGCGCTCTACAGCGCCATGTTCAGGCCCGCAAGCTTGTGGCTCACAACCCTCCATTGTTCCGCATCTGGCAAAGCCGCTTTTCTTTTGGTGATTGTGGGCAGCGTGGGCGCCAGCTTTTTGTTGAACTGCAGGAAGACTTCCATGCCCTCTGGCAGGTCGTCCTCGGCATAGATTGCACCGGCCGGGCACTCGGGAATGCACACCGCGCAGTCGATGCATTCGTCGGGGTCGATGACCAGGTACTCCGGCCCTTCCTTGAAGCAGTCCACCGGGCAGACATCGACACAGTCGGTGTACTTGCACCGAAGGCAGGCGTCCGTCACAACGTGCGTCATTTTGGGGCTCCTCGTGCACCGTTTTTGGGGGTGCGAAAACACCATTGCAGAGTCTGGTTGATTCCGCTACATTGATATTGAATGTAGTGTTCACAACATTTAAGTTAAGTGAATGCTACACAAAATGCAATCCACGTACAAGCATGAAACTTGCGCAAACAAGGATGCGGCGACGGCTCCTCCATCGGACGAGCGTCGCGTTTGAACCCGTTTTGTGCAAGTTGTGAAGCATTTGAAAAGATGCAAGGGATGGGCTCCACGATGACTGAACACACCAAGACCGATGGGCTGCCAGGCATGGATGCGCCCGAGCTGCCCCAGGTGCTGGAGCGCGCCCGGCCGCGCAACGAGCGCATGAACGCCGCCAAGGTGGAGTGCAATGCCTGCCCGGTGCTGTGCCAGATTTCCGAAGGCCGCGCAGGGGCTTGCGACCGCTACGCCAACCAGGCGGGCGTGCTCGTGCGTCTCGACCCGGTGGTGTTGCTGCGCAAGACGCTGGCGGCGGGCGAGCCCACGCTGGTGCCGTTTGCGGGCCGGGCCGAGGCCCCAGAAGATGCCGATGCCGAGTTGGCGGAGGAACCCGCCTGGAATGGCGACCTGCTGCTCTCGCAAGAGGTGTTCGTGACGGGCGTGGGCTCGTCCACCACCTACCCCGACTACAAGCCCGCGCCCTTCATCGTGGGGTCCCAAACCGACGGCGTGGACATGGTCACGGTGGTCACCGAGGGCATCTTCAGCTACTGCAGCTTCAAGGTGAAGATCGACACTGACCGCTTCCTCGGCTCCGAGCAGGCCAATGTGCGCTGCAAAGGCGAGGTGGTGGGCCATGTGACCACGGCCGAGTACGGCTCGCAGATGCTGTCGCTCGGTGGTGTGCACCACCTCACGGGCGGGACCAAGAAGGAAGGCCGCATTACCGCCGAGATGATGCAGCAGCTCGGCAACAAGCAGGCGGTGGAGTTCACCATCGATGGCGGCTCGCAGCTCGTGATCCAGGCTGGCCGCGCACCCATCGTCAACGGTGTGGCCGAGCAGCGCATGCGCGTGGGCTGCGGCTCGGCGGCCATTGGCATCTTCGCGCGCCAGTTCTTTGGCCATGCGGACGAGGTGGTGGTGGTGGACGACCACATCACCGGCGTGCTCACCGAACACCAGGCGGGCCGTTGCCTGGACATGAAGCCCTCGGGCGTCCAGATGCGCGGGCGCAAGTCCACGCCGGGGCGGTACTTCCAGGTGGCCAACCCCGGCACCGGCTGGGGCGGCACCGACATCGCTGATCCACTGTCCATCATCGAAGGCTGGGACGAATCCGTGGCCTGGCCGGGGCTGCGCCTGTTGATGACATCCACCACGGGGGAGCATGCCTCCTGGTACGTGCTGGACGACCAACTCACCCCGGTGGAAGCCGAGATGCCTGCCGAGGTGCGCCGCATCGTGGCCCGCATTGGCGAAAACTGCGAGCCTTCGCTCGCGTCCGTGCTGTTCCTCGGTGGTGCAGGCGGCAGCCTGCGCGCAGGGGTCACCGAAAACCCGGTGCTGCTCACACGTTCCATCAAGAACGCGCTGGTCAACGTGACCTGTGGCGGGGCCCCCGCCTATGTATGGCCGGGCGGCGGTATCACAGTGATGGCCGACGTGCTGCGCATGCCGGACAACAGCTTTGGCACCGTGCCCACCCCCGCCATCGTGGCACCCATCGAGTTCAGCATGCGCCGTGCAGACTACGAAGCGCTGGGCGGGCACACCGAACAGATCCGCAGCCTGCGCGAGGTGCTGGCGCATGGAGCGTGGCACAACGATGGTGCACCGCAGGCGCGCGTGTGGCAGACCTTGCCCGCCGCTAACCCGTGGCCGCTGGGGCGCCAACCTCTGCTGGGTTGATATGAAACACCCCCTGAGTCGCTTCGCGCCTTCCCCCTCCAGGGGGACGACACCCTCGCTGCGGGGCGGCCCTTGCTCGGCGTCTCTGGCGGGGGCCGCGCCGGTGTTTACGGCTGCGGGCGGTGCGCCCTGCGTTGAGTACTGAAACGCACATGCAAGCCGCTCGCAAGCTCCTGCCCGATGACCGCTGGCATTTCCAGCACGGGCCGATGGACCTCGTCCTCCAGGCCGAAGGCGCGCGCGATGCCGTGGCCCAGGCGCACGAGCGCGCCTGGCAACGCTTTGAAGGGCTGCTGCAGGAGCTGGTGGATGAACTCCCCGGCCTGCGGGCGCCGGTGGGTGAGCACTGCGTGGTGCAGGGCCTGGTGGCGCGCCGCATGTGGGCCGCATGCCGCCCTTACCGCGCAGGCTTCATCACGCCGATGGCGGCGGTGGCCGGCGCAGTGGCGCAGGAGATGCTGGCCTGCTACGAGCAGCCGGGCATAGACCGCGCCTGGGTCAACAACGGCGGCGACATTGCGCTACACCTGGCGCCGGGCCAGTCGGTCACGGTGGGGGTGTACGCTGACATCGCTGCGCTGAACGCCGCGCAGTTGCGCAGCGGCCTGGTGCTGGATGGGCAGATCCACATCCACAGCGCCATGCCTGTGCGCGGCGTGGCCACCAGCGGCTGGCGCGGGCGCAGCCAGTCGCTGGGCATTGCCGACAGCGTCACCGTGCTGGCGCGCACGGCGGCGCAGGCCGATGCGGCAGCGACCATCGTGGCGAACGCGGTGGACGTGGCCGATGCGCGGATTGTGCGCCGGCCCGCGTGGCAGGTGCGGGACGACAGTGATCTGGGTGCCATCCCCGTCACCGTGGATGTCCCCGACTTGCCCAGGCAGCAGGTGGGGCGCGCTTTGCACCAAGGACTGCAAAAGGCGCAAGAATTGCAGTCCAGCGGACTGCTGTGGTTTGCGCTTCTGGCATGCCAAGGCCAATGGGTGGCGACCTCCGCGCCCCCGGCGCTGGCAGATGCGGGGTGGCCCTGGGATGCGGTCGTGGAATCGGAAGTTGGTTCAGTATTTGCTTAACGAATTGCACAGGTCTCCAGAATGATCCAGATACGACGCGTTTTCACCCATCTCGAGGAAATCCGGCACGAATTCGGACCGGTGGCCGATGTGCCGCTGCTGCGTGGCGCCATCGGTGCGGTGCTGACCAACCCGTTTGCGGGCCGGTACGAGCCCGACATCCTCCCCATGATGGACGCCCTGCAGGATGTGGGGCTGGACATGGCCCAGCGCCTGCTTCGGGCCATGTGCGTGCCTGCCGAGCGCATCGAAACCTACGGCAAAGGCGCCATCGTGGGCGCGGCCGGGGAACTGGAGCATGGCGCGCTGTGGCATGTGCCCGGTGGCTACGCCATGCGCGAGCTGCTGGGCTGGAAGGGCGACCGCAACGCCTACGCCAAGGGGCAGGCCGAAGAGAAGACGGGGCAGCCCGCCAACGCGCTGGCCATCGTGCCTTCCACCAAGAAGGTGGGCGGCCCCGGGGCGGCGCTGGATGTGCCGCTCACGCACATCAACGCCAGCTATGTGCGCAGCCATTTCGACGCGATCGAAGTGCGCGTGCCCGGCGCGCCCACAGCGGAAGAAATCGTCTTTATCCTGGCCATGTCCACCGGCGCCCGCATCCATGCGCGCGTTGGCGGCCTCAAGGCTGCAGACATCAGCCAGTGGAACGGCCTGCGCTGATCCAAAAACCAAGGAGATCCCCACATGCCCGCCAAGATCCGCAAGATCATTGTTCAAACCGACGAAGTCCGCGTGGAGATGGGCCGCGATGTGTTGCCGCCCGTGCGCAAGGCGCTGGCCATGGCGGTCATCGAGAACCCCTGCGCCGGCCGCTATGTCGAGAACCTCGACGAACTCGTGGCCATCGGCGAAGAGCTGGGTGCATTGCTGGGGGCCCGCTGCGTTGCCGCCCTGGGCATTGAACCCGGCAAGGCCCAGAGCTACGGCAAGGCCGCCATCGTGGGCGAGGCGGGCGAGCTGGAGCATGCCGCCGCCCTCCTGCACCCCAAGCTGGGCGCGCCATTGCGCGTGGCGGTCGATAAGGGCGCCGCCTTGGTGCCGTCCAGCAAGAAGATCGGCGGCCTGGGCACGGCCATCGACGTGCCCCTGGGCCACAAGGACGCCGCCTATGTGCGCAGCCACTTCGACGCCATGGAGGCCCGCGTGGCCGACGCGCCCCGCGCCAACGAAATCGTGGTGGCCATTGTCGTGACCGACAGCGGCCGCCCGCTGGCACGCATTGGTGGCCTCCAGGTTTCCGAGATCAAAGGTGTGGATGGCCTGCGCTGAG
Source organism: uncultured Verminephrobacter sp. (assembly GCA_964466605.1). GTDB lineage: Bacteria > Pseudomonadota > Gammaproteobacteria > Burkholderiales > Burkholderiaceae_C > Acidovorax. The sequence goes on from CAYXSL010000124.1 coordinate 6,436, forward strand.
CTGAATACAGAGCACGCACTACCATCCCGAGCAGTCTTTTTCGCCCCCTCCCAAAACCACCCTTCAGGAGTTTCCCCATGACGATGCGACGAAACCTCATGCGTGCCACGGCCGCAGCCGCGCTGGCATTCACGCTGGCCCCTGGGGTGCACGCCCAGGATGTCATCAAGATTGGCGAGATCAACAGCTACAAGGCGCAACCCGCCTTCCTGGAGCCCTACAAGAAAGGCATGGAGCTGGCGGTCGATGAGATCAACGCATCGGGCGGGGTGCTGGGCAAGAAGGTTCAACTCGTCATCCGCGACGACAACGCCAACCCGGGCGACGCCGTGCGCGCCGCCGAAGAGCTGGTGTCACGCGAAAAGGTCGATGTGCTTACGGGCTCGTTCCTCTCGCACATCGGGCTGGCGCTGACCGACTTTGCCAAGCAAAAGAAGTTCTTCTTCCTCGCGGGCGAGCCGCTCACCGACAAGATCGTCTGGCAGAACGGCAACCGCTATACCTATCGCCTGCGCCCCTCCACCTACATGCAGGTGTCGATGATGGTGCCCGAGGCCGCAGCGCTCAAGAAGAAGCGCTGGGCCCTGGTCTACCCCAACTACGAATACGGCCAGTCGGCCGTGGCCACCTTCAAGCAATTGCTCAAGGCCGCGCAGCCGGACGTGGAGTTCGTGGCCGAGCAGGCGCCGCCCCTGGGCAAGGTGGATTCGGGCAGCGTGGTGCAGGCCCTGGCCGATGCCAAGCCCGACGCGATCTTCAACGTGCTGTTCGGCGCCGACCTGTCCAAGTTCGTGCGCGAAGGCAACACGCGCGGCCTGTTCCAGGGCCGCGAGGTGGTGAGCCTGCTGACCGGCGAGCCCGAGTACATGGACCCGCTCAAGGACGAGGCGCCCAATGGCTGGATCGTGACGGGCTACCCCTGGTATGGCATCCAGACGCCCGAGCACAAGGCGTTCCAGACCGCCTACCAGGCCAAGTTCAACGACTACCCGCGCCTGGGCTCCATCGTGGGCTACAGCGCCATCAAGTCACTGGCCGAAGGCATGAAGAAGGCGGGCTCCACCGACACAGAAAAGCTCGTGGCCGCGTTCAAGGGTCTGCAGGTACCCACGCCCTTCGGCCGCATCACTTACCGCCCCGAGGACAACCAGTCCACCATGGGCGGTTATGTGGGCCGCACCAAGAACGACGGCGGCAAGGGGGTGATGGTGGACTACCGCTATGTGGATGGCAGCAAAGTCCAGCCCTCGAATGACGAAGTCAAGAAAATGCGCCCTGAATAAGGGCACCCCTTGAGGCCCTGCGGGCCTTTCCTCCCGCTCTCGCCATGCTGTGCGTGGCGGGCGGCTGGGCGGGTGGGCGCCGCCAGCGCGGCGGCCCTCGCTGAGGCCGCGCCAGTTTCAACGCTTGTGGGCGGTGTGTAGTTCGCGCCGCGGAGACCAGAGATGGGTTTTTCGAGTTTTGTCGTTCAGCTGCTCAACGGACTGGCGGGTGCGTCCTCGCTGTTCCTGGTGGGGGCGGGGCTCTCGCTGATCTTCGGCGTCACGCGCATCGTGAACTTTGCCCATGGCTCGTTCTTCATGGTGGGCATCTACGTGGCCTACTCATTGGTGGCCAAGCTGGGCACAGGCCTGGGCTTCTGGCCTGCGTTGCTGCTGGCGGCCGTGGTGGTGGGGGCGTTGGGGGCGCTGGTGGAGGTGGTATTGCTGCGCCGCATCTACAAGGCGCCCGAGCTATTCCAGCTGCTGGCCACGTTTGCGCTGGTGCTGGTCATCAAGGACGCGGCCCTGTGGTTCTGGGGGCCGGAAGAACTGCTGGGTCCGCGTGCGCCGGGCCTGTCGGGCTCGGTCAACATCCTGGGGCGGCAGTTCCCGTCGTATGACCTGTTCCTGATCGTTGTCGGGCCGGTGGTGCTGGGCCTCTTGTGGCTGCTGCTCACCCGCACGCGCTGGGGCACGCTGGTGCGCGCTGCCACGCAAGACCGCGAGATGGTGAGTGCCCTGGGCGTGAACCAGGCCTGGCTGTTCACGGCGGTGTTTGCGCTCGGTGCGCTGCTGGCGGGCCTGGGCGGTGCGTTGCAGCTGCCGCGCGAACCCGCCACGCTGGAGATGGACCTCAACACCATCGGCGCCGCATTTGTGGTGGTTGTGGTGGGGGGCATGGGCTCCATCCCGGGCGCGTACGTCGCAGCCCTGCTGATCGCAGAGATCAAGGCCATCTGCATCTGGCTGGGTGTGGTGGACATCTTTGGCGTCAGCGTGTCGTTCTCCAAGCTCACGCTGGTGGTGGAGTTTCTGGTGATGGCGGTGGTGTTGGTCTGGCGCCCCTGGGGGCTCATGGGCAAGCCGCAGGGCGTGAGCCGCAACACCGGCCTGCCCGAGGCGCCGCTGCGCCAGCCCGAGCGCTGGTTCAAGCTGGGTGGCGCAGCCCTGGTGGCCGTGCTGGTGGTGCTGCCGCTGCTGACCACGGGCTCGCCATACCTCACCGTGTTGATGATCGACCTGCTGATTGCCGCGCTGTTTGCGGCCAGCCTGCACTTCATCATGGGCCCGGCGGGCATGCACTCGTTCGGCCACGCAGCCTACTTTGGCCTGGGTGCCTATGCCGCAGCGCTGCTGGTGCGTTCGGCGGGCATCCCGATGGAGCTGGCGCTGGTGCTGGCGCCGCTGGCGGCGGCGGCGGGCGCGCTGCTCTATGGCTGGTTCTGCGTGCGCCTGTCGGGTGTGTACCTGGCCATGCTGACGCTGGCGTTTGCCCAGATCACCTGGGCCATCTGCTACCAGTGGGACGGCTTCACGGGCGGCAGCAATGGCCTCACGGGCGTGTGGCCGGCCGAGTGGCTGTCGGACAAGCGCAACTACTACTACCTCACACTGGCCCTGGTGGTGGGCGGCGTGCTGTTGTTGCGCCGCGTTTTGTTCTCGCCGTTTGGTTATGCGCTGCGGGCAGGGCGGGATTCCGTGCTCCGAGCCGATGCGATCGGCATTGACGTGAAGCGCATGCAGTGGACGGCTTTCGTGATCGCCGGGCTGTTTGCGGGTCTGGGCGGCGCACTGTTCGCGTTCTCCAAGGGCAGCATCTCGCCCGAGACGCTGCATGTGGGGCGTTCGGTGGATGGCTTGGTGATGGTGCTGCTGGGCGGCATCCAGACACTGGCGGGCCCCGTGGTGGGCGCCGTCACTTTCACCTGGCTGCACGACACCGTGGCGCGCAACACCGACTACTGGCGCGCCATGCTGGGCGCCATCATCCTGATCCTGGTGCTGCTGTTCCCGCAGGGTATTGCGGGCGCCATCCAGCAGATCTTCGACAACAAGCGCGAAACAAAGAACATGAAGGAGGGTTCGGCATGAGCCTGCTCAAAGTCTCTGGCCTGGGCAAATCCTTTGGTGGCGTGAGGGCGGTGGATGGCATCCACTTCGAGCTGGCGGCTGGCGAGCTGCTGGCCCTGATCGGCCCCAACGGCGCGGGCAAGTCCACCACCTTCAACATGGTCAACGGCCAGCTGCCTGCCGATGCCGGCTCCATCCAGCTCAACGGCCAGGAGCTGGTGGGCCGCAAGCCGCGCGACATCTGGCGCATGGGCGTGGGCCGCACTTTCCAGATTGCCGAAACCTTTGCGTCGCTCACGGTGGTTGAGAACGTGCAGATGGCGCTGATCTCCAACGACAACCGCCTGTTTGCAATGTGGCGCAAGGCGGCCGACCACAAGCGCGATGAGGCCCTGGCGCTGCTCGATCAGGTGGGCATGAAGTCGCAGGCCGACCGCCCCTGCAGCGTGCTCGCCTACGGCGATGTGAAGCGCGTGGAGCTGGCCATAGCCATGGCCAACTCGCCCAAGCTGTTGCTCATGGACGAGCCCACCGCTGGCATGGCGCCCAAGGAGCGCAACGAACTCATGGCGCTCACCAAGCAGCTGGTGATCGACCGCCACATGGCCGTGCTCTTTACCGAACACAGCATGGACGTGGTGTTTGCGTATGCCGACCGCATGATCGTGCTGGCGCGCGGGCGCCTGATTGCCGAGGGCAAGCCCCTTGCGCTGCGCGACCACCCCAAGGTGCAGGAGGTCTACTTCGGCACCGGCAAGACCTTCGAGAAAAAAACGGCAGCTGCTGCCGCAGAGGCCGCATGAGCATGACGACCAACGCACCCCAACAATTGCTGCTGCAGGCCCAGGGGCTGCAGGCCTGGTACGGCGCAGCGCAAATTCTGTATGACGTGGATCTCGATGTGCGCCGGGGCGAAGTCGTCGCCCTGATGGGCCGCAACGGCGCAGGCAAGTCCACCACGCTCAAGACGCTGATGGGCATGCTGGCCAAGCGCAAGGGCAGCATCCAGTTCATGGGCCGGGACATCTCCAGAAGCGACCCGCACGACGCCGCGCGCCTGGGCCTGGGCTTTGTGCCCGAAGACCGCCGCGTGTTCACCGACCTCACGGTGATGGAAAACCTGGAAGTGGGCCGCCAGCCCGCCCGTACCTGGCCCGATGGCACGGCTGCCCCGGTGTGGACGCCCGAGCGCCTGTTCAAGCTCTTCCCCAACCTGGGCGAGATGCCCCAGCGTCCCGGCGGCCGCATGAGCGGCGGCGAGCAGCAGATGCTCACCGTGGCCCGCACGCTCATGGGCAACCCGTATCTGGTGCTGCTGGACGAGCCCTCCGAAGGCGTGGCCCCCGTGATCGTGGAGCAGATGGCGCAGATGATCCTGGAGCTGAAGGAGCAGGGCGTGAGCATCCTGCTGTCTGAACAGAACATGCACTTTGCCGAGCTGGTTTCCGACCGTGCCTATGTGCTTGAAAAGGGCCAGATCCGCTACCAGGCGACGATGGCCGAGCTGGCGGCCAACGACGAGGTGCGGCGTGCGTACCTGAGCGTCTGAGGCACGTTCCACAAGATTCGGCCGATGCATACCGCAACCATCAATGGCCAGCCTCGTGCATTGCCTGGGGCGGACGCGGGCGCCACGCTGCTGCATGTGCTGCGCAATGACCTCGCGCTCAACGGCCCCAAGTATGGCTGCGGCCTGGGCCAGTGTGGCGCGTGCACGGTGCTGGTGGATGGGGTGGCCGCGCGGGCCTGCGTGATCCCTGCGCAGGGCACGGCGGGCCGCGAGGTGACCACGCTGGAGGGCCTGGCTGCGCGCTGTGGCAACCACCACGGCCTGCACCCGGTGCAGCAGGCCTTCATCGATGCACAGGCCGCGCAGTGCGGCTACTGCCTGAACGGCATGGTGATGATGGCCGTGGCCCTGCTGGAACGCAACCCCGACCCCGACGAGGCAGCCATCCGCCGCGAACTCTCGGCCAACCTGTGCCGCTGCGGCACGCATGTGGAAATCATCCGCGCAGTGCAGCACGCCGCCGTGCTGATGCGCGGGGCCCAGGCATGAACCCGCCTTCATCCTTGCGCGCCCACAGTCCGCTCACCCGCGCCGACTTTCATGCAGCGCAGGGCGTGCTGCTGGTGGTGCGCAACCCGCCGCCCGCGCCTGCGCCCGTCCAGGGCCAGCCCGCGCTGGTGGCTGGCAACCCGGCCGAGGGCGTGGAGATCCTGATCGCTGTGTGGGACGACGGCAGCGTGACGGCGCTCAACGGCCATGTGGATCTGGGCACCGGCATCCGCACCGCGCTTGCGCAGATCGTGGCCGAAGAACTGGATGTGGGCCTCTCCCAGGTGAACATGGTGCTGGGCGACACCACGCGCGCGCCGAACCAGGGCGCGACGATTGCGAGCGCCTCCATCCAGATCCACGCCAAGCCGCTGCGCATTGCTGCCGCGCAGGCCCGCCGCTGGCTGGTGGCGCAGGCTGCAGCAGCGGGGCAGCCCGTGGATTGCGGCGCGCTGCTGGCGGGCCGCCATGTGGTGCTGGAGCTTCATGAATCCACGCCCACCAAGCCCACGGCCGACTACCGCGTGGTGGGCCAGTCGGTGCCGCGTGTGGACATCCCCGCCAAGGTGAGCGGCGAGCTGGTCTTTGTGCACGACATGCGCGTGCCCGGCATGCTGCACGGCCGGGTGGTGCGCCCGCCCTATGCGGGGGCCGACCATGGCGACTTCATTGGCAACACGCTCGAATCGGTGGACCAGCAGTCCATCGCCCACATCCCCGGCATCCGCGCGGTGGTGGTGGTCCGCGACTTCGTGGGCATCGTGGCCGAGCGTGAGGAACAGGCCGAGCAGGCCCTGCGCGAGTTGCGCGTGCATTGGAAGGACTGGCCGGGCTTTCCGCGCCAGGACAGCCCCGAGGCCATTGCCCAGGCCATTCGCGCCAACCCGGCCACCCAGCGCCGCCTGGTGGACGAGGGTGACGTGGAAGCCGCCCTGGCTGCTGCCGACCAGCCCATGCCGCGCACCTACGTGTGGCCCTACCAGATGCACGCGTCCATTGGCCCGTCGTGCGCCGTGGCTGATTGGCGGGCGCAGGACGATGAAACCGGCCGCCCGCGCATGACCGTGTGGTCCGGCACCCAGAACCCGCATGTGCTGCGCGCCGATCTGGCATGCCTGATGGGCATGGCCGATGTGGACATCGCCCTCATCCGCATGGAGGCGGCCGGTTGCTACGGCCGCAACGGCGCCGATGACGTGGCGGCCGATGCCGCGCTGCTCTCGCGCGCAGTGGGTGCGCCGGTGCGCGTGCAGCTCACGCGCGAGCAGGAGCACCTGTGGGAGCCCAAGGGAACGGCCCAGCTCATGCAGGTGCGCGGCGGGCTTAACGCCGATGGCACCGTGGCGGCCTACGACTTCGAAACGTCCTACCCCTCCAACGGCGCGCCCACGCTGGCCCTGCTGCTCACCCGCACCATAGCGCCCGTAGCGCAGGCCTACGAGATGGGCGACCGCACCGCGCGCCCGCCTTACCAGTACGACAACCTGCGCGTGGCTGTGAATGACATGCCGCCCATCGTGCGTGCATCCTGGCTGCGCGGCGTGTCTGCGCTGCCCAACTCTTTCGCGCACGAGTCGTATGTGGACGAGCTGGCCACGGCGGCGGGGGTGGACCCGGTGCAGTTTCGCCTGCAGTTGCTGGGCGACCCGCGCGCTGCCGAGCTGGTGCAGGCCACGGCAGAGAAGGCGGGCTGGGTGCGCCGCACCGGCCCGCTGCAGCGCCCCTTGGATGAAGACTGGGTGCAAGGACAGGGCTTTGCCTATGCCCGCTACATCCATAGCAAATGGCCCGGCTTTGGCGCCGCCTGGGCCGCCTGGGTGGCCGATGTGGAGGTCAACAAGAAGACCGGCGAGGTGCATGTGCGCCGCGTGGTCGTGGGGCACGACGCGGGCCTGATGGTGAACCCCGCCGGTGTGGAGCAGCAGGTGCACGGCAACGTGCTGCAGACCACCAGCCGCGCGCTCAAGGAGCAGGTGACGTTCGAGCCCGTCAAGCAGGCCGTGGACAACCGCGAAT
>CAYXSL010000125.1:0-13827 GCA_964466605.1 uncultured Verminephrobacter sp.
CGGCTGCTTGCATGGGCATGAGCCCATGCGGCGCATCCGAAGCATCCACTCATCCCGATTGCACTCCAATGCGATCCCCGAAAAGATCTTGAACAGGTTCTAAGTGGGCAAACGCCGATTCACGCCCTCAGATCGGCCGGGTCAGGTACACCGCCTCGCGCCCCACGATGGGCTCGCGCGTGGGCATCATCACCGTGCAGTCGTCGCACAGCGCGCGGATCTCGTGCGGGCCATCGGTGGCGATGAGTTCGCCCTGGGCAAACACCTCAAAGCCCTGCACGGGTCGCGCAAAGCGAAAGTCTGCGGTGCGCACCATGCAGGTCTCCAGCAGCTCGTAGCGGCGCTGCGCCTCGGGCGCTGGCCGGTCGGCCAGCGGGGCGATCAGGCCAAAGTGCGCCAGAAAATCCAGCGCCACCGCCGTGGCCACATCGGCGGCCGACTGCAGGAAATGCTGGCCACACTCCACCACCAGCGCCACGCCCGTGCCATCGGCCTGGCCGTGGCGGCCATGCTGGATGAGCGGCGTGCCCGAGCCCAGCCCGCTGGGCATCACCAGATGCACGGGCGGGCGGCCCAGGGCCAGCGCGGCCTCGGCGTTGCGCGGGTAGGCGGGGTAGACCCAGAACGGCTGCACATCCTGGCTGGTGGAATGGATGTCAAGAATGTGGTCGGCGGCAGCCACCACCGAGCGCAGGGCGCGGGCGCGCTGCAGCTCGGGGCTGTCTGCGGTGCCGTCCAGCTCCCCCGCAGACCACACGCGGTTGAGGTTGTGCACCAGCTGGCGGCTTTCAAACGGGCGGCTCTGGTCAAACGACTCGTAGGCCGCGACGTTGGCAAAGCTGATGGTCAGCGTGCCGATGAGGGGGCGCACGCCGGTATCGAGCAGGTGCGTGGCGGCGACCATGCCGCAGATCTCGTTGCCGTGCGTCAGGGCGTTGATGAGCACATGGGGGCCCGGCTTGCCGGACTCGAAGCGGTGCACGTAGTCGATGCCCACATTGCCCTGGCGGTAGGCCGAAAGGTCGCGGGGCAGGACTTCAAAAACAGGAGGGTTCTGGGACATGGGGTCAATTGATAAGACAACACATCATTGTCTGCGCAAAGCAGCAACCGCGTGGCCTGCGTGTACGATGCCCCGCCACTGGCACCACCACTCCAACGCCCATGCCCACTGCCCGACTTTGCCCGCTGGCCGATGTGGCCGCCCGGATCCCCACCGACTGCTGGATCGCCGAGCGCCTGGCACAAGACCCCACCGCGCTGGCCGATGAAACCGTGCTGTGGATCACTGGCGACGTGCAGTGGCCCGAGCTGCACCTGGACGCCCCCCTGGCCAGCGGCAGCCCGCAGCGCCGCTGGTGGCACAGCCTGCAAACCGGCTCGGACAACTCGCCCATCCCCCGTTCGCTTTTTCTCATCCTGGTGGACGGCCACCTGCGCATCGACGGCGCGCTGACCTGCGACGACACCGATGGCGCCACGCACCTCATCGTCACCGGCGACGCCCAGGCGCACAACGCCGTGATCGGCGGGCAGCTGGTGCAGGTGCAAGGCGCGCTGCGGGTGCAAGACCTGCTGTGGGGCCATTACAACCATGGCGAGCTGCGCGTGCACGGCGGGCTGCAGGCCCGCGTGGCGCTGTTCACCGACGAATACCACCTGCACATCGCAGGCCCCGAGCAGGTGGAGTTTCTGCTGGACGAGGTGCGCCCGGTGCCGCACCTGGCGGAGTTCTCTGGCGAGGTGATTGCCGCCGTGTTTGCCCCCGAGTGCCACAACGGGGCGGACGCGGGCGAGGACGGCCTGGCCGCCATGCTGCACCGCCCCCAGGTGGTGGCCGCCGTGCGGGCGGGCGACAGCGCGGTGCACAGCAGCGCAGACATCCAGGCCGCCTGGCCGCTGGCGCACGACCTGTGTGCGGGCAACAGCATCAGCGTGCCAAACATCCTGGCCGTGGTGCACACGCCGGTCATCGCGCACAAGGAGCACAAGGCCTATGGCTGGTTCGGGCAGACCGACTTCTCGATCTGCCAGCGGCATGTGGACGAAGACGGTGACCAGCGCGACGACAACGTGTTCATCACCGTCTGGAAAACCTGGGACTTCTACCTCTCGGTCGAGCGGGCGCCCGCGCCCCAGGGCCTGCTGCAGCGGCTGGCGGCCACGGTGCTGCGCCGCAGCGTGCCCACCACGCCGCAGCTCACGCTGCTGTACCGCCACTACAGCCAGGGCGAACCCGGCGAATGGCAGGCGCTGGCCGAGGACACCGACCCCGACGCGTGGCAGGCCTGCCAGTCCGCCTGGCGCGGCGTGCTCGACTACGTGCGCAAGGCCGTGGGCCAGCACCGCGCGCGCTACCCGCTCCACCAGCGCCTGCTGGCCACGCTGACGGCCGAACACATCGAGCGCTTCACCAGCCTGCCCGTGTTCACCGACCAGTACAACGACTGGTGGGACAGCGACCGCAACGGCTGGTGGGAGGGCGACATCTGGGTGGGCGCCCGCCAGCCCTGCATGCACGACGGCGAGCCCTGGGGCCGCGCGCTCAAGTTCAGCTGGCACAACGGCGACGACGCACCGGGCGACGACGAAGACAACGCCCACAGCGCCTACCAGATCAACATCGACGAAGCCCGCGAAGGGCCTGCGGCAGTCGAGTTCACCTACGCGCAGCGCCAGAACGACAGCCGCGCCCCCCTGCCCCGGGGCGCGGCCGACCACATCGCGCGCCTGCTGCGCTTTTATGCGGCGGTGGAGGCCCGCATCCGCGCCCAGGCCGAGCAAGAGGCCGCCCGCCAGGCCGAGGCCAGGCGCATCGAGGCAGCCGTGCACCTGCTCGCCACCCCGCCCCTGGCGCCCGATGTGCCCGATGTGGCGGTCTTCCCGCTGGAGCTGATGGAACTCTCGGCCCGGTGGCAGGCCGACGGCCAGGCCTATGTGGCCACCGTGCGCGCCCACCAGCTGGCGCTAGACAACCCCGAGCCCGCAGCGGGCGATGCTGCAGCAGCGGCGGACGACGAGAGTGACGACGAGGAGGAAGAAGAAGACAACACCCTACCCCCCGACCCGCGCAAGGCCGCCGCGCCCACCGTGCTGCAGCTGGCACGCGTGGTGCACCGGCATGCCGATGCCGACCTGGGCGAGCGCTTTCGCCAGCGTTTTGCGTTTGCCCCTGACGCCTTTGTGCAGCGCGCCGCCAATGCGGGCTGCTTCATCGGCCCGGTGATGGCGCTGGACGACGGCCGCGTGCTGGCCCGCATTGGCGCGGCCTACGATGACACCGCGCACTGGGTGGCCGTGCAGGGCCCGCACCACCAGCGCCTGCCCGCACTGCGCGGCCTGGGCCGCTCCCACAACCGGCGCATCTTTGCCCAGAGCGACGGCCAGCAGATCACCACCCACCAGGGCTTTGGCGGCCCGGTGATCGCGCACTTTGCCCTGCCCCGTGGCAACGAAGGCCTGCCACCCCATGTGCCCGTGGCGCCCGGCCCGCTGGGGCAGCGCTGCGACGAACTCATCCCCTTCAACGACGGCCAGCGCGTGCTGTTGCGCAACCCGACCGGCATCTACCTGCTCACCCCCATGGAGAGCGGCGGCAGCGAGGGCCGCAGCGACGGTGGCGGCGTGCAACGCCTGCACCCGCAGACCTTTGACGAAGACGGCCCCTACACCTGGCGCAAGAACCAGATGGACGAAGAGGTGGGCGGCCAGACCGTCACCGTGCTGGCCCTCGACATGCTGCACATGGCCCTCTCGCCCGACGAACGCCACATCGCCGTGGGCGACCAGGACAGCAGCCACATCCTGCTCGATGCCCAGGGCACCCCGGTGGCCGAATACGACCCACAGTCGTCCTACCCGCACCACACAGCGTTCTCGCACGACGGAACACGCCTGTTCGCCAACTCCTGCCATCTGTACTGGGGCAGCACGCTGTCGGCGCCGCTCGCGTCACTGTCGCCGCCCTCGCCGCTCGCTGCGCAGGTGCCGCAAGACGCGCCACAGCATGCGCCCACCGGCGCAGAAGACCTGCCCACACTGGACAACCGCTGCCGCGTCTACGCCTCGGCCACCCAGCCCGGCCTGGTCGTTCTGGGCGACGCCGACGGCTACCTGCACGCCCTCAGCGACGACAGCCAAGCCCTGTGGCGCCACCACATCGGCAGCACCCTCAGCGGCATGGACATGGCCCCCGACGGCAGCGTGCTGTGGGCCGCCAGCTACGGCGGCTACCTGGTGCGGCTGGAGCGCAGTGAGGCGGGCATGGACCCGTATTCGATCGGGACCTCGCCGTATGAGGAGACCAGCCGGTGGATTTTCTGGGGGGATGAGGCGGGGCCGGTGCGGTGGTAGGGGTGCTCACATTTCAGGTTCGCTCGCTATAGTTTCTATCGGTGCCGCCCTCAGGGGTTTCCATAGATTTTTTCATTTGGATCGCAGCCAGCTTACTCAGCAGGCTCTGCGAGAAACGCTACGTTAGAGGTCAATACCGTGTCCCTGTTCCGCGCAATCGTCTTGCTTCTCGCCATCGGTGCCCCACCCGCGTGGAGTGCTTCGTTCAGTCTTGGGGCGAAACCTGGTCAATTTGAGGCCCGCACGCTTGCGGCTCCGTCACCGAATGTCACATTCAGCGGCACGGCGAAGCTGGTTACCTTCGCTGGTTCGCCCCAGTGGCCAACCGCCTCCTACATCGGCATTCAAGACGGCCCGGATCGAACCAACAGCATCCAGGTCCTGGCCATCCGAAACCGGTCAACGGACGACTCTCTTGTCATCGGTTACCGCATGGTTATTGCTGGCAAGGAAGTCAAGGTCGAGTCAATCGCCAATATTCCTTTGCATGCGGTTTGGAAAGTTCGAATCCGGTTTGACAGAGGTGTCGCGCACCTTCAAGTGAACGGTGTGCACACAGTCGAGTTGCGCACCCCCTTCAAACAAGTCGCGCCATACGTGTCTGTATCTTCTGGCGAAGCGGAGTTTGCAGTTGACCTCTAGCGCTGTGCTGAGGTGGCAACCCCCACTGCAAGCACCGAGTGCTCCTGCCGGGCAGAAAAAACCCCACTTATCCAACACGTCGGGACCAATACCACTCGGCAGCCGACCCCACACACCCTACTGCAGCACCAACTCCACCCGCCGATTCTTCGCCCGGCCTTCATCACTGCTGTTACTTGCCACAGGGGCCAAAGAAGCCACGCCGTTGCCCACCAGGCGGCCCGCAGCGATGCCGTAGTCCTTGGCCAGCGCTGCAGCCACGGCGTCGGCCCGGCGCTTGGACAGCGCCAGGTTGCTGTCGAAGCTGCCCACGCTGTCGGTGTGGCCCACCACATGCAGCTTGACGGCGGGCTCGGCTTTCAGGAAGGCGGCGATCTGCTCCAGCGAGGGCTTGGACTCGGGCTTCACGTCGGTCTTGCCGGTGTCGAACAGGATGCCGTAGATGGCGACCTTGCCGCTCACGGTGATGGATTTGCTGATGTCGGACGCGCTGACCACCACCATGTTCTGCTCCATGGCCTTGGTCTCCAGGATGTCCACGGCGATGTAGGCGCCTTGTCTGGATTTGTAGGTGGCGTCTTCCTTGGGCCAGTCGATGGAGACCAGGCGCACGGTGGTATTGCCCTTCTGGAAGGTGCCGGTGCGCACGGTGCTGGCGTCGGCGGCGTACATCACGTATTCGCTGCGGTTGTTCTTGATGTTGTCGCGCTGGCCGCTGCTGAAGTTGGCCAAAAAGTTGGTGTAGCTGCCTGCAGCGCTGTCGCGGGTGGAGTCGTACAGCGCGGTGAAGCCGCTGGCCGCGAGGTCGTTGGCGTAGTTGCGGAACAGCTCCAGCGACCGCGTGGCGCCCGGGGCCTCGTACCACAGGCGGGTGAGCTTGCCTTCGAGCGCCAGCGGGGGCTGCACGTAGCGGCGCTTGTGGGCCTGCAGGTCAAACTCCTTGAACGTGGAGGTCTGGAACTCCACGGCGTCGAAGTTGCGCACCTCGTAGCCCACGATGGTGCTGCCGCGAAAACGCTTCACGGCCGGGTGGTCCTTGGCGCCCGGCAGGTCTTGCGCTGCGGCCGGGGCCTGGCTGGCCAGGGCCAGGAAGCCGAGGCACAGCGATGCGCCCCATTGGCGAAACAGTGTCTTGATCATGAACGCTCTCCGGTTGACTGCGTGGGTGCCAGTTGGCGACGCCATGATAGGAGAGGCACCGGCCGCACACCACACGGCCTGCGCACATCCCCGGCCTGCTGCCCGCGCCTTTCGCGCAAAACGTCACGGATTGGCGTGGGCGGTGTCGTGCCCGGCGCTGGCCCAAAGCGCACGGAACACGCCGGTTTGTGCCGTACCATGCGGCACGGTCCCATCCCGAGACCTTTCAAGGAAATCCCATGGCCAAAGGTGATCAACGCAGCAACAAGATGGCGAAGAAGCCCAAGAAGGACACATCGCCTCCCAAGGAACACAGCGGCTCCGACCGCCCCATGGCGCCCATCACCAGCGTCATTCCCAAGGGCAAGGACAAGAACAAGTAGCACGCCCGGGGGCACCGCGCACACAGGGATTTGCTACAAATACAATAGCAACAATCCATTTACCATTGCGCGCAGAAGGCCTTTTTTGCTTGTATTTTGACGAATCAAGCCTTCCCTCGACCGCCCCCAACTCCCGTTACCGCAGCGCCTCGGCAGGCACCAGGCGGGCCAGCCATTGCGTGTCGGGCTCGGGCCGGCCGAAGAGGTAGCCCTGGTACACGATCTCGGGCGCGCGCTGGCTCAGGAAGTCGGCCTGCGCCTGGGTCTCGACCCCTTCGGCCACCACGCGCAGGCCAAAGTGGCGGGCCACCGACAGGATGCCCTCCACCAGCACGCCATCGTCGGCGTTGGTGGGCGCGTCGTGCACAAATGACCGGTCGATCTTGAGTTCCTGGATCGGCAGGCGCTTGAGGTAGGCCAGCGATGAATAGCCCGTGCCAAAGTCGTCCAGCGAAATGTCCACGCCCAGCACGGCCAGTTCGCGCATCTTGGCCACGGTGTCGTCAAAGTCTTCGATCACCAGCCCCTCCGTCACCTCCAGCGTCAGCAGCCGGGGGTCGGCCCCGCTGGAGGCCAGCAGCGCACGCACCTGCGGCACAAAGCCCGCCTGCCGGAACTGGCGGGCACTGAGGTTGACCGACAACCGCAGCCGCCGCTCGCGGAACGCAGGCTGCGCCAGCAGCCCGCAGGCATGGGCCAGCACCCATTCGCCCAGGCTCACGATGAGGTCGGATTCCTCGGCAATAGGGATGAACACGCCCGGCGGCACCAGGCCGTCGCGCGGGTGCTGCCAGCGCACCAGCACCTCGGCCCCGGTCAGCCGCCCCTCCACATTGACCTGCGACTGCAGGTGCAGGCGCAGCTCGCCCGCACCGATGGCGTGGCGCAGTTCGCGCTCCAGCCGAAAGCGCTGCTCGGCAGCCTCGCCCATGCCCTGCTCAAAAAACGCGGCCCGCCCGCCGCCCGCCTGCTTGGCGCGGTGCAGGGCCATGCCGGCGCGCCGCAGGGCGTCATGCGCACTGTCGCCTGCGGTTTGCGGGTACAGGGTGATGCCCACGCTCGCGCCCAGCTGGGCGTCCTGCGCGTCGCCCTCCAGGCGCAGGGGGTGCAGCAGGGTGGCCTGCAGCTTGGCGGCAAAGGCCAGCGCATGGCGGCTGGCCAGGGAGACATCCACCCCCAGGCCGTGCAGCACGACGGCAAACTCGTCGCCCGCCACACGCACCAGCAGGCTTTGGGCGGGCAGGATCTCGGACAGGCGCAGGGCCACGGCGCACAGCAGGCGGTCGCCCATCTCGCTGCCGCGCGCGTCGTTGAAGGTGGTGAAGCGGTCCAGATCCAGCAGCAGCAGCGCGTGCTGCATGGACGGCGGGCGGCCCGCGCGCCCGTGCAGGGTCTGCAGCCGCTCCATCAGCGTGGAGCGGTTGGGCAGGCCGGTGAGACTGTCAAAGTGCGCCAGGCGGTGGATCTCGTCGGCTGCGCGCTTGCGCTCGGTGATGTCCTGCTTCAGCTCCACATAGTGGCTCACGCGGCCGTCGGTCTGGCGGATGGGGGCCACGACCACCGACTCGATCAGCGCCTGCCCGTCCTTGCGGTAGTTGACCTGCTCGCCCGCCCAGCTGTCGCCCCGCGCCAGGGTGGAGCGCAGGCCCTCGCGCTGCGCGGGCGCGAGGCCGTTGCTTGAATACTCGGACGACGCGCGGCCCACGACCTCCTCACGTTCGTAGCCCGTGCGGCGCACGAAGGCGTCGTTCACATACTCGATGTCTTCGCGCAGGTCGGTGATGACGATGGCCTCCGGGCTCTGCTCCACGGCCCGCAGCAGCTTGCGCAGCGAGGCCTCGCTGGCCGCGAGGTTGGCGGCCGTGCGCTGCGCTTCCTGCACGCGGCTCATGTAGCTGCGGCGCGAGAGCAGCGTGGCCGCTGCCGTGAGCACCAGGATGCCCGCCAGGTACACCGCCCCGGCCAGGCGGTTGGCCACCTGCACCGGCTTGAACACGCCCAGAATGTCGGCCCAGATGAACCCCCCGAACAGCAGCGCCGTGAGCCCCACCAGCGTGATCGTGGCGCGCACCCCCAGCAGCCAGCCCGACAGCACGATAAGCACGGGGTAATTGAGCAGGTTGGGGCCATTGACACCGCCATTGCGGGCTGCCACCAGCGATACCGACACCCACACGCCCCACACCAGCAAATGGGCCGCTTGCTTCCAGCGCTGGCGGTGTGCCAGCCACAGCGCCGAGCCCGCGACCAGGGAGGCGAGAAAGTTGAGCGCCACCCGCACCGGCTGCACGGGCTCATCAAGCATCAGCAGCACGGCGATGGTGCCCGCCAGCAGCATCACGGCCCAGCCCGCCACCCGCACCAGGTTGCGCGTGATGGCGTCTTCGTGGTCAGGCAGCGGAACAGCGGAGGCTTCGGCCATGGCAACGGGAGATGGGGGGGAAGAAACCATCGTAACCGCAGCTTTCGCAAACGCCTACCAGCAAAATGCCAGCGGCGGCGCGCCTGCAACAGGGCAGCGGGCCTCGCCGGGGGCCCTCAGGGGCCGGTCAATCTGGCTGGTCTTCACTGCCCGGGGCCGGCTCCCGCACCCCCGAGCCTTTGCCCTTGGCCTTGGCGCGCGCGTCCTTCTTGGCCTGGCGCTTGGCGTCTTCGGCCAGGCCCGCGGCGCGCCAGGCTTCAAATTCTGCGGGCGTCTCCAGCGTGATGCGGCCCAGAATGGCCGAGCGAAAGTCGGTCATCACGATCTCGGACGTCTTCTGCAGGTTGACCCGGCCGCCGCCCAGCATGGCGCCGCGTTTTTTGCCGATGGCTTCCAGCAGTTCGTCGTCCTGCATGGTTGCCATGGCCCCGGCGGGCAGGCCCAGCTTGTAGCGCGCCTCCAACAGCGGGGCGTAGTGCTGCTGCAGGCGGCGCAGCAGCTCCAGCGCCACCAGCTCTTCGTCATAGGCGTTGCGCCCCACGGCGCCGCTGGCGGCCAGGTTGTAGCCGCTTTCGGGCACGATGATGCGCGGCCACAGCATGCCGGGCGTGTCCCACAGGTAGAAGTCATCGGCCAGGGTGATGCGCTGCTCCAGCTTGGTGATGCCCGCCTCGTCGCCCGTCTTGGCCTGGCGCTTGTTGCTCAGGGTGTTGATGAGCGTGGACTTGCCCACGTTGGGCACGCCACAGATCAGCACCCGCATGGGCTTGGCCATGCCGCCCCGGTTGGGCGACAGCAGGTGGCAGGCGTCGATGAGCTTGCGCGCGGGCGCGGCGTCCGATGCGTCGAGCGGCACGGCGCGCGTGTCGCTCTGGGCGTTGTACCAGTCCACCCACAGGGCCGTGCGCTCGGGGTCGGCCACGTCCTGCTTGTTGAGCACCTTGAGCGTGGGCTTGTGGCCTGTGATCTCGGCCAGCAGCGGATTGGCGCTGGAGCCCGGCAGGCGCGCGTCCAGCACCTCGATCACCACGTCAATGTCCTTGATGCGTTCGGTGATGGCTTTCTTGGTCAGGTGCATGTGACCGGGGAACCACTGGATGGCCATGATGCGGGGGTACTTTCTTGTGTTTTTAAGACTGTCGGAGGGTGGCAAGGATAATCGCGGTCTTTGCCGCCCCTCGCTACCGCGCTTTTTCTGTCATGCCCGCACCCACCGACAAACCCCGCAACGCCACCGCCCGCAAGGCCGACAAGGAGCTGCTGTTCAAGGGGGTGACCTGCGCCCTGATTGGCCTGGTCATCCTGCTGGCGCCCTACATCGCCCGCTCGGACAGCGTGCGCGAGCTGATGGCGCAGGCCACCCTGGTGGGCTGGTTCGCGCTGGCGCTGGGCATTGCGTTTGGCGTGCAGTACGGCGTGCGCCGCGCCCGCGCCGGGCGCCGCCAGCCGTGACATCGGCCGTGGCAGCAGACCGCTTCACCGCCCCGGCCCGCGCCGTGGACGGCGCCTCGGCCCAGGCCCTGTTTGCCGCCTTGCAACGGCGCGCAGAAGAACTCGGCATCACGCTGCGCGCCCCGCCACCCGAGCCCACCACCTGCTGCGGCCGGGGCTGCAATGGCTGTGTGTGGGAGGGGTTCCTGGACGCAGCGGAATACTGGCGGCAGGAGGCCCTGCTGCAGTTGGCGGGCTAGAAAATCAAGTCGAACTGGCCGCCACCGCCTGATGGATATGCCTTTTAAGCTATCAAATTAGTAGCAATCAGCATCTACAGCCGCCGCTAAAGGTGCATCTACGGACGCGCCTGCAGAAACCGTCACCTGCCACCTCACACGTGACATCTGCCGCTTGCGTCAGCCCAGTTCCTTCACCGCCATGTACTGCTCGCGCCATTCCTCGAACGGCAGCGTGTCCGCCGCCTCGATAGCCTTTTGCGCAGCAATGGACTCTGCGGCCATGGCCACATAGCGGGCCTGTTGCGCATCCGACCAGGGCAGGCCCAGCAACGCATCGCGCGCCGCCATGGACTGCTGGCGCGCAAAGGACTCGAAGCTGTGGTGGTGCTGCTGGGTGATGTGGTCCAGCACGCGGGCCGAGGGGGTGCGCTCGGGCGCGGCCATGAGCGTGCGGGCATCACGCAGCGCGGCACTGTAGTCGCCCGTGCCATGGGTGGCGTCCAACGCGGCGGCCAGCGGCTCGCAGGCGGCCAGCACCTCGCTGCCCCAGTCGGTCAGCAGCACGCTCTGGCCGTTGCGTGTGAGGTGCAGGCCGCTTTCGCGGCCGCGCTCGGCAGTAAGGTGCTGGTTCTGCTTGAGCTCGGCGATTTCCTCGGGCGTGTCCGGCGGGCTGTCGGACAGCAGGCAGTGCAGCAAAAACACGTCCAAGAGGCGCATGGTGGACGCGGTGATACCCACGGGCACGAACGGGTCCAGGTCCATCAGGCGCACTTCCACATATTCCACGCCGCGCTCGCGCAGCGCATGCAGCGGGCGCTCGCCCGTGCGCACGGTGCGCTTGGGGCGGATGGTGCCGTAGAACTCGTTCTCGATCTGCAACAGGCTGGTGCCCAGCTGGTTGTAGTCGCCCCCCGGGTTGCGCACACCCACGGTTTCGTAGGCCGGGTAGGGTTTGGTCAGCGCCTCGTGCAGCGAGTTGGCGTAGCCGGTGAGGCCGTTGTAGCTCACGGCCAGCGTGGCCTGCGCATCGCTCTGGTAGCCCAGGCGGCCCATGCGCAGCGAGGTGGCGTGGGGCAGGTACAGAGCGCTGCCACCTTGCATCTGCTGCAGGCCATGCTGGCGCCCTTCCACAAAACAGGGGCACAGCGCGGGCGAGGCGCCAAACAGGTACAGCAGCACAAACGCGTGGCGGCGGAAGTTGCGGATGAGCGAGAAATACTGCTCGCTCGTCACGCCAGGCAGCGACCAGTTGTAGTGGATGCCCGAGATGGTCTGCATGCGCCGCCCATAGCGGTGGCCCAGGCCCATGCGGTACACACTTTTGGCGCGGCCCACGTTGGAGCTGCCGTAGCGGCCGATCGGGATCGTCTCGTCGGTGGGCAGGCCGCAGGGCATGCTGGAGGCCCAGAGCAGCTCGCCGCCGCTGTCCTTGAGGGTGTGGTGCACGAACTGGTGCACCTCGGTCAGCTCATCCAGGCAGGCCAGCACGCCCTTGTGGGCGCCGGTGATGAGTTCAAGCTGCGATTCGCTGTAGTCGGTGGTGATCAGCGGGTGCGTGAGCGCCGAGCCCAGCGCCAGCGGGTGGGGCGTGAGCGCCAGGCCGCCCGTGGGCAGCACCCGCAGGCCTTCCTTTTCGATGCCGCGGCGAATCCCCCCCAGGGCATCCGCCGGGTAGGCGGCCAGTCTCTCGTGCAGTTTGCTCATATGTTTGTACCGATCCAACTTCTGTCGGCCCGGAACTTAGCACGTTGAGCGCTGGCCCGCCTCTGGGGAAATCAAGCCCTTGCGGCCAAAGCGCGTCCAACTTCGTTGGTCCCCTGCGCCGCGCCACTTTGTGGTACTTGCTCGCCCGCGCGCTCGGTCACCTCGGCCAGGCGGGCCGCCAGCTGCTCGGGCACATCGGCGCCGATCCCCAGGTGGATGCCCTGCGTGAGGGTGATGTGGGCCGCCTCGAACGTGCCCGCACCGGCACACAGGATGGTGCGCGTGGGCGCGCTTTCGTGCGCCAGCACCAGCATGGCGGGCACCACGGCTTCGGGCTTCAAGGCATCGAGCACTTCCTGCGGCATGAGGCCTTCGGTCATGCGCGTAGCGGCCGTGGGGGCCAGGGCGTTCACATGGATGTTGTTCTTGGCACCTTCGATGGACAGGGTCTGCATCAGCCCGACCTGCGCGAGCTTGGCGGCACCGTAGTTGGCCTGGCCGAAATTGCCGTACAGGCCCGTGGACGATGTCGTCATCACGATGCGGCCGTACTGCTGCGCCACCATGTGGGGCCACACGGCCTTGCAGCAGTGGGCCGCGCCCATCAGGTGCACCTGCACCACGAGGTTGAAGTCGGCCATGTCCATCTTGGCAAACGACTTGTCGCGCAGGATGCCCGCGTTGTTGACCAGAATGTCCACCCGGCCCCAGGCGTCAATGGCCTGCTGCACCATGGCCTCGACGGCCGCAAAGTCGGTGACCGATGCGCCGTTGGCCAAAGCCTCACCGCCCGCTGCGCGGATCTCATCGACCACGGCCTGCGCTGCGCCCACCGTGGCGCCGCTGCCGTCCACCGCTCCGCCCAGGTCGTTGACCAGCACCCTGGCGCCGCGCTTGGCCAGTGCCAGTGCATGCTGGCGGCCCAGGCCCCCACCGGCGCCTGTGACGATGGCCACGCGGCCTTGGAAGTCGATACCCATGTGAGCTTCTCCTGTTGTTGGTTGGTTAGTTGGTTGTGTTGTGCAAAGACGGGGCTGGGTGCCGGGAGGGCACGCTGCGCGTGGGACTTTAAGCGAGATGGGGGGTGGAGGGGGTTGCGCAGGTGACTGGGGGGTTCTGGTTTTTTTGTGCTCTGCCTTGTGGGTAGCGGCTTCCCGGGTTGGAGGGCGGAGGCCGGGGTGTGCGCCCGGCGGCGCAGTAACTTTCTTTCGCGTCGCCGAAAGAAAGTCACCAAAGAAAGGGCGACCCTGCACGCTGCGTCCCTCCGCTTCGCTGCGGGCAACCTGCGGTGCTCGTGCGTGGGGCGCGCTGCGGAACTCGCTACGCGCTGCGCGCTCCGCTCGAACAACCGCAGCGAGTCAGTTCACGAAGCACGGGCGCTCCGACGCCCGTGCCGCCCCACGCCCTGCGCTCCTCGGCGCATCGTGAAGGGGACCCGCGAGTCGGACATCCACACGGGCCATCGCTGCGCTCGGCCCCGCCTGCGCAGCGCGTGGCGCTTGCGCCCGCG
>CAYXSL010000126.1:0-13621 GCA_964466605.1 uncultured Verminephrobacter sp.
TGAAGAAGCCCACCGCGTGAGCTTTTGCAAGGCCCCTGCCGGCCGGTCAGGGAGCGCTTGGGGCGACGGCTTAGGACAGAGCGCTACGGACCCACTTGAAGGCCTTCACTGCCACATACACCAGCAGCACAGCGGAGCCGACAGCGGTGATGGGAGCGATCTGCAGCGCGATATCTGCGGTCAGAGCCGTGACGTCCACGGCTGCAGCATTTGCCGAGCCGACAACGGCCAGAACACCAGCGGCGACGAGGCCGCGCTTGATTGCTTGAGTCATTTCAGGTTTCCTCTTTTGAAGTTGATGAATTGCCGTCGATGTTCAGAGCGCGGATGAGCATGCGAAATGCCCAGCCGACAGCCCAGACCGCGAGGACGGCGCCCGCGATTGCTGCTCCATCCGCTGTATCGAGTTGCAGCGGGGGGAGGCTTAATTCGTGCACCACAGTCACCGTGCAGGTGCTGGGACAGTCGATGACTACAGGGTCAGCCATGGGCACGTGCGCGGGCGTCTGCGATGCGTTGGCGCTGAGCCACGCGAGCGTGCAGGCGGAGGGCCAGAACGTGCATGGAGCCAACGAGCAATTGCCAGAGGGCGGCGCCTATGAAGCCGCTGCAGATGCCGACGATGGCCAACCGCTGGGCCACGTGGACAAGATCAATTTCCATGGATGGGCTCCTGCTTTTTGTAGAGGTCGTCAAGGTCCACGACCTGGGGGCGGTGGAACGGTTCGGTGTGGTCCTCGATAAGCTGCACACAGGTTTCGAGGTCTTCGACAACGGCGGCTTCGCAGAGCAACATGACCCACTCCGGTTGCCCATCCTCGAAAGACGGCGCGAGGAATGCACCTGTTGTGCGGGACTGGATCACGTTGCGCATGGGGTGCCCTTGCTGGCCTTACGCGGCCTTGGCTGTAGCGGCTGGCTTGATGGCGAGCAGCGTGAGCTTCGTGGTGTTGTCGGAACCGGCCACGATGTCGAACTCGCATTCGCACATCACGCCACCGAGGGGCCACGAGTTCTTGAGGTGTGCCCACTTCTGGAACTCGGTGGAGTCACCCAGCTTGAAAGGACGGGTGACGACGCCGATGCTTTCGCCGCTGGAAGACTGCGCAATGTCCACCGACAGGTGGAACGTGGTGGAGTCAAAGGGACGGCCCTCGTAGTCGCCCTTGGATTGCTTGAGGCCGTGCAACACGGCTCTGCTTGTCATCTTCATGATTTTTTCCTTTGCTACGGCCTAAGCTGGTTGCATCCCGGACCGGCCACGCCCAGGTGCAAGAACACGATGGAAGGCGCGGTCAAACGCACCTGAAATTTCTTGTTTGGTGAAGCGCTGGAGCCGTCCAGGCGCCTTTTTGTTGAAGAGGATTTCTTCGATGAAATTGGTATTGCCCAGGTGTTCAAAACACAGGGCGATGCTTGGGGCAGCGGTATCCATGAGCCATTGCACGTTGCGCTTGACCTCAGCGCAGATGGTTTCAGCGGCGAGGCGCTGGGTGGTGCGCACTGGCTCGGGTGCGGCTTGTGCACCGGCTTCGCGGAGCATGGCCGCATGCCAGTCGCTGGCGCCTGCAAAGAAGTCGGAGGGACGGCGGAGCATGTCGGCGGAAAGCACGCGCAGCTTGTTGCCGTAGCGAAGCTCACAGCGCAGCCATGGGCTATCGTCTTTGGGGCCGAAGAGCTGGTGGCCTTTCTCGTACACGTTGGTTTGCTTGCCCGCTTCCTTGCTGCCAAAGTAGAAGGACCGGGCGCGACCGTTGCACCAGTCGCCGACCTGATTGCAGCTTGGCGTGCGCCCGTGGTGGTCCATCAATCCGGCCTTGTAGTCGGCCTGCACGCGATCCATACCGCCCGTGAAACCGTCGAAGAAATCGAGAGCGAGGTCTACGCGTGTGAGCGTGGCTTCTGTGCGCTCAACGATGGCCGCAAGCCGGTGATTGAAGCCGTGTTGCGCGAAAGTGCAGGCCGTCCCGTAGAGGTTGCAGTGAATGGTTTTGGCCTGGGCGTGCTGGCGTGGGCTGTCACCGCTGGAGAGGTAGCCGACCCACCCGCATTCCACATCGTTGCGCACGATGGACCAGCGGAAGCGGTAGAAGTCGTGGCCCTTGCGAATCTCGGGGAACACGCTGAAGTCGGGGCCAAGGGCTTCGCATGCCTGCTCTGCAAGGGCTTTGGCCTGGGCGCTGGCTGCAAAGTCGGCATCTGGCAATTCACGCAAGAGATCTGCAAGGCGCTTTCCGCGCTCAATGTGCGGTATGTCATCGGACCAGCGTACCCCCTCAAACAAGGGGAACAAGTCTTCAATCGTGGGCGTGGGCGCATTGCGCAGGTTGCAGGTGAAACGGACCCAATCGACATGAACGTGTTGCTTCGTTTTGGCGCGTTCAGCGGTTAAGCGCAGCTTGACTTCGTTGCCGTCCAAAACAAGGTCGGTTTTCTTTGCGCGGGTCATGCTTGTGACTCGTTCAGGTTCTCCCCGTGATTACCAACGGGGAGGGTTTGGATACCGCGCGTCGCAGCCGCGCCCGCGCTCCGCTTGCTGGGCGCGGCTGCGGCGCGCTGCGGCATGTCCTCAACGAGGGTTGCAATGGAGTGCCATCCGTTGAGCATCCCGGCGCCGGATTGCATGAGCGCCTTGCGACGGGTGCCCGCCCCCAGCGCAGGCGCTGCAGGAGCCGCCACAGCGCTTGCAGCGCCTTTGGTGGCTGGGGGTGGGCAGACGGGGGTTGTGGCGGTCATGGCGGCTCCGGAATGATCACAACATGTGATCGTTGCGGAGTTTGACAATGCCTACAGCATGTAGTCAATCAATTTGCTAACATGCTCTCAACATGTAGGCATGTTTACAACATGTAGGAGTGACGAATATGCAATCAACGATGAATCTGCTAGACGCCGCGCTTTCCGCGCAGCCCGCCCCTTACTGGACAGATAAGTTGAAGCTGTCGCGGAGTGCTTTGCACACGGCGAAGACGCGCGGTCACTTGAGCCCAGCAATTGCGGGAGCGCTGGCGGAGGAACTCGGCCAGGACGTGAAGACGTGGATAGTGGTTGCAGCGCTGGAATCAGAGCGAGAAAGCGCATGCAAGACGCGGATGTTGAAGCGCGTCGCAAAGCTCACATCTGTTTAATGATGTAATTTCGCGATGACGTCCAATTTCCGCCATGTCGCACTCATAGGCAAGTACCAAGCTTCATCAGCGGGTTCACTGGGCGACAGCTCTCGCCAGGCATTGGATGACATCGCTCACTTTCTTGCACGCCAGGGCTGCGAGGTGGTTCTCGAGGCAGAGACTGCGAGCAACGCGGGATTGACGCACGACTACCCGTCTCTGACTGTAGACGACATCGGTGCCCGGTGCGACCTGGGGCTGGTGGTGGGGGGCGATGGCACGATGCTGGGCATAGGCCGCAGGCTTGCCCGGTTTGGCACACCGCTGATTGGCATCAACCAGGGGCGGCTGGGGTTCATCACCGACATCCCGTTCGACACCTACCAAGCCACTCTGTCGCCCATGCTCCAAGGGGCGTACGAAGAGGATCTGCGGCCGTTGATGCACGCCACCGTGGTGCGCGATGAGCGGGTGGTGTTTGAGGCCCTCGCCATGAACGACGTAGTCGTGAACCGTGGCGCCACCTCCGGCATGGTGGAGTTGCGGGTCGAGGTGGGTGGACGGCTGGTGGCCAACCAGCGCGCCGACGGGCTCATCATCGCCTCGCCCACGGGCTCGACGGCCTACTCGCTGTCGGCGGGCGGGCCGATGCTGCACCCGTCCATCCCGGGCTGGGTGCTGGTGCCCATTGCTCCGCACACCTTGTCCAATCGCCCCATCGTGTTGTCCGATGCCACGGAGGTGGCTGTGGAGGTAGTGAGCGGGCGCGATGTCAGTGCCAACTTTGACATGCAGTCATTGGCTTCCCTGCTCCACGGCGACCGCATCCTCGTCAAGCGGTCGGAGCACTGTGTGCGATTCTTGCACCCCCAGGGCTGGAACTACTTTGCCACGCTGCGCAAGAAGCTGCGCTGGAACGAAGGAGGCTCCTGACCATGGCACTCCGGCGGATCACGCTGCGTGATTTTGTGATTGTCCAGGCGCTGGAGCTGGAGCTCCGACCCGGCTTCACCGTGCTGACCGGCGAAACCGGGGCTGGCAAATCCATTTTGGTCGATGCACTGCAACTGGCCCTGGGCGCACGCTCGGACGCCGGCGTGGTACGCGAAGGCAGCCCCCGAACAGACATCTGCGCAGAGTTCGATTGCCCGGCGCATGTCCACCCCTGGCTGGAAGAAGCAGGGTTCGACTCCGAAGACATGCTGCTGCTGCGCCGCACGGTGGATGCCCAGGGCAAGAGCCGCGCCTGGATCAATGGAACCCCCGCCACGGCGGCGCAGTTGCGTGCACTGGGCGACATGCTGCTCGACATCCACGGTCAACACGCCTGGCAAAGCCTCACGCGCCCCGACTCGGTACGCGGGTTGCTCGATGCTTTTGCGGGCATCAGCACTACCGACACCCTGGCTCGGTGGTCGCAATGGCGCGCGGACCAGAAAGCCCTGCAGCAAGCGCGCCAGGCCCAGGCCACCTTGCAGCAAGAGCGCGAGCGCCTGCAGTGGCAGATCAGCGAAGTGGAGAAATTGGCACCGGCCGCGGACGAATGGGATGAACTGGATGCGCAGCACAAGCGCCTGTCGCACGCACAGGCGCTTCTGGATACCGCCGACGGCGCAGTCCAAGCCCTGCAGGCAGATGAGGCCGGAGCGCTCAGTGCCCTCACACAGGCCCACGAACTTCTTCAGGCCCAGGAGCACATCGAGCCCGAATTCGCCAACCTGGCCGACATTCTTGCATCAAGCCTTGCGCAGGCCAACGACGTGGTTCACTCGTTGCACTCATACCTGCGGCACGCAGACATCGATCCACAGCGCCTGGCCGAACTGGATACCCGCATGTCGCAATGGATGGCCCTGGCCCGCAGGTACAAGCGCCCGCCCGCAGAGCTGCCCGCACTGTTGCAGGACTGGAAGACCGAGATGCGCCGCCTGGACGCAGCCACCGACGTGGAGAAGTTGCAGGCCGCAGAGGCGGCCAGCGCCAAGGCCTATCAAGCGGCGGCGCGGACTCTGTCGCAGGCACGCACCAAGGCAGCGCCCAAACTGTCGGCGGCCATAACCCAAGCCATGCAAGGCCTGGGCATGGAAGGCGGAAGGTTCGAGGCATCCGTGACCCGCGCCCAGGAGCCCGCAGCCCATGGCATAGACGACGTGGTTTTTTTGGTGGCTGGCCACCCGGGCATGAGCCCGAAGCCGATTGGCAAGGTCGCCTCTGGCGGCGAACTGTCACGCATCTCCCTCGCCATCTCGGTCACCACGAGCGAGCTGGGCATGGCGCCCACCCTCATCTTCGACGAGGTGGACTCCGGCGTGGGCGGCGCCGTGGCGGAAACCGTGGGTCGGTTGATGCGGCAGTTGGGCAGCGACCGTCAGGTCCTGGCCGTGACCCATCTCCCCCAGGTCGCGGCCTGTGCACACCACCATCTCAAGGTGGCCAAACACAAAAGTCCGGCAGGAACCACCAGCACTGTCCGGGCCGTCCAGGAAGAACAGCGCGTGGCCGAGATCGGACGCATGCTGGGCGGCGAACGCTCGACGGACACCACCCTGGCCCATGCCCGCGAAATGCTGAACAACGTGGCGACAGCCTTGGGAGTAACAACTGATGGCGCTTGAAATTGTTCTGATCACGGGGATGTCAGGCTCCGGCAAATCCGTGGCCCTGCACGCCCTGGAGGATGCCGGCTACTACTGCGTGGACAACCTGCCGCCCGAACTGCTGCCCGCCTTCGTGGCACTCGAGCATCGCCACCATGGAAACCGCGTGGCCATTGCCATGGACGTGCGCAGCGCCACCTCGCTGCACCAGGTGCCGCAGGAGCTACATCGCCTGCGCAACCAGGGTGTGGCCGTGCAATCGATTTTTCTCGATGCCACCATCGACACCCTGGTGCGGAGGTTCTCCGAAACACGCCGCCGCCACCCTCTCTCGCATGACGACCTCCAGCAGGGGCGGCGGGCCTTGGTACAGATCATCGAGCTGGAGCGCGAACTGCTGGCCGATCTGCGCGAGCAGTCGCACGTGATCGACACCAGTACGATACGGGCATCGCAGCTGCAAAGTTACGTCAAGGGCCTGATGTCCACTGCGCAAGGGCAGCTGACCCTGGTGTTCCAGTCCTTTGCCTTCAAACGCGGCATCCCCATGGATGCAGACTACGTCTTCGACGTGCGGATGCTGCCCAACCCCCACTACGAGCCGGCATTGCGCGACCTGACGGGGCTGGACCAACCCGTCGCGGACTTTCTGCACCACCAGCCCGACGTAGGCCTCATGCGCGCCCACATCGAGCAGTTCCTGGCACATTGGCTGGACATGCTCGACAGGAACCACCGCAGCTATGTGACAGTCGCCATCGGCTGCACAGGCGGACAGCACCGCTCGGTCTATCTGGTGGAGAGGCTCGCCGAGGCCTTCGGTGACCGCTGGACGGCGCTGAAGCGCCACCGCGAACTCGACGGCCGATAGACGGACGCACCAGGCTGCGGATCAGCCCCGGTGCCTCACCACAACCGGGCCTGGGTTGAGTCCAGCAGTTTGCGGATGGGAGCGGGCAAACCCACCGACGGCCATTGGTCCGGCCCCAGCCACTCGCCATCCTCTAGTGCGTTGCCCCTGAAGTCCCCGCTGATCAGCACCGGGTGGAGATGCAGATCCCTGTGTGTGAGCACATGCACGAAGGGAGGCAGCTCCTCCTGCACAAGCTGCACCGGATCGCCAAGTTCCGCGATGAAAGCAGCACGCGCAGCATCATTGAAAAAGACTGGCACACAGTGCATGCCCGCCCAGATGCCCGTTGCAGGGCGCCGCTGCAGCCAGACACGGCCTCGGCCGTCACGAACAATCGCCAACTGCCACGACTCGGATCGGCGGGCCAGCTTGCGCGTCCTGACGGGGTAGCGCTCGGGGTCGCCATCGCTGGACGCCCTGCAGGACCCGACCAGAGGGCAGTCCGCGCAGCGGGGCGCGCGGGGGGTACAGACCGAAGCGCCCAGGTCCATGAGCCCTTGGGTGTACCGGGGCATGGCATGAACCAAATCCTCTGTGGGTAACAGCGCCTGCGCCAGCCCCCACAGCAGGCGCTCGTTGGCAGCCAACGCCAGGTCCTTGTCGAAACCCAGCAAGCGCGTCAACACCCGCCGCACGTTGGCATCCAGGATCGGCACCCGCTCAGAAAAGCAGAATGCAGCAATGGCTCCCGCCGTCGATCGGCCAATGCCTGGCAGGGTCGCGAGGACCTCGGCCGTACGAGGAAATGCCCCTCCGTGGTCGGCCATGACCTGCTGCGCACAGCGGTGCAGATTGCGCGCCCGGCTGTAATAGCCCAGGCCACTCCAAAGCCCCATCACCTCATCTTGGGGCGCACTGGCCAAGGCGCTAACGTCAGGAAACCGCACCAGAAACCGCGCGTAATAGTCCAGCACAGTGCTGACCTGGGTCTGCTGCAGCATGATCTCTGACAACCATACGCGATAGGGGTCCCGGGTCTGCTGCCACGGCAGGTGGTTGCGGCCATGGGAAGCCTGCCATGCCACCACGCGCTCGCAAATCGGCACGGAAACGCGCGTTCCCTCTCCGGACCCACTCATGCCGACACAAGATGCACGTCGGAAGCTGTGGGCTCCAGGCCAGGCACGGCAATCAGCTGGGTGGTGAGCTCCTGCAGCCTGCGCTCCAGCAGGCCCAGAGCCTCTTCACCCGCCTCGATTTCCGAAATACGCTCCACCAGCCCGCTGGCCGCCTGCTGGATGCGGTCCACCGCTTCGATGCGGCGCGCAAAGCTGCGGCGGCGCTCGCGCAATTGCGAATCCAGTTGCGCGGTGGCCGACTTGCTCCACAGCTCCAGATCGTTGGCGGCGGATTCATACACCGTGCGCAACCGCATGGCCAGGGCCCGCACCAGCCGCTCGGCAAACTCGGGCTGCGCCAGTTTGAGTGCATTGCCCACCCCCAGGTACTGCAGGTGGCTTTGTTCGATCTGGTTCAGGTCATGCGTGAAGTGCTCCAACTGCGGAGGCGTGGGCACCTGAAGCGAGAACCCAAACTCGGCATTGAGCTGGCGAAATGTCCCGCCCAGCATGGCCTGGATTTCCGTGCCGGAGGCCTGCGCCTTGTCCAGCGTGCCACGCAACTGGTCGAAGGTCTGGACATAGATCTTCTTGACCCCCAGCTTGAGGCCCTTTTGCTGCAGCGTCTGCGCCAGCTCCGACAGTTCTGCCTTGAGCGCCTTGGCACCCAGTTGCTGGAATACGTCCCGCAAAAGCTTGAGGTGCACGGCGCGCACGGCCTGGATCTTGGCAGTGCTCAGATCGAATTCCCGCTGTTCCTGCTCGATGCGGTGGCGCATGGACTCGATCACCGAGGCGTTTTTCCCCCGAAGGCTGCGCAACTCGGCCATCTGGTCATCCAGATCGCGGCGGCGGATGTTGATGACTCGCGCAGTCTCTGTGCGCAGGCTGGCCACCCCCGCAGAAACGGCTGCCCGCAAGATGGACCGGCGCCGACCCATGATGCCTTTAGCAAGAGCCTCCTCCAGAACAGGTAAACCACTGGTTTCAAGCAAGACATCGTCCGCCGTGATCTTGGCCACCAGTCCCTTCTGGGCTGACACAGGAACCACTCTTTCCAGCGGCACTCCAAGCATCTCAGCAGACGTGCTGCACTGGCGCTCCATCTGGGACTGCACCTGCTCGGCGCTGTTGAGCGTATCCCACAGCGTATCGATCTTGTTCAGCACGACGAGCCGCGCGTCCATGCTGTCGGGCGATATCGCAAGATGCTCACGCCAGATGGACAGATCCGAGCGCGTGACGCCAGTATCAGCACTCAGGATAAAAACCACCGCATGCGCCTGAGGAATCAGGTTGACGGTCAACTCAGGCTCTGCGCCCACTGCATTCAGGCCGGGAGTGTCCAGAATCACCAATCCCTGCTTGAGCAGCGGATGGGGAATGTTGATGATGGCGTGCCTCCACATGGGCACTTCCACCAATCCATGGGCATCCGGCACAGGGTTCTCATCGATCAATTCGTCATGCCAGAAACCCAGCGCTCGGGCATTGTCCAAGCTGACCTTGCGCACCTCAGCCACTTTTTCCAGGGCCTTGGCGATCTGGTCCGCATTGCCAACATCCAGGGGAATTTCCGTCCAGCGTTCAGCCTTCATCCGCCATTCGGCCAGCCCCTGCATCTGCAGACGGGTCTCGATCGGAAGCAGCCGCAAGCTGGGAGCAACGGTGGCGTCATACCCCAGCTCCGTGGGGCACATGGTGGTGCGGCCCGCGCTCGCAGGCATGATTCGGCGCCCATAGTCGGCAAAAAAGATCGCGTTGATCAGCTCGGACTTGCCACGGGAAAACTCCGCGACGAACGCCACCATGACCTTGTCGCTGCGGACCTGCTCTTCCAGTCGATGCAGCCGCTCCTGCACGGCGGCATCCATGAGGTCATGCGAGGACATCCACTCGGCCAGTCGCTTGAGCTGCTGGGCGAACTCCCGCCGCCAGGCGCCATGCTGGTCGAACTGTTCGTTGAATGAAGGTCCCACTTTGCTCCCACAGATCTATGAATGGCCTACAAGGTAGACATACACAAAATATAGCATCGACCGCACGCAGGCTGTTGCAAGCCCGACACTGGTGCTTTTCAGGGCCCCCCCAGAGGTATTTCTGATCCGATCATTGTCAGTCAGCGCATTCCTACAGCCGCTGGCACTGCGGACAGAAGTAGCTGCTCCTCTGCCCCTGGCGTAAAAGCCGTATCGCCGTGCCACAGGCGTGACAAGGAGCGCCCTCACGCCCATACACGTTGGCAGTGGTCTGGAAATGCCCCGCCATGCCCTCTGCATTCGAAAAGTCGCGCAAGGTACTCCCGCCCATATCGACGGCACGCGCCAGCACCACACGAATGGCTTCGTACAAACGGTGCACCCTACCGACTCCGATACGAGAGGACACCGCCGTGGGCCGAATACCTGCCATGAACAGCACCTCGGACGCATAAATATTGCCCACGCCCACCACCAAGCGTCCCGCCAACAGCAGTTGCTTGATGGGCATACGGCTTTTTTTCAGACCCGCCTGAAAATCCGGCAAAGAGAAAGCGTCTGACAGAGGCTCCATGCCCAGGGCGCCGAGCAGCTTCACGGCCTCCGGCGCCTGTTCACCCTCAGCAAATACAACCGCTCCAAACCGGCGCGGGTCATGCAGTCGCAGAGTTCCCTTGTCGGTTACCAGATCAAAATGATCGTGCGGCCCTGCTGGTGGCAGCCCGTACGCAAAACGCAGGCTGCCCGACATGCCCAAGTGGATCAACAAAAGCCCCTCGCTGGTGTCGGCCAGAAGGTACTTGCCCCGCCGACGCAGCCGCACGACCTGTTGGCCCACCAAAGACAAAGGATCACAACCCAAGGGCCAGCGCAGCGGCTTACCCAAAACCACCGCTTGAATTTTGGCTCCCGCAATCGCTTCGGCAAAACTGCGGCGGGTCACTTCCACTTCGGGCAACTCAGGCATACAAAAGGCCGGGCAACGGCTTCACAGGCATGGATTATTATGGCCCGATGGTGCTATTTCACAGCTTTCGAACCGCCGCATTCGCTGCCGTAGTGGCGGTTGCCGCCCAAGCCGCATGGGCCCAGCAACCCAGCACTGACAAACGCGCCGCCAGCGGTGGCCCCCCGGCCGCATCCAACCCGGCCCTGGACGCTGAGCTGTTCTACGAAATTTTTTTGGGCGAAGTCAGCGCACGCACGGGCGACCCCGGCGCTGGCTACGCCTTCATGCTTGAAGCCGCGCGCCGCAGTGCCGATGGCCAGCTCTATCAACGGGCGGCGGACATTGCCCTGCAAGCCCGCTCGGGCGAATACGCTCTGGCTGCAGCCCGGGCATGGAAAGAGGCCCTGCCCCAGTCCCGTGAAGCCAACCGCTACGTGTTGCAAATCCTGGTGGCACTCAACCGCATTGGAGAAACCCCGGACCTGTTGCGCCAGGAACTCGCACAGTCCCCTCCTCGCGCCAAGGCGGCCTCGCTGTCCGCGCTACCCCAAATGTACGGACGCGCCAGTGACAAGGCGCTCGCAGCCAAGGTGGTCGAACAGGCCCTCGTAGACGAGCTGACCAACCCCGC
This sequence comes from uncultured Verminephrobacter sp., assembly GCA_964466605.1. Classification (GTDB taxonomy): domain Bacteria; phylum Pseudomonadota; class Gammaproteobacteria; order Burkholderiales; family Burkholderiaceae_C; genus Acidovorax. Next base: position 11,238 of record CAYXSL010000126.1, read on the forward strand.
CACAGGTCCCGCTGCCTGGGTTGCACTGGGGCGCCTGCGCTTGGCCGCCGGCGACAAGAGCGGCGCACTGAATGGCGCCCGCAAGGCGCTGGACCTGGACAAGGGCAGCGAGGACGCCGCGCGGCTGGCACTGGAACTCCTGGAGGAAAGCGTCCCAGAAGCCGAGCCCATCGTGATTCAGGCGCTGGCCAAACGGCCTGTTCCCGAACTGCGGATGGCCTACGCGCGTGTACTGCTGGGCCTGCAGCGCTATCCCGATGCGGGCCGCCAGCTGGAAGCCGTGACCAAAGAGAAGCCTGACCTGGCGGAGGCCTGGCTCGTGGTCGCCACGTTGCAGTTCCAGGACAACCGCCTGCCCGCCGCTGAAGCCTCTCTGCAGCGCTTCATCGATCTGGCCTCTGCCAGCTCCGACGCGGAAGTGCAGCAGAAAAGCCTGACCCAGGCGTATTTGCTCTACGCACAAATTGCAGAGAAAAGAAAAGACTTTGCGGCAGCTGAAGCCTGGCTGGGCCGCATTGACAACGCAGACGAAGTGTTTGGTGCCCAGATACGCCGCGCCTCGTTGCTTGCACGACAAGGCAAACTCGCACAGGCGCGGGCGCTGCTGCGCAACCTGCCAGGAACCTCGGCCGAAAGCCAGCGCATGAAGCTGTCGGCTGAAGTGCAGCTGCTGCGCGAACAGCGCCTCTACAAAGAAGCCTATCAAGTACAGGTGGAAATGGTGGCGCTGGCCCCAGAAGACGCTGAACTGGTCTATGACCAAGCAATGCTGGCCGAAAAAATGGGCAACCCGGACACCATGGAGAAATTGCTGCGCCAGGTGATCGCTCGCCAGCCGCAATACCACCACGCCTACAACGCGCTCGGCTATTCGCTTGCAGACCGCGGACTTCGACTGGCCGAGGCCAAACAGCTGATCATGAAAGCGCTGGAATTTGCGCCGAACGATCCCTTCATCATGGACAGCCTGGGCTGGGTGGAATTCCGCCTGGGTAACAAGGCCGATGCAAAACGCCTTCTGGAATCCGCCTACCAAGCCCGCCCCGATGTGGAAATTGCGGCCCACCTGGGCGAAGTGCTGTGGAGCCTGGGCGACAAGGAAGGAGCCACCAGAGTCTGGAAAGAAGGGCGGCGCATCAGCCCGGACAACGACGTCCTGAAAGAAACACTCAAGCGGCTGGGGGCGGGGCTTTGATGCATCCCCCCGGCGCAGCACATCGCCCGAAGTCGAGCGCAGTGCTTCAACACTGCTGGGTGGTGTCGTGGATCGCCTGCTGCGTGCTGTGGCTCGCGGGTTGCGCACAACCAGTCCCAAGGACCTCCCAATCAGAGGACAGTTGGCGCGGGCGGATTGCCCTGCAGGTCGATGGGCAGGCTGCGCAGTCCTTCTCCGCCACATTCGAGCTGCAGGGCAACCCTTCAAGCGGCGCTCTGGTGCTTTTGAGTCCGTTTGGAAACCGCATTGCCCAACTGGAGTGGAGAGACGGCCAGGCATCGCTGCAGAGCGGGCAAGAGACACGCACTTCGGACTCGCTGGAGACGCTGCTGCTGGACGTGACCGGCACGCGCATCCCGATTGCAGCGCTTTTCAGCTGGCTCAACGGCACCCAGGCCACTGCCCCCGGCTGGCAGGCCGATCTGTCTGGCATGCCCGACGGCCGCCTCACCGCGCGGCGCGAACAACCCACCCCACAAGCCGTCTTGCGCATTGTGCTGACCCGCTGAAGCATTCGCCTTCAGCCTACGCCACCTTTTCCCATCCTGCGATGCAAGCGCTGTACGACGTGCCGGCTCCGGCCAAGCTCAATCTCTTTCTGCACATCACCGGGCGGCGGGCCGACGGCTACCACCTGCTCCAGTCGGTCTTCATGCTGGTGGACTGGTGCGACACCCTGCACTTCGAACGGCGCGCCGACGGCACCATCTCTCGGGAAGACCTGGGCGCCCCATTGCCCGAGATGGACCTGACACTGCGAGCAGCACACGCACTCAAAGCCGCTACCGGCTGCACGCTGGGTGCGCACATAGGGGTGTTGAAGCGCATTCCAGCCCAGGCTGGCATGGGTGGAGGCTCGTCTGACGCCGCGACAGCACTGCTCGCCTTGAACCGCCTGTGGGGCCTGGGCCTGCCACGCCATGCACTGGAAACGATCGGCTTGCAGCTCGGTGCAGACATTCCCTTTTTTTTACGCGGCAACAACGCTTGGGTGGAAGGAATTGGTGAGACAATCACGCCGCTTGAGAAAGCACACCAACTGCCGCAAGCGCGCTTTGCCATCGTGAAGCCCGCAGCAGGTTTGGAGACAAAATTAATTTTTTCGTCACCAGATTTGAAACGCGATTCAGATAGTGCTACAATCTTAGGCTTTGCTGCAGAACACTTT
>CAYXSL010000127.1:0-13534 GCA_964466605.1 uncultured Verminephrobacter sp.
CTGGTGCCCTACCTGCCCAGCTACGGCGGCTATGTGCGCTACGTGGTGGGCATTGTGGTGACGGCCGTGGTGGGGCGCTATGCCATCCAGGCGCTCAACCGCTATCTGGAGCGCCAGAAGCTGGCCGAGGCGTTGCCCGACCAGGAGCGCCGCAAGGAGCTGAGCTACGACGTGGCCCTGGCCCGCCTGGCGAAGAACGTGTGCCCGGGTTGCGAGCGGCCCGTGGATTTGAAGAACGAAAAAATCGACTTCTGCCCGCACTGCGGCATCGGCCTGTTCGACCATTGCGGCCACTGCAGCACCCGCAAGAGCGCCTTCGCCCGGTTTTGCCACGCCTGCGGCACGGGTGCCAGCGTCAAGCTGGCGCGGGAAGACTGAGGCGGTGGCGCGCACCGCGCCCCACGGGCCGCGCTGCCACAGGCCAGCTGGGGGGCACAGTGCCTGCAGCTGCAGGGCTGCGGTGGGTGTGTGGGCTGGTGGTGGGGGCCGGTGGTGGGGTTTTCAGGCCAGCGCCACCCGGTTGCGCCCTTCGGCCTTGGCGCGGTAGAGCGCGGCGTCGGCGGCCAGCAGCAGCGTGTCCATGTCGGCGTTGCCGCCCATGGTGGCGCTGTGCACCAGGCCAATGCTCACGGTGGCGCGCTGGGTCGGCCCGTGGCCGCCGGGGGCGGTGGCAAAAGCCTGCTGCTCCACCGCGTGGCGCAGGCGCTCGGCAATCGCGTGGGCCTCTGCGGGCGACACCCCGGGCAGCACCGCCGCAAACTCCTCCCCGCCCAGGCGGCCCAGCAGGTCTTGGGGGCGCAGTGTGCGTGCCATGGCCTGGGCAATGCCGATGAGCAACTGGTCGCCTGCGCCATGGCCGTGCTGGTCGTTCACCTGCTTGAAGAAGTCCACGTCCAGCATCAGCACCGCTGCCCCGGCGGACTCGCGCTGGTGGCTGGCCAGCAGGCGCGCACCCTGCTTGAGCAGTGCACGGCGCGCGAGCACGCCGGTCAGGTCATCGTGGCGCACGGCGTGGTCCAGGCGGCGCAGGGCCTCGGCGCGTGCGGCGCTGGCACAGGCCACGGCCAGCGGCCCCAGGGCCAGCAGGGTGACGCCCACGCGCAGCGAGAACACATCGCCCGCATGGGCGGGCGTGAAGTTGAGCACCCCCGTGGCCACGCCCGCCATGGTCCACAGGCACACCACCAGCGACAGCAGGCTGGCGGTGAAGGCGCTGTAGCTGAGCGCGCACCACAGCAGCCCCGGTACCACAAAGGCCAGCATGCCCGGCCCGCCGATCACGGTGCGGATGCCCTCGGCCAGCAGCAGCGAACTGACGGGTGCTGCGCGCCAGAGCAGCGACATGCCCTGCAGGCCGCCTTGCGTGGCCTGGGGCGGGTCGTCGGCACGCGGCGCCGCCAGCACCACGGGCACGATGAGCATGTAGTTCATCAGCTCGGTGCTGAACCACAGGGACAGCAGGTCGGTCCAGGGCGCGTTGAAGTACACCGGCGCCGCGCCGCAGCCCGCCAGCGCACCCACGGTGCTGGCCACCAGCGCTGCCAGCAGCAGGTACAGCGCCGACACCGTGCGCTGCAGGCGCCGGATGCTTTCGTCCAGCCTGCGCAGCACCAGCCAGCCCGCCGTGGCGCCCAGCAGGTTGGCGGCATTGAGCCACAGGGCCATGCCCCAGGCGCTGCCCGTGGCCAGGTCGGCCGCCACATAGCCCACCGCCGCCGCCACCCAGGCCGGTGGCCGGGCCAGGTGGGGGTAGCGCACCAGCAGGCCCAGCAGCAGCGCGTTGGCGGGCCAGAACGCCGACAGGAAACCGATGGGCCGCGCAAAGATGCCCACCAGGCAGGCGCCAAAAATCAGCAGCCCCAGGGCCAGCCAGGCCAGCGCAGGCGCCAGGGGCCGGGAGGGAGCAAGGGAGCGGAGCATGGTGGCAGGGCGGTGGGGGTGGTGGATTGTCTCCGCAGCCGCTGGGCAGGCCGTGGTGTGGTCCGGTATGTTGAAACATTTGTTGACAGTCGCCAACAGTCCGCAGGGGCCCTTCCGCCGTTACGGAGGGAGTTTTTTACCTATTTTGGCCCTCTGCGCGCAATGGTATTGGTTTTGTTGCTATCAAAAATGTAGTTTGCGCCTGGTGCGCCCCCGCCCCTCGCTGCGGGTGGGCGGCCTGGCCTGCTCAGCGTTGGCGCCAGCGCCGCCGCCACTGGCGCTGCACCACACGCGCAGCACGCCAGGCCCAGGTGGCACGGGCGCGCTCCAGCACGGCGTGTTTGATGCGTATCCAGTGTGCGTAAGCGCGGGCAAACCAGCGCAGCTGCATCAGCGCGGGCTGGGTGAGCGTGAACAGCCGCGCCACCACGGCCGTGCCCACCACCTTGGCCAGTGCGATCACGAGCATGCCCAGCACCACATGCCCGCGCCCGATGGCCCACAGCGCCAGCAGCTTGACGGGCAGCAGCAGGGCCGTGGGCAGCGCAAACAGGCACACGGCCGCCCACGGTGGCAGCGAACGCACCCAGCCCTCCACCCAGCGCAGGCCGGGCCAGCGGCCGATGCACGCCAGCAGCTGCTGCAGCGGCACCCAGCCCCATTCTTCGAACAGGATGAAGAGCGCCAGCACACCGCTGGCCAGGCCCGCCGCCATGCGCCCGGGCCAGCGCAGCAGGGAGTGCAGTATTTTTTGGATGATTTTCGCCTTCTGCGCCTGTTGGGATTGCTTTTTAAGCTATCAAACGTATAGCTTTTGCATGCCGGGCCGCGCCCTCACACGCCACGCGCCCGGTCGGCCTTGAACTGCGCGCGGAACTGGGCAAAGGTGCCCGCCTCCAGCGACTCGCGCACCTCGCGCATCAGGTTCAGGTAGTAGTGCAGGTTGTGCACGGTGGTGAGCATGGGGCCCAGCATCTCGCCGCAGCGGTCCAGGTGGTGCAGGTAGGCGCGACTGAAGCCTTCGCGCCCGCCGTCGTCCCACGACACGCCCGAGCTGCCCGCGCAGGCGTAGCAGGTGCAGCTGGTGTCCATGGGCTTGTGGTCGGCCTTGTGGCGTGCGTTGCGGATCTTCAGGTCGCCAAAACGCGTGAACATCGTGCCGTTGCGCGCGTTGCGCGTGGGCATCACGCAGTCGAACATGTCCACGCCGTCGGCCACGCCCTGCACCAGGTCCTCGGGCGTGCCCACGCCCATCAGGTAGCGCGGCTTGTGCGCGGGCAGGCGGTGCGGCGTGTGGGCCATGATGTCCAGCATCTCGTCCTTGGGCTCGCCCACGCTCACGCCGCCCACGGCGTAGCCGGGGAAGTCCATCTCGACCAGGCGCTCCAGCGACTCCTGGCGCAGGTTCTTGAACATGCCGCCCTGCACGATGCCGAAGAGGGCGTTGGGGTTTTCCAGCCGCTGGAACTCGTCGCGCGAGCGCTTGGCCCAGCGCAGGCTCATCTCCATGCTCTTTCGCGCCTCGGCCTCGGTGGTCTTGTGGCCCTTGGTTTCGTAAGGCGTGCACTCGTCGAGCTGCATCACGATGTCGGAGTTGAGCGTGGTCTGGATCTGCATGCTCACCTCGGGCGACATGAAGAGCTTGTCGCCGTTGACGGGGCTGGCAAAGGTCACGCCCTCTTCGGTGATCTTGCGCATGGCGCCCAGGCTCCAGACCTGGAAGCCGCCCGAGTCGGTGAGGATGGGCTTGTCCCACTTCTCGAAGCCGTGCAGGCCGCCAAAGCTCTGCATCACGTCGAGGCCCGGGCGCATCCACAGGTGGAAGGTGTTCCCCAGGATGATCTGCGCGCCCATGTCGTGCAGGCTGCGCGGCATCACGCCCTTGACGGTGCCATAGGTGCCCACGGGCATGAAGATGGGGGTCTGCACCACGCCGTGGTTGAGCGTGAGCTGGCCACGGCGTGCGTGGCTGGAGGGGTCGGTCTTGAGAAGGTCAAACTGCAGCATGATGGGGCGCATTGTCCCAGACGGGCCAGCCTGACCTGGCGCAAGGGTATGGGCTGGCGCTGGCGGATGGCGTCGCTACACTGGTCTGCACTGACTCACTCAAGGAGAACACCATGCTCAAGATCCTCATCGCAGTGGATGGCTCTGAACTCTCCCTGGACGGCGTGCACCACGCACTGGCCCTGGTGCGCCAGGGCCTGCAGGCCACCGTGGTGCTGGCCCACGTGCAGGAGCCCGCCACGCTGTACGAACTGGTCACCACGCGCGACCCCGACCTGATCGCCGCCGCCAGCCTGGAGGCAGGCGAACACCTGATGGCCCCGGCGCGCGCGCTGCTGGAGGCGGCGGGCGTGCCCTACGAAACCGATGTAGGCGTGGGCGACGTGGCGCACACGCTGGTGGACATGATCGAGCGCTCGGGCTGCGACATGGTGGTGATCGGCGCCAAGGGCCAGGGCGCCATCACCAGTGCGCTGCTGGGTTCGGTGTCGCAGGAGGTGGCCCACGCCAGCCCGGTGCCTGTGACCATCGTCAAACACGCCGAGGTGCTGGAGTCCGTGGACAGCGACGTCGCCGAGGACGCCGAGGCCTGAGGCGCTGAGGCCCTGAAGCGTTTCGGCCCCCCAAAACGACCAGGGCCGCTGTGTGCGGCCCTGAGGGGGAACGGATGAAAAGGCCGGGCTTCAGGCCGCCTTGCGAAACGGCTCGGCCGCCGGCCGCTGCAGCTTGCCATGCGGCAGGGTCGCCAGGCGCGAGAACATGCGGCGCACATAGCCGCGCACCCACAGGCATTTGTTGAGTTCGTCCACGGGCAGCGGGCCCGACACCACCACGATGTCGTTGGCCACGTCCTGCGCCCCGGCGGCGCGCAGGCGGCGGCGCGTGTTGTTGGCCCACGACTGGATGCGCGTGGGGCTGCCATGCTGGTGCACCTCGCCCGTGTGCTTGTCGAACGCAATGGCCACCGTGTCGGTCTTGAGCTTGAAGCGGCGTTCACCCGTGACGGCGCTGGGCGCCTCGCGCATGTCATACAGGTAGTAGCTGCCTGCCTTGAGCTGATATTGCATGTCCATGGGTGTGTTCCTCTCTGGGCGCATTTTCGAGGGTGCACGCACATGGCAATGGCCGGTATTGCGGCCAAAAAGCCGCGCTTATCGGGGGTGTGGTGGCGGCGCCCTGCCGGTGTCGGTGCGCGTGCCATTGTGGCGGCGCGTCGGCGCCATTCCAACAAACTTGAGGACGATGTCGTAACGAGTTGTGAGCGGCATCAAGAAGGCTGTTCTACCGTGCTTGGCAGTGCACACGGCCGCCGCAACCGGAACGCACCCAGCGCGGGCATCCAAGCAAGGGCCGCCCCACAGCGAGGGCTGCGTCCCCCTTCCCGAATGGCGCAGCCATTCGAGAGAAGGGGTGAAGGCGCGCAGCGCCTCAGGGGGATGTACCTGCTAGAAATCCACCAGACTCAACCCCACGCTGAACACCGTGCGCTTGCGGTTGTAGTCGATCATGCTGTCGCCATAGCCGCTGAACAGCGCGGTGTGCAGGCGCAGGTTGCTCTTGCCGCCCCACAGGCCGCTGCCCAGGGCCTGCATCCATTCCAGCCGCACCGAGCCCCGGTCGCTGCGCGCGAGGGTGTGGCGCAGCGTCGCGCCCAGGGTGTTGTCCTTATTGGCGTTCCAGAACACCGCCAGCTCGCCCCGGCCGATGTAGTCGCTGATGCCGGGGTTGTCGTCGCTGCCCGTGCTTTCGGGGATGCGTTTCCACAGACGCGCCCGCACGCTGAAGCGGTTGTCCAGCTCCATGCCGGTCATCAGGTAGGCGCGGTTCCAGCTGCGTGACAGCGGATTGCTCTGGCCGTTGGACTGGTGCACCAGGCCGATGCCGCTGTAGCGCCACTTCCAGCCCAGCGGCAGCTCGGCCGTGGTGGGGTAGACGTACATCACTTCCGGCTCATGGTCGGTGGCGCGGAAGGGGCGGGAGATCTGGGGGGTGAACAGCTGCCAGTACGACTGCTGCGAATAGCCAAACCACACCGAGTCCTTGAGCGTGGGATGCCCCTGGGTCAGCAGGCCCTGGGCAATCTTGGTGCGCACCGACAGCTGAATGCGGTTTTCGGTGCGGCGGTAGGGTGTGGAGGCCAGGGCCGAATGGTCGGGCGCGTCCGAGGTGGGTTGGCGGTTCACATTGCTGCCCGCCACCACCGACACCGTGATGGGCCGGTAGCCCCGGAAGCTGAAAGTGCCGCAGTCGCTGCCCGACTCCAGCTCCCAGAAGCGCGAGAGGTCGCTGTACTGCGGGTCGCGGCAGCCCTCGGTGCGTGCCACTTCGATGATGCGGGTGGCGGGCAGCGTGGTGTCCACGGGCGGGGGCACGGCGGCTGCGGTGGTGGCGGCCGTGTCGGCGGCCGATGCGCCGGGCGCCTTCCAGGTCTGCTCGGCCGCCCACTGGTCAAAACAGGCCAGGCGCGCCTGGTTGTCGCCCGGCAGCGCCGTGCAGCGGCGCCAGGCGCTGTCAGCCCCAGGGGCGGGTGTGGCGGCGGGCGCAGCCTGCGCCCACGCGGCGCCAGCCGGTGCCAAGGTGGCCAGGGCCGAAAGCACCAGCGCTGCCGTCTGGCGCAAGGGGCCGAAGGAAGAGGCCACCGTGGTGGGCGTGTGGGCGGACATCATTGCCACCCCGCCTGCCGGCGCATCACAAACGGAATGGCTGCGGGAGCCGGGGGCGTGGGGTGGGCGTTGTTCCATGTTCCGCGTATTTCCTTGCCGCAACTTCCATCCACCACCCGGCCTGTCCAGGTGGCGCTGATGTTCGTGCCGTTGATCGATTCTTCCAGAGTCAGGTCGCCGTCGTCCACGTCGCCGCTGACCTGGGCCGTGGTGCTGCCGCGCTGTGTGGTGCCCCGCACACTCTGTGCCAGCTCGGGGTGGGGCCCCAGCTGCAGCACGGCGGTGGTGGGTGGTGCCGGGGTGCGGCCGTCTGCGGCCGGGGCCTGCAGCTCGGCCAGCCAGCGGCCTTGCAGGTGTTGGTGCCCCATGTCGGAGGCAGCCGGGCAAGCGGCGCTGATTTTTGAATCTTTTTGGCCCTCTGCGCGCGCTGGGTAAGCGCTGATAGCTATCAAAATAATAGCTATTGACAGGGCGGGCTGCGGCAGGAGGGCGGGGCGTGTGCGGGGCATGCGGGCGTTCAGGTCAGTGCGTGGCGCGTTCGTTCATGCCTTCTCAGGCGGCAGGGGGCGCGCCAGCGGCCAGTGCCTTCTTGGCAGCAAACTCGGCGCGCAGGGCCTTGAGTTTTTCGCGCGGGTCTTCGCGGGCCGTGGTCTTGTCCAGGCCCATTTCGGCAATGAAGCGGCTGGGCTGGGCCGCCACCATCTCGCGGCCCTTCTTGCGTTTCTTGGTCCAGCTCACGCCCAGGGTGCGCTGGGCGCGGGTGATGCCCACGTACATCAGGCGGCGCTCTTCCTGCAGGCGCTGCAGCGTGTCGTCGCTCACCTTCTGCTGGCGGCCTTCGTCGTCGTCGAGCTTGAAGGGCAGCATGCCCTCGGTCACGCCCACCAGCACCACATGGGGCCACTCCAGCCCCTTGCTCGCGTGCAGGGTGGAGAGCACGACCATGTCCTGCTCCTTCTCGCGCTCGCTGATGGTGGAGAGCAGGGCGATGGTCTGCGACACCTCCAGCAGGCTCTTGGTCTCCTTGGCCACCACGGCGCCTGCGGTGTCGTCGATCTGGCCGCCCGCGCGCTGGGCCATCCAGTCGCAGAACTCCATCACGTTGCTCCAGCGCGCGGCGGCCACCTTCTCGCTGTCCTCGTTGTCGTAGAGGTGCTGCTCGTAGCCGATCTCCTTGAGCCAGTCGTTCAAAAAGGTGCGCGACTCTTCTGCGCCGTGCACGCGGCGCGCGCTGTACTCCAGGTAGTTGATGTAGCGGCCGAACTCGTGCAGGCCATCCATCGCGCGCTTCGGAACCGCGGCGGGCAGCATGCCGTTGAACAGCGCGCCGAACATGCTCTGCTTGTGCTGCGTGGCAAACGCGCCCAGCGACGCCAGCGTGGTGTGGCCGATGCCGCGCTTGGGCGTGGTGATGGCGCGCAGGAACGCCGGGTCGTCGTCGTTGTTGATCCACAGCCGGAACCAGGCGCACAGGTCCTTGATTTCCGCGCGGTCGAAGAAGCTGGTGCCGCCCGAGACCTTGTAGGGGATGTTGGCCTTGCGCAGCGCTTTTTCGAACGGCTTGGCCTGGTGGTTGGCGCGGTACAGGATGGCAAAGTTCTTCCAGTCCGGCGGCGGGTTGCTGGCCGCGCGCAGGCTCTGGATGCGGGCCACGGCGCGCTCGGCCTCGTGCTCCTCGTTGTCGGCATCGATCACGCGCACGGGCTCGCCCTCGCCCAGCTCGCTGAACAGCGTCTTGGGAAAGAGCTTGGGGTTGGGCCCGATCACGTTGTTGGCCGCGCGCAGGATGGCGCTGGTGGAGCGGTAGTTCTGCTCCAGCTTGATGACCTTGAGGTGCGGATAGTCGATGGGCAGCTTCTTGAGGTTGTCCAGTGTCGCCCCGCGCCAGCCGTAGATGCTCTGGTCATCGTCGCCCACGGCGGTGAAGTGTCCATTGGCCCCCACCAGCAGCTTGAGCAGCTCGTACTGCGTGGCGTTGGTGTCCTGGTATTCGTCCACCAGCACATGCGAGAGCGCCGCCTGCCACTTGGCACGCACTTCTGGAAAGTCGCGCAGCAGGCGCAGCGGCATGCCGATCAGGTCGTCAAAGTCCACGCTCTGGTAGGCCACCAGGCGCTCCTCGTAGCGTGCCATCAGCGTGGCGATGATGCGTTCGTTGTCGTCCGCCGCCTGGGCCAGCGCCTCGGCCGAGGTCAGGCCCATGTTCTTCCACTTGCTGATCACCCACTGCCACTGGCGTGCCGTGGCCATGTCGGTGGTGCCGCCCGAGGCTTCCTTCAGGATGCCCGTCACGTCGTCGGCGTCCAGGATGCTGAACTGCGGCTTGAGGCCCAGCACATGGCCGTCCTCGCGCACCATGCGCACGCCCAGCGCGTGGAAGGTGCAGATCAGCACATCCTTGGCCCGTTTGCCGATCAGGTGCCCGGCGCGCTCGCGCATTTCCGACGCCGCCTTATTCGTGAAGGTGATGGCCGCGATGCGCCTGGGGTCCATCCCTTTTTCGATCATGTGGGCGATCTTCATGGTGATCACCCGCGTCTTGCCCGAGCCAGCCCCTGCCAGGACGAGGCAGGCCCCGTCGGTGTAGTGAACGGCCTGGAGCTGGGCGAGATTGAGACCGGCAGACATGGAGGAAAAGGAACGTGCAGAAAGAGGCGAAGGGGGAACCGGACAGGCGCGGGGCGGTGGGCGCCACGGGCGTGGGGTGCACGCCGAGGGGACGTGCAGCGCAAGGGCGCAATGATACCGGCGTACCCCCGGCATGCCCTGGTCGCCCGCGCGCGACCGGTGCCTGACGGTCGGCTGACGGTCGGCTGACGGGGGCGCCCCGCAGCCCATGGGGCAGGCCCTGTGCTCCGGGAAACCCCGCTAGGGGCTTTGTTTTCACCATTTGATACTGGTTGGCGAGTCCCTCCCCCACCGGGAGGGGAGTGTTGTGAACCGAGCACCGCCATGAACCCTGTGACCCCGCCTTCCATCGCTTTGACCGCTGCCACGCCCCGGGCGGTCCACGGTCGGTTGCCCCTGCCGGCTTGGACCGTATGCGCCGCCTTGGCAGTTGCCGGCGTGCTGGCGGGCACGGCGCTGCTGCCACGGGCGGCGCATGCGCAGGCGGGGGGCAACGCCCCCGCGCGCATCGGCGTGGTGGGGCCTTTCACCGGGCCGTCGGCCGACTTTGGTGTGCCCATGCTCAATGGCATCAAGCTGGCGGTGGATGAGATCAATGCCGTGGGCGGCTACCTGGGCCGCCCGCTGGAGCTGGTCATCAAGGACGACAGGGCCGACCCCGACCAGGGCCGCAAGGTGTCGCAGGAGCTGCTGGCGGAGAAGGTTGTCGCCACCATTGGCTTTTGCAACACCGGCGTGGCGCTCAAGGCCATCGACCTGTTCCAGGACGCCAAAAGCCCGCTCATCGTGCCCTGCGCCACGGGCACGGCCGTGACGGCCAAATACCCTGCGCCCGACAGCTACATCTTCCGCGTGCAAGGGCGCGACGCGATCCAGGCGCCCTTCCTGGTGGACGACATCGTCAAACGCGGCTGGGACAAGGTCGCCATTTTTGCCGACAAGACCGGCTACGGCGAGGGCGGCTACAACGACGTGGTGGCCGCCTTGGCGACCAAGAACCTCAAGCCAGTGTATGCAGGGCGCTTTGATCTGGGCGTCAAAGACCTCACGGCCGAGCTCACGGCCGCCCGCGCTGCGGGGGCCAATGTGATCCTCAGCTACACCGTGGGCCAGGAAAATGCGGTGATCGCCAACGGCAAGAAAGCGCTGAACTGGAAGGTGCCGCAGGTGGGGCCATGGACGCTGTCCTTTCCGTTCTTTCTGGAAGGCGCCAAGGACGCTGCCGAGGGCGCGCTCGTGGTGCAGACCTTCATTGCTGAACCCAGCAACGAGCGCCGGGCATCCTTCCTGTCGGGCTACACCCGCAAGTACCAGGGCAAGGTGGCCGTGCCCATGGCGGCGGCCAACGCCTACGACGCCACCTATCTGCTGATGTATTCGTTCCTCGGCATCCGCGACGGCAACCTGAACGGCAAGGCCATCAAGGAGTCGCTGGAGGGCAAGATGAAGACCTACTACGGCGTGGTCACCACCTACGACAAGCCCTTCAGCGCGCAGGACAAGGACGCGATCACGCGCAACATGCTGGTCATGGGCATGGTCAAGAACGGCGCCATCACCTTTGCTTACCCCGAGGATGCCAAGCGCAACCTCATCATCCAGCGCAAGCAATAACAAAAAGCGGGTGCCTGCGCTCGCCACCCGCGAGCCCACCCACCTGACTTTGCGCTGACCACCCCGGGCGCCGCAGACCCTGGCTGCTGGCGCAACAGGGACAATCGGGCTGTGCTGTCCGTCCTGCTCATCACCTTCCCCTTCTTCGCGCTCGTGCTCTGCGGCTACCTCGCCGCACGGCGCGGCGTGCTGCCGCAACCGGCCATCCCGGGGCTCAACGCCTTCGTGCTGTACTTTGCGCTGCCCTGCATGCTGTACCGCTTTGGCGCCAGCACGCCCATCGGGCAACTGCTGGACCCGGCCGTGGCGGGCGTGTATGTGCTGTGTGCGCTCGTGATGGTGGGGGCCACGGTGGCGCTCACGCGCAACGCGCGCATCGGCTGGAACGATGCGGCCTTTGGGGCGCTCGTGGCGGCCTTCCCCAACACCGGCTTCATGGGCGTGCCGCTGCTGGTGGCTCTCCTGGGCGCGCAGAGTGCGGGCCCGGCCATCGTCACCATCGTGGTGGACATGGTCATTACCAGCTCGCTGTGCATTGCGCTGTCGCGCCTGGACGGTGCAGGCACACACGGCGTGGGCGTGGCGCTGAAGAACGCCTTCAGGGGCATGGCCACCAACCCCATGCCCTGGTCGATTGCGCTGGGTGCGCTGGCCTCGGCCCTGCAGTTCCAGCTGCCTGGCCCGGTGGACAAGACCATCGCCATGCTGGCCGATGCGGCCTCGCCCGTGGCGCTGTTCACCATTGGCGCGGTGCTGGCCCGTTCGCAGATGAACCAGCACGAGCAGGTGCCCGCGCGCGACTACGTGCCTGTGGCGCTGGCCAAGCTCCTGGTGCACCCGCTGCTGGTGTGGGCCGTGGGCACGGCCGCCATGGCGATGGGTGTGCCACTCACGCCGTTTGCGCTCACGGTGCTGGTGCTGCTGGCCGCGCTGCCCAGCGCCAGCAATGTGTCGCTGCTGGCCGAGAAGTTCGGCGCCAACAACGGACGCGTGGCGCGCATTATCCTGGTGAGCACGGCGCTCGCGTTTCTGAGCTTTTCTGCGGCCGTGGCGCTGCTGACCTGATTGCTATTGTTTTTGTAGCTGCTTGCGCTGGCCTATGGCGCCACAGTGGCCAAATCCCTAAATTACCAGCGGGTCCACATCCACCAGCCAGCGCACTAGCCCCTTGTGCTCGGGCGCACTGCGTGTGGCCTGCAGCACGGGCTGCCAGGCGGCCAGAAAACGCTGCAGGGCGGTGCGGCTGGGGCTTTCCATCAGCATCTGGGCGCGCTCCACATTGGCCACGCGCTGGATGGTCAGCGGCACCGGGGGGAACAGCGTCACCGCGTCCAGCCCCGGCAGGCCCGCCGCGTGCGCGGCCGCCGTGGCGGCGGTGAGGAAACCCTGGGCCACCTCCTGCGTGCGCGCGTCGGCCCGCACCAGGGCCTGGTAGGCAAACGGGGGCATGGCGGCCTCTTCGCGCTCTTTTAATTGCTGGGCGGCGAAGGCCTCGTAGTCGTGCGTGCGCAGCGCCTCGTACACGGTGTGCTGGGGGTGGAAGGTCTGTACCCACATCTCGCACTGCGTGCCCTGGGCCGCCATGTAGGCAGCGTCGCGCCCGGCGCGGCCTGCGGCCTGCATTAGCAGTGCAAACAGCCGCTCGGGCGCGCGGAAGTCGCTGCTGAACAAGGCCCCGTCGGGCTGCACGGCGGCCACCAGGGTGATGCGCCGGAAGTCGTGGCCCTTGGCAATCATCTGTGTGCCCACCAGCACATCCACCTCGCCCGCATGCACCTGGGCCAGCTGCGCCTCCAGTGCGCCCTTGGCCTTGGTGGTGTCGGCGTCGATGCGGGCGATGCGTGCAGGGGTGCGGTCGGGTCGCAGCACTTCGGAGAGCTGCCTGGCGAGCTGCTCGTCGAGCTGCTCGGTGCCCCGGCCCATGGAATGGATGTCGGGGCTGCCGCAGCTGGGGCAGGCGCGGGGCACGCGCACGGTGTAGCCGCAGTGGTGGCAGCGCAGGGTGCGGTCGCTCTTGTGGAACACCTGGTGCGCGCTGCAATGCGGGCAGTCGCTCTTCCAGCCGCAGTCGGCGCAGTGCAGCACGGGCGCATAGCCCCGGCGGTTGAGCAGCACCATGCTCTGCTCGCCGCGCGCCACACGCTCGGTGATAGCGGCCAGCAGCGGCGCGCTGAAGATGGCGCGGCGCGGCTGCTGGTTCATGTCCACCCGGCGCACGCGGGCGGGGGCGCCTGCGCCGATGCGGCTGGGCATGGCCAGCCGCACATAGCGTCCGCCTTCGGGGTCTTCGGGCGTGGGCGGGCGGCTGGCGTGCCAGGTCTCCAGCGAGGGCGTGGCCGAACCCAACAGCACCTTGGCGCCTTGCTCGCGCCCGCGCCAGATGGCCAGATCGCGCGCCGAATACCGCGCGCCCTCCTGCTGCTTGTAGCTTGGGTCGTGCTCCTCGTCCACCACGATGATCCTCAGGCCCGGCAGGCTGGCAAACACCGCCATGCGCGTGCCCAGCACGATGCGCGCCGCGCCGCTGTGCGCGGCCAGCCAGCTTTTGAGGCGCTGGGGGTTGGTCATGCCGCTGTGCAGCGAGACCACCGCCTGGCTGCCAAAACGCGGCGCGAAGCGGGTGGAGAAGCGCTCTTCGAGCTGGGGGGTGAGGTTGATCTCGGGCACCATCACCAGCGCCTGGGCGGTGGGGTCGGCCTCCA
>CAYXSL010000128.1:0-3375 GCA_964466605.1 uncultured Verminephrobacter sp.
GTCGGGCACGAAGTAGGTAAACGTGCCGTCCTGCTTGCGCATGACGCGGTCCTTGTCGTCGCCGTAGTCGGTGGACTTGAGCCACAGCGCGCCGTCCTGCTCGTAGGTCTTGCCGTTGGCGACGAGCTTGTTCACCGTGGCCTCGACGCGGCCGCTGGTGTACAGGCTGGATTCCAGGTAGTACTCGTCGAACTGGAGATTGAAGGCCTGCAGGTCCTTGTCCTGCTCGTTGCGCAGGTAGGCCACCGCAAACTGGCGGATGTTGTCGTAATCCTGAACATCGCCGTTGGCCGTGAACTCGCGGTCGTCGGCCTTGACGGTGGCACGGGCCTTGAAGGCCTCGGCAATGTCAGCGATGTAGTCGCCGTTGTAGAAGTTCTTGGCCAGCGGGTTGTCGCTGTCGGTGGGCCAGCAGTCGTCGCCGGGCTTGAAGCCCTTGGCGCGCAGCTGCGTGCTTTTGGTCAGCGTGTCGATCTGCACGCCCGCGTCGTTGTAATAGAACTCGCGGTGCACCTTCCAGCCCTGGGTGCTGAACAGGTTGCAGATGGCATCGCCCAACGCGGCCTGGCGGCCGTGGCCCACGTGCAGGGGGCCCGTGGGGTTGGCCGACACGAACTCGACCAGCACCTGCTGGCCGTTGCTGGCCTGGTAGCCAAAGCGCTCGCCCGCAGACAGCACCTCGCGCACCACCTCCTGCTTGGCAGCAGGTTGGAGGCGGATGTTCAGAAAGCCCGGGCCCGCAATTTCAATGGCGGACACCCAGCGCTGGAAAGCGGGCGTGGCCTCGAGCGCGGTTTTGAGCTGCTCACCCAGAGCGCGCGGATTGAGCTTGAGCGGCTTGGCCAGCTGCATGGCCGCGGTGCAGGCAAAGTCGCCATGCGCGGCCACCTTGGGGGATTCAAAGGCCGCCTTGGCGCCAGCGCCGGGGGAGAGGATGTCCAGCTCGGCCGCAAGCGCGGCCAGCAGATCGTGTTTGACAGAAAGCATCGGGGGATTTTACGGGCCGGGCCGCACCCGGCCCCGCTGACGAGTCACAGGCCCTCGCGCCCACAGCCGGGGCCCCTGCCGGGCGCAGCCAGAACGCAACAGATTGTCAGGAATTCTTTCCGCCGGCATCGCGGTGTCAGCCACGCGCGTCGCCAGTACGTTGTAATCGGGCAATCCGACGCGGGTTGCGTCTGATGCCACCTACCAACGGAGCCCCTATGAAGAAGCTTCTCACCCTGTCTGCCCTGAGCCTGGTCCTTTCGTTCGGCGCTGCGCACGCTGCCGATGCCCCCGCCAAAGCGGCTGCCGCCGCGCCTGCGGCAGCGGCCCCTGCCGCACCAGCCGCAGAGCCCACCAAGCAGCAGTCCAAGATGGGCACCTGCAACAAGGAGGCGGGCGACATGAAGGGCGATGAGCGCAAGGCCTTCATGAAAACCTGCCTGAGCAACAAGCCCGCCACGCAGCAAGACAAGATGAAGACCTGCAACGCCGACCCCAAGGCCAAGACCCTCAAGGGCGATGAGCGCAAGGCCTTCATGAGCGAGTGCCTGAAGAAGTAAGTTCACACCCGGTGCACCTCCACCGGGCCAGCCAAAGAAAAGCCCGCCGGCATCAAGCCAGGCGGGCTTTTTTTGTGGGGCGAGTGCTTACCAGCCGCGCGCCCAGAACACCGCGATCACCGCCACCACGGGCAGCACATGCGACTGGATCATCACCAGGCGGCGCACCTTGGCCACCTCGTGCGCGGGCGGCAATGCGCCCGTGCTGTGCAGGTTCTGGCGCCAGCGGCGGAACGCGGCCGAGGGCACGAACGACAGCAGGACCATGGCCAGCACGATGGTGATCTTGATGTGGAACAAGGGCTGCGACAGGTACCAAGAGGCGCCCTTCACCCCCCAGATCACCCGCGCCAGGCCGCTGCCGATCATCACCGCCCCGGCCACGCCATAGATCACATCCAGCCGGGCCAGGCGCTCCACCACGGCGGCGTTGAGCCATTCGATGCGGCACAGCGCCGCCTGGCTCGACAAGAAGACCACAAAGGTGAGGATGGCCAGAAGATGCAGGGCGGCCAGGATGGCTTCGAGGGTCATGGTCAGATTCCTTGGGGGCTGGGTTGCGCGCAGTGAGTCACGCAGGCAACGGCGTGTTCAGCCGCCATTGTCCACGGTGGCCGAACACACGGACCCCGCCCAAAAGAAAACGGCGCAGGCCGGAGGGCCCTGCGCCGCGTCAGCTCCATCCTGAAAAAGGTCACGCCACGGTACGAGCCACGGCACCCACCGGCACATCTGCAGGCACCACAGGGGCCGTGGCGGCCGACACAGCAACCGGCAGCGGGTGGCCGTTCAGCGCGGCGTCCAGGCGCTCACGGTCCAGCGCGTTTTCCCAGCGCGAGACCACCACCGTGGCCACGGCGTTGCCGATGAAGTTGGTGAGCGAACGGCATTCGCTCATGAAACGGTCCACGCCCAGGATCAGCGCCATGCCGGCGACAGGCACCTCGGGCACCACAGCCAGGGTGGCGGCCAGGGTGATGAAGCCAGCGCCGGTCACGCCCGCAGCGCCCTTGGACGACAGCATCGCCACCAGCAGCAGCGCCACCTGGTGGCCCAGCGTCAGTTCGGTGTTGGTCGCCTGGGCGATGAACAGCGCGGCCAGCGTCATGTAGATGTTGGTGCCGTCCAGGTTGAAGGAGTAGCCCGTGGGCACCACGAGGCCCACCACCGACTTGCTGCAACCGGCCTTTTCCATCTTTTCCATCAGCGATGGCAGGGCCGACTCAGACGACGAGGTGCCCAGCACCAGCATCAGCTCGGCCTTGAGGTAACGGCACAGCTTGAACACCGAGAAGCCGCACAGGCGCGCCACAAAGCCCAGGATCACCACCACAAACAGCAGCGAGGTGATGTAGAACGAGCCCACCAGCCACGCCAGATTGACCAGCGAACCCAGCCCGAACTTGCCGATGGTGAACGCCATGGCGCCAAACGCCCCCAGGGGCGCGGCCTTCATCACGATGCCCACCACCTTGAACACGGGCGTCGTCAGCGCGTCCAGAAAATTCAGCACCGGGCGGCCGGCCTCACCCACCATGGCCAGGCCAATGCCGAACAGCACGGCCACCAGCAGCACCTGCAGGATGTTGTCGCCCACAAACGGGCTCACCAGCGTCTTGGGGATGATGTCCAGCGCAAAACCGGTCAGTGTCATCTCATGCGACTTGGCCACATAGCCCTTGACGGCGGATTGATCCAGGTCGGCCACATTGATGTTCATGCCCGCGCCGGGCTGCACCACGTTGGCCACCACCAGGCCGACCACCAGGGCCAGCGTGGAGAAGAACAGGAAGTACGCCATCGCCTTGCCAAACACCCGGCCCACGGT
>CAYXSL010000128.1:3385-13300 GCA_964466605.1 uncultured Verminephrobacter sp.
GAAAGATCACCGGGGCGATGATCATCTTCACCAGCTTGATGAACGCAGCGCCCAGCGGCTTGAGCGCCTCGCCGTAGGCGGGCTCGAAATGGCCCAGCAGCACGCCCAGGACGATGGCGAGCACCACCTGGAAATACAGCTGGCGATAAAAGGGCAACCGCACAGGGTGCGCGGTGGGGGCAGAAATGGCATGCATGGGGATGTCTCCTGAAATCACGGTGCTGCACCAGCGGAGTGCTGCCGGTGCGCGTTAGGGTGCCGTTTGTACCGCTGCACTTTGTTTCAGCCGATAACCTATTGGTATTAGTCGGTGGCCACGCCCCAGGCAGCCCCCTCACCGGCCAAGGGTAAATACCTAGAGCATGCCGCCCAGCCGCTTTCCTGATGAGCCCCATCAAAAAGTGTGATTGGCCCGGTCCGGGGCGTCTCCCTACTCTCCTCCTGCTCAGTCTGAAACTCCAGGAGACCCCAATGCCTGCTCGCCTTCATGCCCTGGCTGTCGCCGCCATCGCCGCCGCCACGGGTTTCGCGCATTCCGGCACGGTGACCATCGTCACCTCCTTTCCCAAGGAGCTGACGGACACCTATCGCAAGGCGTTCGAGGCCAGGCATCCCGGCATCCAGCTGGAAATCATGAACAAGAACACGAAAGCCGGCATCGCCCACCTGCGCGAGACACCGATCGGCCAGCGCCCCGAGGTGTTCTGGGTGTCGGACCCGGGCGCCTTCGAGGTCCTGGCCCGCGAACGGCTGCTGCAAAAGGCCCCTGAAGCCCGCAATCCGCTGGTTCCTGCCCGGATCGGCAACCATCCGGTCAATGACCCGGATGGCCTGTATTTCGGCCAGGCCCTGTCGGGCTACGGGATCATGACCAACAAGCGCTACCTGCAGGCCCACAAGCTGCCCGCGCCCAAGCAATGGGCGGACCTGGCCCGCCCCGCCTACCACGGGCATGTTGCAATCTCCGCGCCGTCCCGCTCCGGCACCGCCCACCTTACCGTCGAGACGATCCTGCAAGGCGAAGGCTGGGACAAGGGCTGGCGCCAGCTGCTGCACATCGGCGGCAACCTGGCGGCGGTGACCGACCGCAGCACCAGCGTGCCCGAAGGCGTCAACAGCGGCCAGTACGGCATCGGCATGGTGGTGGACTTCTTCGGTCTCGCCGGCCGGTATTCCGGGTTCCCCGTCGAATTCGTCTATCCCTCGGTCACGGCGGTCGTGCCGGCCAGCATTGGCCTGGTCGCGGGCGCCAGGAACGCGGACGAGGGCAAGAAATTCATCGCCTACACCCTGTCGCAAGAAGGCCAGGAACTGCTGTTCGACCCGAAGGTGAGCCGCATGCCCGTGCTGCCCTACTCCGTGGCCGGGCTGAAGGTGCCGGCCGACTTCCCCAACATCTACAAGGTCGCGCGCCAGGCCAAGGTGCAGTTCAACGCCGAACTCTCGCAGGCGCGCTATCCCCTGGTCACCGCCCTGTTCGACCAGATGATCACGCTGCACCTCAAGGAGCTGCAAGCAGCGACACTCGCGATCCACGAGGCAGAGGCGAAGCTCGCCTCCAGGCCCCATGCGCGCGGAGCCGAACTCCTCCACCAGGCGCGCAACCTGGCGTTCACGCCCGTGGCGGCAGACGCCGCCGTGAAGCACTCCCCCGGCGTGGAAGCAGCGTGGGGCGCCAAGGCCCGGGCGAACTATGCCCGTGCCGAAGAACTCGCCAAGGAAGCCCTGGCGCTGGCCCGCTAGTGTTCCTGCACGGCGCCCGATGCGGCACACTTGCTCGCCATGCCCTCGCCGCACCTTCGCAAGTTCTGGACCTCGCTGATCCTGCTCACGGGCATGGTGGGCAGCATGTTTGCGGCCGGGCAATGGGCTTGGCAGCGGTCGCTGCGCTACGAAAGCGACAGTGTGCACCGCCAACTGGCGCTGTACGGCCAGACGCTGGCCCAGCGCATCGACCGCTACCGCACCCTGCCCGAGGTGCTGGCACTGGACGCGCAGCTGCAAGGCGCCCTGACCCGCCCGCTGCGACCGGCCGAGGTGGAACAGCTCAACCGCAAGCTCGAGCAGGCCAACGGCGCCAGCCAGTCGTCCACCCTCACCCTGCTCAACCGCGACGGGCTGGCCATCGCTGCCAGCAACTGGCGCACCGCCACCAGCAACGTGGGCGTGGACTACAGCTTCCGCCCCTATGTGCAGCAGGCCCTGGCGCAGGGGCGCGGCAGCTTCTACGGCATTGGCGTGACCACGGGCGAGCCGGGCTACTTCCTGTCGCAGGCCATTCGCGATGAAAACGGGCGCACGCTGGGCCTGGTGGCCATCAAGATCGCGCTGCAGGAGCTGGAGCGCGAATGGCTGCAGACGCCCGACATCGTGCTGGCCTCCGATGCGCACGGCGTGGTCTTTCTGGCCAGCCAGGACATCTGGCGCTACCGCCTGCTGGAGCCGCTGGACGACGAGGAGCGCCGCGAGCTGAACGCCACGCGGCAATACTCCGACCAGCCCCTGCGTCCCCTCGACGTCCGCGTGGACGACCGCCTGGACAACGGCGGCCGCCTGGTGCGCCTGCAGCCCTCGCACGACATGCCCGCCCTGCCCGGCCGCATGCTGTGGCACACCCAGCCGCTGCCCGGCACACCCTGGCAGCTGCACCTGGTGCACGAAACCCACAGCAGCGTGTCCGACAGCCGCTGGGCCGCGGCCGCCGGCGCGGGTGGCTGGCTGGCACTGTCGCTGCTGGTGCTGTTCGTGCGCCAGCGCCAGCGCCTGGCCCGCCTGCGCCAGCGCAGCCGCCAGGAGCTGGAAACCGTGCTGCAACAGCACGCGCAGGAACTGCGCACCGCGCAGGACGGCATCGTGCAGGCGGCGCAGCAGGCCGCAGCAGAGCAGACGGACACGGGCCTGAGCCGCAGCCTGGAGCACCTGCCCCAGGGCGTGGTCATCATCGACGCCGACCTGAGACTGGTGGCCTGGAACTCGCGCTACGTGGAGCTGTTCCGCTACCCCGCCGACCTGATGCAGGTGGGCCGCCCCATCGAAGACCTGATGCGCCACAACGCGCGCAGGGGCCTGCTGGGCCCGGGCCCGGTGGAAGATGCCATCGCACGCCGCCTGACCCACCTGCGCAGCGGCAAGCCCCACCTGCACGAAAGCGCCAAGGGCGACGGCACCGTGCTCGAAATCCGAGGCAACCCGCTGCCCGAAGGCGGCTTTGTGACCAGCTACGCCGATATCACCAGCTACAAGAACGCCGCACGCGAGCTGCGCTCGCTGGCCGATGCGCTGGAACAGCGCGTGGCCGACCGCACGCGCGACCTGGACGCCGCGCGGCGCGAGGCCGAGCAGGCCAACCGCTCAAAAACCCGCTTTGTGGCCGCCGCCGTGCACGACCTGCTGCAGCCGCTGAACGCCGCGCGCATGTTCACCTCGCTGCTGCGCAGCCACCTGCCGGGCGACGCCGAGCGCCACGCGGTGGACAGCATCGACGGCGCGCTGGCCGCGCAGGACGCGATCCTGAACAGCCTGCTCGACATCTCGCGCATGGAGTCGGGCCAGTTCGATGTGCACATCCACGATGTGGCCCTGGGACCGCTCTTGCAGGTGCTGGCCCACAACTTCGGCGTGCTGGCCGAAAGCCAGGGCCTGAAGCTCCGCTGCGTGCCCACGCGCGCCGTGGTGCGCACCGACGAAAACCTGCTGCGCCGCATCCTGCAGAACTTTGTCTCCAACGCCATCCGCTACAGCCGGCACGGGCGCATCGTGGTGGGCTGCCGCAGGGCAGGAGACCACCTGCGCATCGAGGTGCACGACCAGGGCCCGGGCATCCCCGAGGCGCTGCAGCGCGAGATCTTCGAAGAATTCCGCCGCCTGGACGAAGGCCGCGCCGACGACCGGGGCGCAGGCCTGGGCCTGGCCATCGTCGAGCGCCTGGGCCGCCTGCTGGGGCACGAGATCGGCCTGCGATCACAGCTGGGGCGCGGCAGCGTGTTCTGGGTGTGTGTGCCGCTGGGCAATCCGGCCGCTGCGCAGCAGGCTGCCGAGCCGGCCACCGCGCTACGACAGTCTGGCGACGATGCCCCCCTGCAAGGCAGCAGCGCATGGGTGATCGAGGACGACGCCCCCACCTGCGCCGCCACCCAGGCCCTGCTGCAGCGCTGGGGCTGCGCAGTGCCGCTGGCCGGTGGCGCCCCCGAAGCCCTGGCCGCCGCGCAGCCTGGCCAGGCGCCCCAGCTGGTGCTGCTGGATGTGCACCTGGGCGCGGGCCACCACGGCCCCGATGTCTACATGGCGCTGTGCCAGCGCTGGGGCCAGACGCCCGCCGTGATCCTGGTCACCGCAGAGCGCGACGCCACCCTGCGCCGCCAGGCTGCCGAACGCGGCTGGGGCTTTCTGGCCAAGCCGGTGCGCGCGCCCGCGCTGCGGGCACTGGTGAGCCAGACGTTGCTGAGACAGGGAACATCCCCCTGAGCCGCTGCGCGGCTTCCCCCTTCTCTCTCCGCGCTACGGGGAGGGGGACGACGCCAGTGCGGCGGGGCGGCCCTTGCACGGCGTCTCGCGCATGGTGCTGCGCCCGGTTTGAGAGGTTGCGCTCATCGCTACGCTTTTAGTAGCTGCCAGCGCTTTATGAATAGGCGACAGCGGCCGTTTTGATGCAGATATCAACCTCAGGAAGACACGCCGTCTTCCGTCTCCAGGCTTTTCACCAGCACCGCCGCCTGCGTGCGGCTGTAGCAAGCGAGCTTTTTCAGGATGGCCGTGACATGCACCTTCACGGTGTTCTCGGCCAAACCCAGCGCGGCCGCGATCTGCTTGTTGAGCAGGCCGTCGGCCAGGCACAACAGCACGCGGAACTGCTGGGGGGTGAGCTGCGCCAGGCGCGCGGCCAGCTCGGCGTCGGCCTCGGAGCGCTCGGCCGCCATGGGCGGGAACCAGCTGCCGCCGTCCAGCACGGCCTGGATGGCATCGCCCATGGCTTCGGCGGGCGCGGACTTGGGGATGAAGCCTGCGGCGCCAAACTGCTGCGCGCGGCGGATCACGCGCGGGTGGTCGTTGGACGAGATGATGACCACGGGCAGCTCGGGGTATTCGCCGCGCACATGCAAGAGGGCCGAAAAGCCGCGTGTGCCGGGCATGCTCAGGTCCAGCAGCACGAGTTCGATCTCCGGGTGCTCCTGCAGCATCTGGCCCAGGGTGGCGGCGCTGGCGGCCTCCAGCGTGCGGAACTGGGGCAGGCGCCCCTGCAGCACATGCAGCACGGCCGCACGGAACAGCGGGTGGTCGTCAGCAACGAGGAGCGTGGGCTCGGACATGCGGGGTCATTCGCCTTTCCAGAACGCGGGCTGCGCGTACTGGTGCTTGAGGTGCTCGATCCACAGCCGCACGCGCAGCGGCAGGTGCTTGCGCTGGGGGAACACCACGTAGATGCCGTTGGGCGGCGCGGCAAAGTCCTCCAGCACCGCCACCAGACGGCCCGCGGCGATCTCGGCCTCGACCTCCCAGGTGCTGCGCCAGGCAATGCCCCAGCCGCCCAGGCACCAGTCGTGCAGCACCTGGCCGTCGGAGCAGTCGAGCGGCCCGCCGGGCTTGAGGTGCATGACCTCGGTGGAGCCGTCGGCATGCGGAACGCGGAACGCCCAGCCGCGCGTCTGCGATGCGTCGCTGGACAGCGTGAGGCAGTCATGCTGCACCAGCTCGGCCGGGGCGCGCGGGGTGCCGCGCCGGGCCAGGTATTCGGGCGTGGCCACGCACAGGCGGCGGTTGTCGGCGATGCGCACGCTCACCAGCGACGAGTCGGGCAAATCACCCACGCGCACGGCGCAGTCAAAGCCCTCGCCCGCGAGGTCCACCACGCGGTCGCTGAGGTTGAGCGAAATGGTCACGTCGGGGTGCGCCGAGCGAAAACGCGGCACCAGCGGCGCCACATGGCGGCGGCCAAAACCGGCAGGCGCGGTGATGCGCAAATGGCCCGTGGCCTTGACGCCGCCTTCGGACACGCTGGCCTCGGCATTGGCCACATCGGCCAGCAGGCGCTGGCAGTCTTCCAGAAACGCGCTGCCCTCGTGCGTGAGGCTGATGCGGCGCGTGGTGCGCACCAGCAGCTTCACGCCCAGGTGCTCTTCGAGCGCATCCAGCCGCCGCCCCATGATGGCGGGCGCCACGCCCTCGGCCTTGGCGGCTGCGGTGAGGCTGCCGCGCGTGGCCACCGATACAAAGGATTCGAAGGCCTTGAGTTTGTCCATGCGGAGATTATGGAGATATCCACGCGGGGGGCTGCACCGGCGGCTATCGCCCCGTGGCGCCCGGCGGCAGAGAAATTTGAAGCAAAAACAGGCCTTTGCGCGCGACCATATTGCCTCAACAGCTATGATTTGTATAGCATTCAAGTCAAACGGGACTTGAGGAACCCCACCGTGCCGTAGCGCTTGACCTCGGTGTAGAGGTCGCGCGTGAGGCCCTGCACCATGGCGGTGTAGGCATCGGCCAGGTCGGGCGCGATGGTGAAGTGGTCGTAGTTCACGATCACCTCCACGCGCTCGCCCTTCGACGCGAGCGGGGCCAGCAGGCGGCGCACCTCCTGCTCGATGGCGTCGATGGTGCTGGCGGTGTTGATCTGCAGGCCCGAGAAGTCGATGTGCAGCAGCTGGCGCGCGGCGTCCAGCTCGAAGCGCTGCACCAGCGGGCGGTTGAGCAGTTGCTCGCGCAGGCCCAGCGGGCCGGGCTCGAACAGGCGCATGTCCATGGGCTGCAGGCCGGGGCTGATGCGCGGCGTGAACGCCATGTGGGCGAGCACGTCGCGGTGCAGGTCGATGCCGGGGGCCAGCTCGATCAGCTCCAGCGCGCCGCCGCCCTCCGGCTCGCCCGAGGGCACGAGGCGGAACACGCAGCGCTCTGTGACGTACAGCACGCGCTGGCCGCGCCGCAGCGCCTCGGCGCCGCTGAAGGTGCGGTGCTCGACCTCGCGCACCAGCTTGCGCGCGCCGCCCTCGTGCAGGATGTGCAGGTGGCCGTCCACCGCCTCCACCTGCAGATCGCCTGCCGTGAAGGTGCCGACAAACACCACGGTCTTGGCGTTCTGGCTGATGTTGATGAAGCCGCCCGCACCCGCCAGGCGCGGCCCGAACTTGCTCACGTTGAGGTTGCCGTGCTGGTCGGCCTGCGCCAGGCCCAGGATCGCGATGTCCAGGCCACCGCCGTCGTAGAAGTCGAACTGGTTGGGCTGGTCGATGATGGCCTGCGGGTTCACGGCCGCGCCAAAGTTCAGGCCACCGGCGGGAATGCCGCCGATCACCCCAGGTTCGGCCGTGAGCGTGACGAGGTCGATGATGCGCTCCTCGGCCGCCACATTGGCCACGCCCTCGGGCATGCCGATGCCGAGGTTGACCACCTGGTGCGGGCGCAGCTCCAGCGCCGCGCGGCGGGCGATGATCTTGCGCTCGGTCAGCGGCATGGGTTCCAGGGTGTCCATGGGCACGCGCAGCTCGCCCGCAAACGCGGCGCTGTAGGGCTCGGCAAAGGTCTGATGGTGGTGCGCGGGCTCGGTGGCCAGCACCACCGCGTCCACCAGCACGCCGGGCACCTTCACCTGCCGGGGGTTGAGCGTGCCGCGCTCGGCGATGCGCTCGACCTGCGCGATGACCACGCCCCCCGAGTTGCGCGCGGCCATGGCGATGGCCAGCGCTTCGAGCGTGAGCGCCTCGCGCTCCATGGTGAGGTTGCCGTCGGCGTCGGCCGTGGTGGCGCGGATGATGCCCACGTGGATGGGGAAGGCCTTGTAGAACAGGTAGTCCTGCCCGTCGATGGGGAGGATGCGCACCAGGTCTTCGGTGGTGCGCGCGTTGAGCTTGCCGCCGCCATGGCGCGGGTCCACAAAGGTGTCCAGGCCCACGCGCGTGAGCGTGCCGGGCTTGCCCGCAGCGATGTCGCGGAACAAATGCGTGATCACGCCCTGGGGCAAGTTCCAGGCCTCGATCTGGTTGTCCACCGCGAGCTTCTGGATGCGCGGCACCAGGCTCCAGTGCCCGCCGATCACGCGCTGGAGCAGGCCGGCGTGGCCCAGGTGGTTGAGACCACGCTGCTTGCCATCGCCCTGCCCGGCGGCGTAGACCAGGGTGAGGCCCCGCGGGGTTTGTGTTGATTCCCAGCGCTGGGCCAGCGCCACGGCAATGCTCTCGGCAAAGCCGATGCCCACAAAGCCGCCCGTGGCCACGGTGTCGCCGTCGTGGATGAGCTGCACCGCGTCGGCGGCGCTCACGATCTTGTTCTTGTAGGCAGCGTTCAGCGCGCTGGTGGCCAGGGGTGCCTGCATGGGTTTGTCTCCCGATGGTTGTTGTGCGCGCAG
Source organism: uncultured Verminephrobacter sp. (assembly GCA_964466605.1). GTDB lineage: Bacteria > Pseudomonadota > Gammaproteobacteria > Burkholderiales > Burkholderiaceae_C > Acidovorax. The sequence goes on from CAYXSL010000128.1 coordinate 11,721, forward strand.
CGTAGTGGCTAATGGGCGCCAGCACCACTACGGGCGACTACGGATATGCCGAGGCCCACCGAGCGCACTACTTTTGCTTAAAAGTCACTGGTTTAGAGATTTTCAGCATATTTATGTGCGCAGATATTTGCAATACAGTCTGTCCATCATCGTCCCGCAGTGGCATTTTTTTCTCTTTTTCAGCGAGCTTTTCCATGACCGACCGCACCACCGCCCACGGCCTGCAAGTGGCCACCTCCCTGTTCCGCTTTGTCGAAGACAAGGTGCTGCCCGGCACGGGCGTGGGCAGCGAAACGTTCTGGAAGGGTTTTGGCGCCATCGTGGCCGACCTGGCCCCGCGCAACATCGCCCTGCTGGCCGAGCGCGACCGCCTGCAGACCGAGCTGGACACCTGGCACAAGGCCAACCCCGGCCCCATCCAGGACATGGTGGCCTACCGCAGCTTTCTGGAAAAGATCGGCTACCTGGTGCCCCAGCCTGCCGATGTGAAGGCCACCACCGCCAACGTGGACGACGAGCTGGCCACGCAGGCCGGCCCGCAACTGGTGGTGCCCATTCTGAACGCACGTTATGCACTCAACGCCGCCAACGCGCGCTGGGGCTCTTTGTATGACGCGCTGTATGGCACCGACGCCATCAGCGAAGAAGGCGGCGCTGAAAAAGGCAAGGGCTACAACCCCGTGCGCGGCGCCAAGGTGATCGCGTTTGCACGCCAGGTGCTGGACGACACGGCGCCGCTGGCCACGGGCTCGCACAAGGATTCGACCGGCTACCGCGTCGAAGGCGGCCAGCTGGTGGTGGCGCTCGCGAATGGCAGTACGGGCAGCACCACGGGCCTGAAGGACCCATCGCAGTTCAAGGGCTACCAGGGCAACGCCGCCGCACCGTCGTCGGTGCTGCTGCAGCACAACGGCCTGCACCTCGATATCCAGATCGACCGCAGCACGCCCATCGGCCAATCCGATGCCGCAGGCGTGAGCGACCTGGTGCTGGAAGCGGCCCTGTCCACCATCCTGGACCTGGAAGACTCCGTGGCCGCCGTGGACGCCGAAGACAAGGTGCTGGGCTACAGCAACTGGCTGGGCATCATCCAGGCCACGCTGACCGAGCAGGTCGCCAAGGGCGGCAAGACCATCACGCGCGGACTGAACCCTGACCGCGTGTACACCGGCCCGGCGGGCGGCGAAGTGCGCCTGCATGGCCGCTCGCTGATGTTCCTGCGCAATGTGGGCCACCTGATGACCAACCCGGCCATCCTGTGGAAGGACGCACAGGGTCAGGTGCGCGAGATCCCCGAAGGCATCATGGATGCGGTGGTCACAACGGCGATCGCATTGCACGACCTGCAAGGCCATGGCGCGAATGGCATCCGCAACTCCCGCAAGGGCAGCGTCTACATCGTCAAGCCCAAGATGCACGGCCCCGCCGAAGTGGGCTTTGCCGCTGAACTCTTCGGCCGCGTCGAGAAGCTGCTGGGCCTGCCCGACAGCACCGTCAAGCTGGGCATCATGGACGAGGAGCGCCGCACCTCCGTCAATCTGAAAGCCTGCATTGCCGCCGCCAGCAGCCGTGTGGCCTTC
>CAYXSL010000129.1:0-13251 GCA_964466605.1 uncultured Verminephrobacter sp.
TCTACATCTACTACTCCATGTTCGGCTTCCAGCGCGTGGGCGACGCCATCTGGGCGGCTGCAGACCAGCGCGCGCGCGGCTTTTTGCTGGGCGCCACCTCGGGCCGCACCACGCTGGGCGGCGAGGGCCTGCAGCACCAGGACGGCACCAGCCACCTCGTGGCCGCCACCATCCCCAACTGCAAGGCCTACGACCCGGCCTACGCGGGCGAGATGGCCGTCATCATCGACGCCGGCATGCGCGAGATGGTGACCGAGCAGCGCGACGTCTTCTACTACGTCACGCTGATGAACGAGAACTACGCCCAGCCCGACCTGCCCGCAGGTGCTGCAGACGGGGTCTTGCGTGGATGCTATGTTTTCAGGAGCTATCAGGGCAATGTGGACGCGCGCAAAGGCCTTATTTCTTCTCAAAATTCCGTCACCTTGATGGGTTCCGGCGCCATCCTGACTGAAGTGGTCAAGGCCGCGGAACAACTCGCCAGCGAAGGCCTGGATGTGACCGTGCTCAGCGTCACCAGCTGGAGCGAACTGGCCCGCGATGGCGTGGCCTGCGAACAGCGCGCGCTGGCGGGTGAAGAAGGGGTTGACCCCGGCACCCCCTGGCTTGCCGCCCAACTGGCCGCCACCCGCGGGCCGGTGGTGGCGGCCACCGACTATGTGCGCGCCGTGCCCGAGACCGTGCGCGCTTTCATCCCCGAAGGGCGCAAGTACATCACCCTGGGCACCGACGGCTTCGGCCGCAGCGATACGCGGGCGGCGCTGCGGGAGTTTTTTGGGGTGGATGCGGCGCACATTGCGCGTGTGGCGCGCCAGTTGCTGCTCTGATGGGTAAAAAAGGGGGTGTCAGCAGCCCCTTTTCAGTCTATTGCGCGCGATCCTCTGTCAGGGGAGCTTGACGGCTGCCACCGCGTGCGCAGTAGAAACAAACAAGGTGGTGCCCCGCACGGCGATGCCTGTGGGTTCACCGATGAGGCCGGGCAGATCGCCGGCTGCAAACCCTTTGCCCCAGGGTTGACCCACCAGTGTGCTGACCTGTCCATCGGTGCCAATCTTGCGGACGACCCGGTGGCGGGGATCGGTCACGTAGACGTTGCCTTTGGCATCTGTCGCCAGGCTGGCCTGGGAGTCAGAGATGGCAGCCTCTGTATCAATGGCCAGTTGTGCCGTGGCCGTCGGACCGTTCACCAAGCCAGGCGCCATGTCGGCGCGGCCCGCAACGGTGCTGACCATACCCGCCGGTGTGATCTTGCGAATGGTGGGACCAACGCCCGTGACGTTGTGGTACCGCCCGTCCACCACAAGCAGGTTGCCCGCCGGATCCAGTGCCAGGTTGCCGATCGCCGAGAACAGCGCGGAGCCCACAGGTCCATCGACATGGCCCCGGGTATTCGGATTGCCTGCGAACAGGCTGACCGCGCCTGCCGGGGTGATCTTGAAAATGACGCCCTTAAGTGACGATGTGTACACGGTGCCTGCCCCGTCGGAGACCATGCCCGTGAGGCCATCAAGAAGGAAGCCTGGAATGGCGGCCAGTTGGGCAGACAGGTCCGCGAACACCACCACGTCGCCAGCGGGCGTGACCTTGAGGATGCGCTTGAAGTCCACGGAGTAGAGGTTGCCGGCATCGTCTGCTGACAACGGCGTGGAGCCGCAGAATGCGACCTCATTGAGCCGACCGGTGGTTTGGCTGCACGGGTTCTTGGCCTTGCCTAGTGTGCCCACCCTGGCCGAATCGGTATCTATGGTTCGGAGCGCGCCATTGTTGCGATCGCGCACATACAGCGTACCGGACTTGCCCATGGCCAGCGGTCCGGGGCTGTCGAAGCGGGCTTGGCTGCCGACTCCATCGACCCAGCCTGGACGGGGAGGCGTTCCCACTTGCAGTGTGGCGGCACCGGTGCGTGCAAAGCGACTGATAAATGCGTATGGCTGAAAGGTCTGGGATGTTCCGCCTTCTGTGACAAGAAATCGGCCTTCGGCATCCAGTGCCAGACGCTTGGACGCACAGAAGGAAGGGGGCAGTCCATCAGCTCCCCAATTGCAGTCCGGTGCACTTCGCACGGTGGTGGTTGATCCATCTGCGGCGATCTCGCGCAGTGGGGTGCCTGTGTGCATATCCAATACAAACACTCGGTTGGCACGGTCGACGGTAATGGCCTGCAGCCTGCCGAAACGGGCTGCCGAAGCCGACCCATCTACGTAGCCTGCGTTGCCTTGGGCCACCGTGCCTGAGAGCACTGAGGCCTGTCCGTCGGTCGTGTATTTGCGCACGACATGGTCGTTGGGGTCGGCGGCATAAAGTGTGCCTGTCGAATCTGTTGCCAGTTGTACCGGGTAGTAGAACGCCGGGTTGTAGCGCCCTTGTCCTGGGGTCGGATACTGGCTGGCCTTGAACACCACAGTGCTGACGACACCGGCAGGCGTAATTTTGCGGATGGGGTTGCCTGTAGGCTCGGGGGGCAGCCCCTGTGTTGGGGGCGCCCACTCGGATACGTAGACATTCCCGTCCTTGTCCACGGCAATGCTGGTAGGGCTGCACAGTGTGGCTGTCGTACCTGAGCCATCGGCATTGCCACACACGCCCACCTTGCCAGCTAGCGTGGTCACATTGCCTGACGCATCGATCTTGCGTACCAAGTGGTTGCCAGTGTCGGCCACGTAGGTGCTGCCTGCCGAATCCACAGCCACGGCCTGGGGGGCGTTGAAGCGGGCTGTCGTGCCCTGGGCATCCACGTAGCGACTTTCGGTGCTGACAACGTCGCTTCGCGTAGGGTCGCCTCCTGCCAATGTGGTGAGTTGCCCTGCGGGGCTCAGTTTGCGAATGGTGTGGTTGCCGGTGTCGGCAATCAGCACGTCGCCCGCAGGGGCCAACGCCATGCCACCCGGTTGAACACTGATTTTTGCAACGGTGCTCGCTCCGTCCTGCTGGCCGGGCCCATCGGTGCTACCTGCCAGCAAGGAAAGGGCTGTGGCCGGGGCAGGTGTTGGCGCTGGAGGGGGGGGGGTCTCGGCCGAGCCGCCAGAGCCGCCTCCGCAGGCGGTGACCATTGAGACAACCAATGCGGCCAGCAGGCTGATACGTCGCAGTCGTTCGTTGGATGCAATGTCTGACATGAAACTCCCTGAATGGGTGGTGGTTGTAGTGCGCGATGCGCGTGGCGCAACGAGTCTATGGGAAGCCTATGTCTACTGCCAAGTAACTGTTGGTTTCGGCGGAGCATTGGGCTTGGGATGCTCGTTGTGAAGCCCTGCACTGCGCGCATCAGCGGACACAGGCTAAGCGTTACTCATTGACGCGAAAGATCCTTACCCAAGACCTCGCGATCATCACTCTCGACTGGACGCGTGCTGCGGCCGAGAAGGTGCGGAGGTTCGTGTCCTAAGGGCACCGCCGCATCATCCATCGGGAGCAAGGGATTCGGCGGAGGTGACGGGCGAGGGGCTGAGAAAGCGCCTTTGGCGACGCTGGTCGCTGGCCCTGCGGTGGCTTCAGGGCAGCTTGACTGCGGCCACAGCGTCGGACGTGGTGACATAGAGCATGGCGCCATACGCCGCAATGCCGACGGGTCGGTTGACCATGCCAGGCAAGTCACCGGGTGCAAAACCGTAGCGAGCCCGTTTCCCCACCAGCGTGCTGACGTTGCCATCAGCGGCTGCGATTCTTCGCACCACGCTATGAACCGGGTCGGTGAGGTACAGGTTGCCTTGGTTGTCTACCGTCAGGCGGGCACTTTGCCATGACCTCGCAGAGCCGGGCTGGGAGACCGTCAAGCGTGCCACCGCACGGGCCCCGTCCACCAGTCCCGGTGCTTCGGTTGCGGTGCCTGCAATGGTGCTGACCAGCCCGGTGGGCGTGATCTTGCGCACGGTCGGCCCGGCGCTGTTTCCGTAGCCCATGCCATCGATGACGTACAGGTTTCCGCTGGTGTCGATGGCCATGTCGCCAAGTCCGGAAAACCGGGCGGTGCTCCCTTGCCCATCCGCATGCCCCGGTGCGCGCAAGGTTCCTGCAAACACCGTGGGCTCGCCCGCAAGGGTGATCTTGACGATGGCACTTCCTGATGCCAGGGCGGCGTACATGTTGCCAACGCTGTCCACTGCCATGCCGGCGATGGTGTCGTTAGCTTGTGTCAGCGGGTTGTTCACCAGCGCAGCAAGATCCGCCACTACGTTGACATCGCCTGTTGGTGTCGTCTTGACGATGCGTGTGTCAACGGGCACGTAGAGGTTTTCGGCGCCGTCTACCGCCAGCGTTTGGATACCGCAGAAAGTCACCTCGGAAACCTTGCCACCCGAGGAGGCGCAACGCTTGCCCTGTGGTATCCCCAGGGTGCGTGTTGTGCCGGCAGGCGAAACGGTGCGAACCACCTGGTTGCCGCTGTCTGCCACATAGAGCGTGCCAGACTTGCCCACCGCAAGCCCCTCCGGCATGTAGAACCGCGCTACTGTGCCCGTGCCATCGGTGGAGCCGACACCCGTCAGCGAGCCCGCCGCCACGCTGGAAGAGACTCCATCGGGAGTGAACCGGCGGATAAGCGAATATTGCTGAACCGTACTGCCAATCACGGTTGCCAATTCGTTCACCAGAAAATTGCCAGAAGCGTCAATTGCGAGGTCCTGAGCCCAGCACAAAGATTGCGCTGTGGTATCTCTGCAGGAGGCCGGACCCACTACCGTGGACACTGCACCATCACTTTCGATGCGGCGTATCCGCTTGCCACCGACTCCGTTGTCCAGTACGTAGACCCGGTTTTGTCTGTCCAGGGCAATGGCGTCCATGCTTCCGAACTTGGCGTCTGCTGCAGGTCCATCGGCATAGGCGTAGTCATCATTGCCTTCGGGCATCCTGCCAGACAGGACACTCTCCTGGCCCTGTGGGGTGAATTTGCGCACCACATGGTCGTTGGGGTCGGCTGCGTAAAGGGTGCCAGAGGCGTCGGTGGCCAGCCGAACGGGTTGGTAAAAGTAAATGTATGCACCTGCGGAAAAATGGATCCGGCTGGGTCGCTGACTTGCTTTTTGGGTTACCGTGCTGACTGCTCCAGCTGCCGTGATTTTTCGGATGGGGTTGCCGGTGATGCCGTTGATACCCACGCGTTCAGAGACATACACGTTGCCGGAGCCGTCCACGGCGATGCTGCCCGGCCTGCAGAAGCTTGCGGCGGCACCGGAGCCATCTGTGTTTCCGCACACCCCTGGCTGCCCTGCCAAGGTGGTTGTGTTCCCCGCCGGGTCGATCTTGCGCACGACATGGTTGTCGGTGTCTGCGACGTAAGTGTTGCCGGCAGCATCCACGGCCACCGCTTGTGGTGCCTTGAATTTGGCAGCGACACCCGCTCCATCGGCATGGTTTGCAGCGGGCGTCGTAATGGGGCTCTGGGGCAGCACATCGCCGCCTCCCGCCAGGGTGCTGACCTGTCCGGCGCCGGACAGTTTGCGGATGGCATTGTTGTCAGCATCTGCAATCACCAGATCTCCATTGGGAGCAACAGCCAGTCCACGAACCGAGAGGCTGAAGCGGGCTGCGGAGGCGGGCCCATCCTGGTTGCCCGGGCCGTCTGCATTGCCCGCGAACAGGGACAGCGCAGTTAGAGGAGCGGGTAAAGGAGGTAAGCTCGAGCTGCCAGAGCCGCCTCCGCAGGCGGTGAGCACGGGGGCAACCAGTGCGGCAAGCAGGCTGATGCGTCGCAGTCGTTCGTTGGATGCAATGTCTGACATGAAACTCCCTGGAATGAATGGTGATTGTTGTGCACGATGCATGGCGCGACGAGTCTATGGGGCGTGTATGACTACTGCCAAGTAACTGTTGGTTACGATGGGGCATCGGGGCCTGAGGTGCTTTTCATGCGGCGCCGTGGACTGCCATGTGCACCTGTGCGCGCAGGCATCGCGTAGTGGGGCCGGGTACGAACTGCCCCTGAATGGGTGCTGAGAAGCGCACCAGCAAAGGCGTTCAAGCTTGTTTAGAAGCGGATACATTGCCCATCCGGCAGCTGGTTCCTACAATGGTGCAGCAACCGCTGGAGGGCACCATGGCACATGTCAGCTGGGACCACAACCCGCCTACCACCTGGACCGCGATGGTGGATGGGCAAGCGATCTGCTCCGTCAAGCGCAAAGATATCGGCGGATGGACCGCCGCCTGGGAGGACGAGCGCCTCTGGCCCGCGCCGGCCCATTTGCCCAAGGCCATGCCCCAGCAGATGCGGTTCTTCAGCAGCCTGGAGGAGGCCCAGGCGGCGGTGGAGCAGGCGCTGTCGTCGTGACGTGTGTTCAGGCTGGCGGGGCCGGGTGGCGGCCCGTCACCCGGCCACCAAGGCGCAAAACCGTGCCAGGTCTACGTTGCCGCCGCTGATGATCACGCCCACGCGCTGGCCCCTGAGCTCGCTCTGCATGGCCCGCGCGGCAGCAAAACCCAGGCAGCCGGTGGGCTCCACCATCAGCTTCATGCGCTCGGCAAAAAAGCGCATGGCATCCACCAGCTGTTCGTCCGTCACCGTGAGGATGTCGTCCACATCGCGGCGGATGATGGCGAAGGTGATCTGGCCCAGGTGCTGCGTTTGCGCACCATCGGCAATGGTGGTTGGGGTGTCGATGTGCACGATGGTGCCGCTGCGGAACGACTGCTGGCCGTCGTTGCCCGCTGCGGGCTCCACGCCATAGAGTTTGGTCTGGGGCGAGAGTGCGCGCGTGGCCAGGGCCGAGCCTGACAGCAGCCCGCCGCCGCCCAGGCACACAAAGAATGCATCGAGCGGACCCACCTCCTCGAACAGTTCCTTGGCGGCCGTACCCTGGCCGGCCAGCACATCGGCGTGGTCGTAGGGCGGGATCAGCGTGAGGCCATTTTGCTGCGCCAGGTCGCGGGTGATCCGCTCGCGGTCTTGTGTGTAGCGGTCGTAGAACACCACGGTGGCACCGTAGCCCTGGGTGGCCGCCACCTTGGCGGCGGGCGCGTCCTGCGGCATGACGATGGTGGCAGGGATGCCCAGCTCGCGCGCGGCCAGCGCAATGCCCTGTGCGTGGTTGCCTGAGGAGAACGCGACCACCCCGGCCTTGCGCTGCGCGGGGCTGAACTTTGCGAGCGCGTTGTAAGCCCCCCGGAACTTGAATGCGCCCATGCGCTGCAGGTTTTCGCACTTGAAGAACACCTGGGCGCCAAATTCTTCGTTGACGGTGCGCGAGGTGAGCACCGGAGTGCGGTGGGCCACCCCTGCAATGCGGCCTGCGGCGGCCACCACGTCGTCGTAGGTCGGAAGGGCGGGGAGGGTTGGGGTCATGGTGAAGTCCGGGTGGAAGTGGAAAAGTCAGATGCGGCGGGCGCAGCGGGCCGTGTCGTCGGGCGCGTCATTTCACATCGCCATACACCGTGGCGCGCGACACGCCCAGGTGCTGCGCCACGACCTCCATGGCGCGGCGCACTTCCAGGCTGCCCGAGGCCTTGAGTTCGCGCAGCAGCGCGCGCCGCTCGGCTGCCTTGAGGGCGCGTGGCGCCGACGACAGCCGCGCCGCGAACTGGTCAATGCGCTGGCGGATAGCTTCGGCCCCGGCGGGGTCCAGTGATTCCTTGAGCCCCGTGTCGCCATCTGTGGCGATGAACTGGCCCACCACGCTCTGCAGGCTGCGAAACAGCGTCATGTCCACGTTCAGGCACAGCGCCGCGATGTAGTGGCCCGATGCGTCCTTGATGCCCACCGAGGTGCTCTTGGCCGGGCGGCCGTCAGCGAACTGGTTGGCGTAGTTGGCGACCACCTGCGGATAGTCGGGGTCTGCGATGCGCGTGAGCCCCATCTCGGTGGTGGGGTCGCCCACCATGCGCCCCGACAGGTTGTTGTGGATGGCCAGGATGGAGTGCTTGGGGTCCAGCAGGTCGTGCACCACCACCTCGCAGAAGGGGGCAAAGGTGGCTGCGAGGCCTTGGGCGACCTGCTCGATTTGCGAAAGCAGGGCCCTTTGCTCCGGGGCGTGCCGCAGGGCGCTTCCAGTGGGACGTACGCGGGCAGCGGGAGGCGAAGAAAGTCGTGCAGGCATTTGTCCAATTTATACAAAATTAGACAAAGTGTCAAAGTAACGCGATGAAGTACAAACCCTCCGGCCAGCCAATGGCTGCACGTTGTGTCAAGGCCGCAGAGGCAGCATTGCGCGCGCATGCCTGGCGATGCAACGGGAGGTCGCGAGCTGCGCAGCCGTTTTCTTGAATGGCCGTGCGCTCACCGCCGGGTTGTGTAGGGGCCCGCTGGATGGGCTGGCGGATGCGAATGAGGAGGGCCAAGTCGGGCTTGGCCATATCCGTATGGTCGAGGAGCTGTCAGCGCCATGTGTGGACGATGGCGCGTCCGCACATGAAGGGTAAGAAGTTGCTGCAGACGCATTGCATTGCTGCTTTGCGCCGAGTCAGCCTTTCTGTCAGGGCAGTCCGACCTGCAGCACCGCGTTCGGCACAGAGATGTACATCGTGGAGTTGCGCACTGCAATGCCCGCAGGGCGGTTGATGATGCCTGGCAGAGCACCCGCCGCATAACCATACCGCCAAGCCTGACCCACAGGCGTGGTGACCTGGCCGTCGGTCGCAATCTTGCGGATCACGCTGTTGACGGGGTCGGCGACATAAACGTTGCCTTTGTTGTCTGCAGCAATGCTCGCAGTCTCGCCAGACAAGATGCTACCCGCCGTGAACAGCGCGGCTGTGCCAGAGCCATCGGCGTAGCCGGCGGCAGCGTTGGGGTTGCCCGCCAGGGTGCTGACCAAGCCGGACGGCGTGATCTTGCGGATGGTAGGACCCACCACGGTGGCTGTATACGACAGGCCATCGACGACATAGAGATTGCCAGCCGCATCGGTGCTCATATGGCCTGGGGCCGAAAATTTCGCCGCTATGCCTTGACCATCCGCGTGACCCAACGCGCCCACGCCGCCTGCGAACAGCGAAATTTCGCCCTTGGTGTCGATCTTGAAAATGGCGCCCTTGAGGGTGGATACATAGACGTTGCCTGTGCTGTCTGCCGCAATACCCGATGCGTTGTTGGGCATAAAGACGTAGGTGGACGTTGTCAGCAGCGGCTTCAGGTCCGCCAGGAGCGTGACTTGGCAATCCTTCATTTTGAGGACGCGCTCTTCATTGACGGTGTAAAGGTTCCCGGCGCCGTCAGTGGCCAGCGGGCCGTTGTTGGATCTCAGCGATCCGCTGCCCGGGCCAGACAGGGCCAGGAATTCGCTGGCCATGCCGGTGACCGCCGTGCAATGCCCGTCCGGTTTGCCCAAGGTGCGCACCAGGCCATCTGCCTGCGCCGTGCGAATGGCGCCGTTGCCGTTGTCGCGCACATACAGAGCCCCCGAGGGATTGAAGGCCAGGGCACCTGGCCTGTCGAATCGCGCGCTGCTGCCTTGCCCGTCGTCTGCGCCCTCGGCGGAGGGCATTCCGGCAACCACGGTGGAAGTGCCTTGCGGCGTGTAGCTGCGCAACTGCGCATATTTGTAGGTGCTGCCGCCGTACCCGTATTCGGCCACCAGGAAATCTCCGTTGGCCTTGACGACCATCTGGTTCGCGGTGCACAGAGTCCCTGGCGGACCGGTGACAATCCCATTCTGGAGGGTGCAGGAGTGCGCCCGAACAACGGTGGTTGTGGTTCCATCGCTATCAATCCGCCGGATGGTCGGGTAGCCAGAGTTGTCGGGACCCAGTACGTGCAGGCGATTCGCGGCGTCGAAAGCGACGGCCAAAAAAGTGCGGAATTTCGCAGCGGAGGCCACGCCGTCCGTGTCCCCTCCCACATTGTTGGGGAGTAGCGTGCCAGCTACCACGGTGGCTTGGCCGTCGGCACTGTACTTGCGGATTACATGATCGTTGGGGTCCGCCGCGAAGAGGGACCCTGCCGAGTCAATCGCCAAATGCACGGGATAGTAAGTGGGTATCGGACCCCAAGGAGTTGAAATCCCGCCAGCGTACTGGCTGGCTTTGCCGATGAATGTGCTCACTTCGCCGGCAGCGGTGATTTTGCGAATGGGATTTTCCGTGCCAGAGCCCTGTGAGACATACACGGTACCCATCTTGTCCACAGCGATGCTAGTGGGGGTGCAGAAGGTCGCGGCTTCACCGACGCCGTTCTGGCTCCCGCACACCCCTGCTTTCCCAGCAAGGGTCGTGACGACTCCTGATGCGCTGATTTTGCGCACTAAGTGGTTCACGGTGTCGGCGACGTACGTGTTCCCCGCTGCGTCAACGGCAACCGCCTTGGGACCGTAAAACCGCGCTGCAGAGCCGCTTCCGTCGGCATAGTTGGTGCCGCCCGAAGGTACCATCGCCCCGCCGCCCGCCAAGGTGCTGACCTGTTCCTGGTCGGTGCTGAGCTTGCGTATCCGGTGGCCGTCTGCAATGACGACTTCGCCTGAGCCGGTCATCGCCATTCCACCAAGGCTGAGACTGAAGCGCGCGACGGTGAGTGCGGCGCCATCCTGGCTACCAGCCCCACTGGCGTTGCCTGCTAGGAGGGAGACGGTGGCTGCTGGGGCTGGGGCAGGTGGGGCAGGCGTTGGTGTCTCGGCGGAGCCCCCTGAGCCGCCGCCACAGGCCGTGAGCGCGGGGACAACCAATGCGGCCAGCAGGCCGATACGTCGCAGTCTTTCGTTGGATGCAATGTCTGACATGAAACTTCCTTGGATGGAAAAAAGCAGCCGTTGTGCACGGCGTGTGGCGCGACGAGTCTATGTGGCGTGCGCTACAACTGCCAAGTAACTCTTGGTTACTGCGACGTATGTGCAGAGATCAACAGGGTTCCACCAGGGAGTTCTTTGTGCGTTGATTGAATTAGCGCAAAGCCGGGCGAAAAAACGCATCCAGCACCGGCATCAGCGCCGGAAACTCCTGCGCAAACCGCGCGCGGTTCACAAAGTAGGCCTCGCAAGCCACGGCGAAGAACTCGGACTGCGAGGTGGCGCCATAGGCGTCCAGCCAGGGGCGTTCTGCGCCGAAGCGCTCGGCCTTGATGACCGCTTCGCGGAAGTCCTGGTAGGCAGGCTCCCAGGCGTTCCACCAGGCCTCGTAGGCGGCGCGGCCGGTGCGTGCGCCCATGAAGCCGGCGGGCAGGGGAGGGCAGCCATTGGGCTCGCCGCTTTTCATGTCGAGTTTGTGTACAAACTCGTGCACCACCACGTTGTGGCCGCGCGCGGTGTTTTCGGTGGCGTTGGCCACATGCTCCCAGCTCAGCATGATGGGGCCGCGCTCCATGGCTTCGCCCAGCAGCACCTGCGTGTGTTCATGTACCACGCCGGCTTCGTCCATGGTCTTGCGGCGGGCCACGGCTTCGCCGGGGTGCAGCACGATGCCCACAAAGTCGTCATACCAGCCAAGCGCCTTGGCGGGGTCGCCCCAGTGCAGCAGGGGCAGGCAGGCCTGGGCCGCGATGTCGATGGCCATGGCATCGGTCACGACCAGGCCATGGGCACCGTGGAATTCCTTGTGGTGCAGGAAGAGGGCGCTGAGCGCGCGCAGCTTCGACTGGTCGTGCAGCGAGAGCGCCGCCAGAAATGGGTAGCGCTGCAGCGTTTGCAGCCACAGCGTGGCGGAGATGTCGGGCACCGGGGCCACGGTGGAGCGCACGTGGCGCCAGAGCCGGTTGAGAAAAGGGGGCATGGCGATCAGGCTGCAAGGCGGTCAGGCCCCGCGCAGTTCAGGATCGCTGGTAGCTGGGGGCCAAGGTGACCCGTTCCAAGCCCGCGCCGGACAAACGCAGTGTTTCCACGCGGGGGGGCAATGCGGCGGCGTCCCAGTCGCTGAGCACCACGCGCTGCAAGCTTGGGGCCAACTGGTGGCTGGCGGGCTTGTGGGTGTGGCCGTGGATGAGCGTGCGGGCACCCGCAGCCTGCAGCCAGGCGATGGCGGCGGGGCCGTCCACATCGGCGTAGCTGGCGCCGGATTGTTTGCGTGCCTCGCTCTCCTGCCGGATGCCGCGCGCCTGCGCACGGCGCGTGGCCAAGGGCTGGGCAAGAAAGCGTTCTTGCCATTCGCTGCTGCGCGCCTGCACCCGAAAACGCTGGTAGTCCACGTCATCCAGGCACAGCAGATCGCCATGGCTGAGCACAAAACGCTGGCCGTTCAACACCAGCACGGTGGGGTCGGCCAGGCCGGTGATGCCGCAGTGCGCCAGGAAGGCCGGGCCTGCCAGAAAGTCGCGGTTGCCGTGCATGAAGAACACCGGCAGGCGCTGCGCGGCGGCCTGCAAGTCGGCGCAGCATGTGGCCTCGAAACTGCCGGGCTCCTGCAGGGCATCGTCGCCCACCCACACTTCGAACAGGTCGCCCAGGATGAAGAGCGCGTCGGCCTGCGTGGTCTGCAGGTATTGCTGCCAGGCGGCCACGGTGGCAGGCTCGCTGGCCTGCAGGTGCAGGTCCGAAATGAATTCGACCGTGCGCCAGTGCGAGGGAGCGGCAAGCTCCTCGAACGGGGGCACGGTCGTCAACGGGGCGGCAGTCAAGGCCCGAGCAGGCTGTGGATTTACAGGGCCACGGCCTTGTCGATGACCACGGCGTCAAAAGGCACGTCATCGTGGTAGCCCTTGCGCGTGGTGCGCACGGCCTTGATGGCGTCCACCACGTCCTGGCCCTTCACGACCTTGCCGAACACGGCATAGCCCCAGCCTTGGGCGGTGGGCGAGGTGTGGTTCAGGAAGCCGTTGTCCACCGTATTGATGAAGAACTGGGCTGTGGCGCTGTGGGGGTCGCCGGTGCGGGCCATGGCCAGGGTGTACTTGTCGTTCTTCAGGCCGTTCTTGGCTTCGTTCTCGATGGGGGCCTGGGTTTCCTTTTGCTTCATGTCGGCCGTCATGCCACCGCCCTGGATCATGAAGTTCTTGATCACGCGGTGGAACACGGTGCCGCTGTAGAAGCCGCTGTTCACGTAGCTCAGGAAGTTGGCCGTGGACTTGGGCGCATTCACGGCGTCCAGTTCGATGGTGATCACGCCCTGGGTGGCGGTTTCTGCCACGTTGATGGTGACGTGGAGTTCAACTTGTGGATTGCTCATTGCAGTGCTTTCTTCAAAAAATTCACTTCACCACGGTGGCGGAAGTGATGGTGACGGGGGTGGTGGGCACGTTCTGGTGCGGGCCCTTGTTGCCAGTGGCCACGGCCTTGATCTTGTCCACCACGGCCGTGCCTTCCACCACTTTGCCGAACACGGCATAGCCGTGGCCGTCGGGGCTGGGGGCGTTGAGCATGGCGTTGTCCTTCACGTTGATGAAGAACTGCGAGGTGGCCG